>NZ_JAPDPE010000154.1 GCF_026283955.1 Dyella silvatica | reverse complement strand
ATACCCGCAACATGCGTTGGATAACACCATCGCGATCGATAAAGCGGTGTTTTAGCGCGGCACCGATGTGACCGACGACCAGAATGCAAAGCACCCAGACCAGGCACACATGCAGGGTATCGGTCAGCAGGCGCAGCGGTTCGTTCTTGCCGATAAGCACCGGCAGATAGCCGATGCCGAAAAAGCTGACCGGATGCCCTCCGGCCATGCGGTGCATATAGCCGGTCAGCGGCACCAGCAGCATCAACGTGTACAGCACCCAATGCAGAATATGCGCCGCGGTCCGCTGCCACGATGCGATCGTCGCGGGCAAGGCCGGCGGCTTATGCGTCGCTCGCCAGCACAGGCGAAACACCGCCAGCATAAAAATCAGGCTGCCGATGGATGCGTGATAAAACAGCACCGCATCATGGCCTGGGTCCTTCTTCGGAAAGGTCCCCATATAAATGCCGACGCTGACATTGAGAAAGATCAGCAGCGCAATCAGCCAATGCATGAGCACCGCCACCCGGGTGTAAGCCGTCGGCGCCGCGGCCGGTATCGTGTAAGACGCAGGTATAGACGTGGACATGGCAAGCACCTACCGGTTACGGCATCCAAGCGATGCCTACGACAGATAAGATCGATCAGCCCGGGAATTTATTCCCGACCCTGGCAAAGCAGCCTTGCCCGCGCGTGGGTCGGGGTGAACCGTAGGTTGGGGACAGCGCATGCGAACCCCAACAACGCGCCATACCCCATTCTTGGTGGGCCTCACCTCGTTCAGCTCAACCCACGTACTACGGGTGGATCTTCTGGTGTTGTTCCAGCATCTGTACGAAGGTCTGGATACGGCTTTCACGGGTCGCCGCTTTCTTGGCCGTGTGAATCCTGAACAGCATGGCGTATCGGTTGGCGCTGTTCAGCGTGGCAAAAAATGCCTTGGCTTTCGCATTGCCATCCAGCGCTGCCTGGAAATCGACCGGCACCGTGGCGCTGCTGGCGGAGTCATACGCCGCCTCCCAACGCCCGTCGCTTTTGGCCCGTTTGATCTCTTTCAGGCCGGCGGCCTTCATCTGGCCGTTGGCGATCAGCTTCGTCGCCTTGTCGCGGTTGATCTTCGACCACAGGCTTTTGGCCGACCGGCAAGTAAAACGCTGCAACCAGAAGTGCTCGTTGTCCGGCTTTTTCTGACCATCGATCCAGCCGTAGCACAGTGCCACGTCGATGGCTTCGGCATAGGTCACCGAGGGTGTGTCGGCGGCTTTCTTGGCCAGGCGCAGCCAGATGCCTTCGGGCGCCTGATGGTGCTTGGCAAGCCAGGCGGCCCAGGCCTGTTTTGATTCGCAAGACAGTATCGGGTCGCTCTGGTTGGCAGCCGTCATCGAAAGTCCTATGCGTATCCGTGTATTGGCCGCCCGTCGACAGCTGCCGCTGGAGTCGCAGATTATCTATGCTGGAACCGGCCAACAAGCTGACGTATAAGCTTGCCCTGGCCCAGGCTTGATCGTGCCAACGCGAGCCAGGCGACCGGCGCCAGCTCAAACCTTATCGCATACGAACCGGCACATGACGAAGGCGGCAAACCTGCCCTGCACCACAAGCGGCACAAACGCATAGCGACAACACATCAAGCGGAGATCACACGATGGCCAAGGTTATTGGATTCGGCGGCATCTTCTTCAAGTCACAGAACCCGGCGGCACTTGCCGAATGGTATGCCAAACATCTCGGCCTCACCGCGGATGACAGCGGCTGCGTACGTTTCAAGGAAGATGAGTCGCGCGCCGGCTACAGCTTATGGGTGCCGTTTGCAGCCGACACCAAATACTTCGGCTCCGGCCCACAGAGTTACATGCTCAACCTGCGCGTCGACGACCTCCCAACCTTGCTTGCCTCATTACGCGCCGCCGGGATAACCGTCGAAGAGCCCGCGGAACAAAGCGAATTCGGCGGCTTTGGCTGGATCGTCGACCCCGAGGGAACCCGCATCGAACTATGGCAACCACCGGAACCCGCTAGCGCAAGTTAGTACGGCGCGGCGGATAGCGCACCGATGCCGGCCCTGCGCGCAAACAGATCCCGGCGCGGGCTACGCGAATAGCGTGAACAGGCCCTAGTTGGCGCCTGCCGGCGCCGCGGTATGCACATCATCGTCTTGAGTCCACGCCGGCGCGGTAATGGCGTAGAAATCCAGCGACTCATCGTGGTTGGCCCGGATCGAGCGCACATGGCTGGCGGGAATCACCACATACGAACCCGGCTTGACCGGCTGCCAGCGATGGCCGGTCCACACGCTGCCATTCCCTTTCAGCACGAAGAACGACTCCTCACCGTTCTTGTTGTGACTCCATGCGCTGGCACGGCCCGGTTCCAGATGAAACAAGGCCACGCTGACCCGCTCGCTATGCGCACTGCCAGCGGCGCTTAGCCCGGTCAGCTCTTTCAGCGATACCCCTGGGGCCACCGTCGTGGTCGGCAGCGACGCCGGGTGATACACCTGCGGCTCTTGTGCATAAGCCATCAGCGGCAAGCACAGCAGGGCGAGAAAAGACTGACGAAACGTCATGATCGGTCCGCTAAGGCGAATAAACGATGGCGCATGTTAGCGCGTCGCCTGAACCATCCACGCGCAAGCCATACCGAATGCTTCGATGTGCGGCGAAACGTCTCGTCGCCCGCTAGCCATACAGTAAAAGCCCCAAGCTACCGAAAGCCGCCGCCGGTGCCGCCGATGAAAACGCAACAACGCCGCGTGCTTGCCGCCACCAGCATCAGCTATGTGGTCGTGCTGCTGGACGCATCCATCGTCAACGTCGCCCTTGAACGCGTGGCGACGGCCTTATCGACCGGCATGGCCGGCCTGCAATGGGTGGTCAGCGCCTACACCCTGAGCTTTGCCAGCCTGCTGTTGAGCGGCGGCATGCTAGGTGACCGCTGGGGTGCGCGAAACGTCTATCTTGCGGGCCTGTCGATATTCACGTTGGCCTCGATGCTTTGCGGCATCGCGCCGAACCTGATCACCCTGGTAGGTGCCCGCGCCTTGCAAGGCATCGGTGCTGCGCTGTTGGTGCCATGTTCGTTGAAGCTGATCAATCATGCCTACACTGACCCCGGCGAACGCGCCGGCGCTATCGGCCTCTGGGTCGGTGCAGGCGGCATCGCCATGGCGGCTGGGCCACTGCTCGGCGGCGCGCTGATTCACGCCCTCGGATGGCGCAGCATCTTTTTTGCCAACCTGCCGGTCGGATGTATCGGCATCTGGCTGACGGGCCGCATACGCCGCGAGCCACGCGAAACGCAAGCCAGGCCACTCGACCTTGCCGGCCAAACCACGGCGATGCTTGCGCTCGGCAGCTTGATCGCGGCACTGATCGAAGGCCCTACGCTGGGTTGGCGGTCACCATGGATTCTGGCCGCTGGCGCCATCTGCATGATCGCAGGCAGTGCTTTCTTGTGGATCGAAAACCACCGCGCAGCACCGATGCTGCCGCTGGCCTTGTTCAGGCATCCGGTTTTCGCCGCATCGACCGTGGCATCCATGGCCTCGGCCTTTGTCTTTTATGGCCTGTTGTTCGTGCTCAGCCTTTATTACCAACAGGCACGCGGCTACTCGCCGCTACAGACCGGGCTGGCCTTTTTGCCGATGACCACGATGGTGGCGGCGGGAAGCCTGCTCTCCAACCGCTTGGTGAAAATGCTCGGCTCACGGGTATCCATGGGCATGGCATTTGGCAGTTATGTCGTTGGCGCGCTGGGCATGCTGTCATCCTCCAGCGCATCGTCTTACTGGCTCGCCGTCATCCCCATGCTTGCGACGGGATTCGCCTCCGGCTTTATCTCGCCCGCCGCCACCGCACCAGCGATGGGCACCGTACAGAAAACTCACACTGGCGTGGCCGCCGCCGTACTCAACACCGCCCGGCAATCGGGCGCGGCCTTGGGCGTGGCCATTTTCGGCGCACTGCTAGCCATGTTTCAGCCCTTTGAGCGTGGCATGCACGCGGCGCTATGGGTTGCCGCCGCGGTAGCGCTGATGGCATCCGCGACTTGGTGGTTCGCCATGCTGCAGAAAACCGGCCTGGCCGAACTTGTTCAGCGCGATGCCGCTCGATGAGAATCGATTGATTTGCAGCACCACGAAACGGCACCAACCACACGGCCACGCTCAACCAAGCCGACTCTCCAGCCGGGCTTTAACCGCCGGCCATTCGGTATCGAGGATGGAGAAATAAACCATGTCACGCGCACGGCCAGCGAGGGTGATGAGATGTTTGCGAAACGTGCCCTCTTCCACCGCACCCAGCCGCGCCAGCGCCCTGCGCGACGCCTCGTTAAGCACTTCGGTCTTGAACACCACGCGGATAACACCCAACGTTTCAAAAGCATGGGTGAGCAAAAGCAGCTTGGCCTCGGTGTTGGCCGCAGTGCGCTGATACGCCGAGGTAACCCAGGTCGCGCCGATCTCAAGCCGTCGGTGCGGCAGGGCGATATCCATATAACGCGTACTGCCGATGATCTTTCCGCTCGCCTGATCCAGGATGGCGAATGGTAGGGAGACGCCGCGCCGTTGATCTTCCAGCGCAGCGCTCACGTAGGCGTACATATCGTCGACACTGCCGATAACCGCAGGTTGCAGCCGCCAAAGTTCGGGCTCGAGGCCTACCTTCGCCAAGCCGGCAACATGCTCGACGCTTAAAGGCTCAAGCCGCACACTGCGCCCTGCAAGTAGCAAGGGCTGGATCTTTATCGCACCGATAGCCGACACGTATGCTCCTGTGGGTATATGGAAGTCTTTCGCTAAACCGCCGAAATCTAAGGCGTCCACCTACTCAACGGGTTCAAGGCAGGAAGGAAAAGAGTGCAACAGATACTAATGCTGCAGCCAGTGTCGCTAAAAATATCAGCAGTAGAAAAGTGACCACGGCTAACGCAGTAAGCAACTTGCCTCTTTTCTCGACACCTCCCGGCCGACGAAGGTAGCCGACTACCACCCAGGACGAGCTGCAAGCAAAGATCAGCAATACGGCGACTAGTCGGATCCCCTCCGGCATTCTGATAAAAGGCTGCATGATGACCACGGTAAATGTCACGGCCATCACAATACCCATTACGAGCCGCAAGCCCGTGCCAAAAGCCTCCTGGTCTGGCGAGACTTCGTCTTCGCCCATATAGCCACTCCGACTGAGGGTTTGTGCATACCACCGGGAGATCGACTGCAAGCCCATTCATGTACTCGCCTGGTCGAATTCACCCACTTTCACTTATGAGCACCTCGAACAAAGCGGCGAGGTATAGCGAAGTATGGGAGAGAACATGGCTTGGCGTCTCGTCGCAAACGCTAGATGGGACGACGCCATGACCACACACTACTCGGCCACAGCATGCCCCTCATACTGCGGCAAATCATCGCTGATGGTGAACCAGGGCGCCTTCGAGCCGACGAAAATATGCTCGCTAGGGCGAATGGATGGGGTGTCGACCAGGCTGCCCATGGCGACGTGCACGAAGGCGCCGTCGCGGACCACCGAATAAAGCAGCGAGCCGCAAACTTTACAGTGCACGTCGCCGCCATCGCCGTCACCAAACACCAGCAGGCCGCTATCACCCGCCAGCAGGGATAGCTTGCTGCGCTCGATGCCGGCAAATGGCTTGAATGCCGAGCCGGTCGTCCGCCGGCAGTCCGAGCAATGACAATTCGCGGCGTAGAGAAACTCGTCCGCCACCGCATACTGCACGGCGCCACAAAAGCATTGACCGATGAGCTGGCGACGCTGGGTCTGTGCAAGGCTGGTCACCGTCGGCTCCGGCTTGGCAGGTATCGAGCGCGAATCGTCGCAAAGCTGCGCCGATAGAACAATGCCGAAGGCGCTAACGACGAAGACTTATGGCTGGCTATGACGGCAGCTCTCAGCGTGCTGACTAAGCAACTGCAAGGCTTCAAAGCTGTGTCCTTGCGCAGCCTGGGGTGACCATGAGGCGATCGTCGCCAGGGAGTAATCGCGCCGGAGCTGGCGAATCACCTGCAAGCCCAGCCAGTAACCGCTGCGGTTGGGTAAATCCTTTTGGTACCGCTGAGCCGCCGTACTGAACCAGCGTCGATAAGCCTCGGGATGCGCGGGGTCGATCGCCTTGAAACAGGCATCCGCCAGAAAGCGGCCGGCCATCTCGGCCAGACGATCGGTGGAAATATCGCCAAGGTCGTCCTGCAACAACAGCTCGGCGTCGGTGTGCCCCGCTGACAACTGACCGCTGACATAGGTCGCCAGGCCCTCTTCGAACAGCGGCAGGGTCAGGTCCGCCGCGGGCATCACGCCATCGTTGCGAATACCGGCGTGCTGCGCGTGGTAAAGATGAAATAACTCATGCGGCACCACGATATCCAGCCGGGCTTTTTCCATCAGCAAACTATCCACGGCGAACGCCAGCACCGGCGTGCCATCGGCAAGCACGCCACTCTTGGCATCGAAATTGGGCGCCAGCACAAACACTATCGGGGGATGCGCACTGGCATCCGGAAACCATTGGCGAAACCTGGGCTGTTGCTGGTCCAGCGCGGCGCGCAAAGCATCCGCCTGCGCCGGTATAGCCGCGGCAAGATCGGCATAGGCGGCAAACCGCGCACCCAGCCAGCGCGCTTTCTGCGCCCGCCAGTCGGGATGGTTGGCGCTATCCCACACCACCGAGGCATATAACTCCGCCCGCGGGCGCTCGATCAGCTCATCCCAAAGCCGCACTTGTTCGACATAGGGTTTACCGCGTGCCGACTGCCAGAATCGGTTGAAGGCCTCGGTCACCGAGGGGGCAGTCGAGGCCATCGCCACAGGCGTCAGCAACAACAAGACCGACATCCACCGTGCCCAGACCTTGGCGACCGTCGTTGCCATCATCTCCAGCCACCCCAGCAGTGAAAAGCCCCGCCGCCTAGCATCGACGGTCTGAGCTTGGTGCGAGAGTGCCATGAGGCCTGCTGCAAAGGCGATAGAACATGCGTATGCGATGCGCGCCGGCGTATGCCGCAAACCGGTCATCGTTTGCGGTGATGAACCGCGGCCCAGCCCATGGCCGATGGCCGTCCAAAAAACTGGAGCCTGCGCTATCGCACAGGCCCCAGCGGCGCGCCTACACCTCAGGCATCAGAACTTGAAATGCACGCTGGCCAGGTAGCGGCGACCGGTGCTGTAGTTGTTCCAGGCGCGATTGGATTCGCGATCGAACTGGTAGTACTTCTCGTTGAGCAGGTTCATGCCATCCAGCGACAGCGAGAAGTTTTCGTTGAACTGCCAACCCAGGCTGGCGCTGACATTGGTGTAGCTATCCACGCTGGCCGGCGGTGCGCCGGCCACATAGCCACCGGCGAGATAGCGGCCACGCCAGCCGTAGTTGATGCGGGCGGTAAACGCGCCTTTCTCGAAGTACGGGCTGACATTGGCCGCACTGGTCGAGTTGTAAGGCAGGTCTTGCCCCGACTGACTCTTGCCGTGCGAGTAGGTGTAGTTGGCGGCGACGCCGAAACCGCTGTCGCCGAACGGCTGCTGGTAGCTGACTGTAAAGCCTTTGACGCTGGCCGCGCCGCCATTGGCCGGGCGCAACACGCTGTAGTCGCAGAAACCATGACTATCGCAATTGCCCTGGCGTCCCGGGGTCGGCGGGCGCGCCGCCAGTGCGGTATAGGTATCGGAGCCGAACAGCGAATTGAACTGCCGTTCGATCAACGCATCGGTTTCGATGTAGTTCTGGATGTGCTTGTAAAACAGCGACAGCGCCAGCATCGATTGCTCGTTGAAATACCACTCCACCGAAGCATTGAAGTTATACGACTTGTACGGATCGAGCTTGTTGTTGCCACCGCTGCCGGTGAGCTGGTCGTCGACCAGCGAGGTGTTGTTGACGAGCTGGTTATACGGCGCCCAGGCAATCACCTTGGCCGCCGAGGCTCGAAAGACCACGGAGTTATTGGTGTCGTAAACCACATTGATCGACGGCAGGAAGTCATTGAACGTGCGCGAACTGAGCTGCGCCGAACCCGGCGGGGGCGGCAAGCTGGCGTCGGCACCGGCCTCGTAACCAAGGCTGTTGATCTTGGTATGCACATAACGCAGGCCGACATTGCCATGCCAGTTATCGTTGGCAAAGTTGAGCTGCGCATAAGCCGCCTCGGCCTTCTGCGTGAGGTTCCAGGTGTTGTTGAGATAAGTCGACGGATCCGGCGCCACCCCATTGCCCAGGGTCTGCCCGATCACCCAGTTGCGCGCCACATCGGGGTCGGCCTGGATGTGGTTGCGATAGTCCGGCGACATGCCCGAGAACGCATCGAAGATATCGTTGGTATAGCCGACGCCGCCCACGCTGGCCGCCGTGGTGCCATTGGCCGAGGTCGGCACGTAGTAGCGCAGCCACGATGAGCTCTCGGTATGTTTGGTGTAACGCACGCCGGTCAGCAACTGATTGAAGACGCTGTCGAAGTCTTTGCTGAAATCGAGCTGGCCATAGACATCACGCGTATGCGCGGGGGTGCGGGTGTAGTAGCTGTTGTTGTCCAGGTTCCAGTTGGCCGGATTGCGCGCCGCCGCCGGGTCGTCAAAGTGCAGCCCTTTGTTGACGTCCCAGGTATAGCCGCCGTAATAGCGCGGTGAATACAGCGCGGCCGAAGCGTTCGGGTTGCCCGAATTGCTGAAACCACCCTGGCCGCTCAACGCCCAGCTATCGCCCTTGTATTCGCCCTTGAGGTCGAGGCCCTTGGTGGTAACCACCGACTTGCGCACGTTCTCGTCGAGTATGGTGATGGCGTGATCCGGGCAACCAGGGTTGTTGATGCCGCAGGAGTGCCCGCCGGTGATCTGGCCGCTGCCATTGGAGGTAAGCCCGGTGATGCCTTGAATATGATCGCTGGTGATGGCGTACAGCGATTGGTTCGAGTTCTGGAAATTCTCACGCACGTACAGGCCATTAAGATCGAACTGCAAACGGTCGATCGGCTTCCACTGCATGCCCAGCGTCACGCTGTCGCGTTGGCGATGCTGCTGGAAATAAGCGCCATTGACCTCCTGCGCCATCTGGTCGCTGGACTTGATCTGGCCGTTGGCCACTTGCGCCGCGACATGCGGGTTGGTGATCAGGTCGGATACCGGCGAGTAGCCGAAGATCTCGATGCCTTGGCGATCGACCTGTTCTTCGTAATGGGCCACCGAGGTGGTGACGCCAAAGGTGCTCTCGGGGTTATGCCAGCTATACAGCACCGAGGCATTGGGCCGACCGCGGCCCGCCTGATCGTTGTACACCGTGCCTACCGAACCGCTGATCGTATTCGGCGCCAGGTCGAACGGCTGGCGCGTATGCATGATCACGGTGCCGCCGATACTGCCTTCCGGCAGGCGCGCCTCCGGCGATTTATAGACTTCCAGACGGCCAAGAATTTCCGGCGCCAGCTGGGTGTAGTCAAAACCGCGATTCGGTTGCTCGCCGAGCAGCCATGGCGTCTGCGCGACCGGGTGGCCATCGAGGAAGGTCAGATTGAGGCTGGGGTCGGTGCCGTCGATGCTGACGCGCTCGCCCTGGCCAAAGCGGCGATCGATGGTGACGCCCGGGATCTGCGAAATGGCTTCAGCCACGTTGGTGCTGGGAAATTTGCCGATATCTTCGGCGGTAATCGCCTCGACCACCGCGCTGGCATTGCGCTTGGTGTCGATCGACTTGGCCAGGCTGGCGCGGATACCAGTGACGGTCACGCCTTCCAGCTGCTTGGCCTGGTCTTTGTTAGCTTGGGTTTTACCGGCGGCAGGGCGAGGCGTAGTGGCGTCGCCATTGGATTGACTTTGGTCTTGCGCTTGCACAGCGACAGACAGGCACAGGCCAACGACAATACTCGCGGCCAATAAGGTTTTGCGTTGTGACATGAACTCATCCCCTCCCGGACGAATGGAACGGACAGCAGCCCGGCTTCTTGCCGGTGCCGCTGGATGGTGACTGGGCCCCCCGCCCTTGCTTTTCAGCAATCGTGCATGGTCGATGACAACGTTGTCAGCATTGACCGCCGCACAGTTCAGTGCCCCTCGCGTGATGGCGGCGTGAAGGTGTGGCAACCGGGTGTTAGCGGGGTTGAACAGGCCTGCCGAACAAGGCTTCGTGTGCAGATGCAGCAAGTCACGGCTTGGCCCGCGCCTTATCGCCATCGGCAGCAGATGTCACCAGAGGCCCCAGGCGTTTCTTGCCAAGCACCGGCTGACAACGATATCTATGCATGCGCTGTGCGGACGACTTGGCGCCGAGCGAGCACCGGTCACGGCGAGCACAACCCGCGCACCATCGGCGCGCGAAATACCCCCAACTAAGCGTCGATGAGGTACTCGCTTTGCACCAGGCCACTGGCGAAGTGCCGGGTCGTGACATGGCGAAGCCGGACATCATGCGGCAAGCTGCCAAACAGGGCGATGCCTGCGCCGATTAGCACGGGCACCCGGGTGATAATCAGGCGCCGGATCAGCCCTTCGCGCAGAAACCGTTGAATGGTGTCGCCACCGTCGATGTAAAGATGATGGGAGCCGCCTGCCTCAAGCTGCGAAACAATCTGCGCGGGCGAACCCGCCATCTGCTCTACCCTGCCCCCGTGGACCACCGACAAATCGATCGGACGGCTGCTTAGAATCACCACGCGCTTATCACCATAAGGCCAGGCGTCAAAGCCCAACACCGTTTCGAACGTCTTGCGGCCGATGACGATGGCATCGACGCTGGCGATGAATTCGTCGTAGCCGTGAGGCTCGCCGCCACCGTCGGGCAACCAATCAAGCTCGCCGTTCGGTCGGGCCATAAAACCATCGACGCTGATACCAACAAAAACAGAGCAGGTCATGGTGGATTCCTCTGCCCAACCAATAAGCGATGGACCCGGCGAGCATGCATCGCGAGTTATACACCGGCAGCGGCACTGACGACGCCATCACGCAAATAGCCGCCCAGATACTCCATGGACCCAAAGCGCCTGATCTCAAGCCAACGAGTCAAGCCCGCGGCGCAGAGCGGCCATGGCAGGATGAACTTAAGGGGTGGCCAGCAGCAACGGTGTAACGATGCTATCCAGACTGCCCGACGTCCATGC
>NZ_JAPDPE010000153.1 GCF_026283955.1 Dyella silvatica | reverse complement strand
CTGCTTCGGCATGCGCTATCTCGCGCTCGATCTTCTCCAACACACTTTTGTACAAGGTGAAGGGCGAGTGCAGTAGGCGCTTGAGGCTGATGATCGGGCCCAGCCCGGAAAGCTGCAGAAATACCTTGTGCAGATCCTCGCCGATTTCCGCTTGGGCGGTCATCAGGCCGATGTCGGTATAGGCGCGGCTGTTCGCCTGATGGTAATTACCGGTCGACAAATGCACGTAGCGGCGCAGCACGTTGTCTTCGCGGCGCACTATCAGCAACATTTTGGCGTGCGTCTTAAAGCCGACGACGCCGTACACCACTTGCACGCCAGCCTCTTGCAGGCGGGTGGCGAGGCGGATATTGGCCTCTTCGTCAAAGCGTGCGCGCAACTCGACGACGACGGTGACGTCCTTGCCGTTACGCGCGGCCTCGACCAATAAGTCGACCAGCGGCGTGTCGGAACCCGCGCGGTAAAGGGTCTGCTTGATCGCCAGGACGTTAGGGTCTTGCGTGGCCTGGCGTAAAAGCTCGACGACGGCGGCAAAGGATTCATACGGGTGATGCAGCAACACGTCGCGCTGACGTAATACTTCGAACGTGCATTTGCTGGCTTCGAGTACACGCGGCAGGCGCGGTGTAAATCGCGGATATTTCAGCTCCGGGCGATCCAGCCGCTCATAAATGGTGCCGGCGCGAATAATGTTGACCGGACCATTGCAGCGATACACATCGGTTTCTTCCAGCTCAAAGTTCGAGGTCAGCATGGCGACGATGGCTTTGGGGCAATCATTGCCGATCTCCAATCGCACCGGACGGGCGTAGCCGCGTCCCAGCAGCTCCTCGCTCAGCGCGCTGGCGAGGTTTTCGACCTCGGCTTCTTCGACCATCAGCTCGCTATTGCGGGTCACTCGAAACTGATACGAGCCGGCCACTTTGAGGCCAGGGAACATCAAGTCGACAAAGCCTTGCAGCAGCTCGGCAAGAAAAACGTAGTGGTCGCCCGGTTCGCAGACTTCGTCGGGCAGACGAATAATGCGCGGTAGCGAGCGGGGCGCGCGCACCAAGGCCATATGTCCCTCGCGGCCAAAGGCATCGCGGCCTTTCAGCACTACCGCGATGTTCAAGGTCTTGTTGAGGATGCGCGGAAACGGATGTACCGGATCCAGTCCCAGCGGCGACAGCACCGGCAGCACCTCGTTCTCGAAATAGCCTTGCAGCCAATGCAGTTGACGTGCGCTCCAGCGATCGCGGGTAAGAAAACGGATGCCTTCGGCATCGAGTTCTGGCCCCAGCTCGTCCTGCCAGGTGGTGTATTGCTCGGCGGCCAGATCGAGCACGCGCTTGCGGATACGGGTCAGCAATTCGCCAGAGGACACGCCGTCAGGTCCGGCTGCTGCCGAGCCATAGCTATGGTGATGCTTGAGCATCGCCACGCGCACCTCGAAGAATTCGTCCAGATTATTGGCGACGATGCTTAGATAGCGCAGGCGTTCCAGCAGCGGTATCTGCGGGTCGCGTGCCTGGGCGAGCACGCGGAAGTTGAATTCGAGAGCGGCCAGTTCGCGGTTGAGGTAGAGCTCAGGGGCGGTTCGGTCGGCGATGGGCTGGGGTGTTGTTGGTTTACGGCGCATGGGGCCATTCTGGCGTATGGCGTGAAGAAGCTCATGCCGCAGCGCCGCGTAGTGTGATGGCTGACTGGGTTGCCATTCACGATGCTGGCCATTTCAAGGCCTGTTTCTGCGCAAAAGACGGCTCGATGCCCGCAGGGACCGATTTCAGACTTCGTCTGAGCCGCCGGGCTTGAGCAGTCGCTCGTGCCCAAAGCAGCACGAAAAGGTGGAGCCTTGGCCAGGCTCGCTTTGGATATCCAGCCGTGCCTGATGCAGGTTCAGCACGTGTTTGACGATGGATAACCCCAGGCCGGTGCCGCCGCTGTCGCGCGAGCGGCTGGACGATACCCGGTAAAAGCGCTCGGTCAGCCGGGCCAGATGCGAGGCCGGGATACCAAAACCGGTGTCGGTTACTGAATAGGTAGCGCCTTCGCTGGTACGCAGCCAGCGGATGGTGATGTTGCCGCCGGTCGGCGTATAGCGCACGGCGTTGCTGACCAGATTGGACAGCGCGCTGTGCAGATCTTTGACCGAGCCAAGCAGATCCATCTCGGCGGTGGATTCGAGCACGATATGGTGACGGCCCTGGCTAAGCGCTTCGGCCTCCCGGCGAATGGTGGCCATCAACGGAGTCATCTGGACCCGCTCTTCCGCCACGTGCTCTTGCGTCTCCAGCCGTGACAGGGTCAGCAGGTCTTCGACGATTTGTCCCATGCGCTTGGACTGCGCGCGCAGTTCACCCAGCACCGGCGCGAGCTCTGGCACGTCACTGGGATCGATCAATTCCAGATAGCCGTGGATTACCGTAAGAGGCGTGCGCAGCTCGTGCGATACGTTGGCGACGAAGTCACGGCGGATCTGCTCCAGCCGGGTCAGGTGGCTGATATCGCGTGCCAGCAACAGACGTTGGCGGCGGCCGAAGGGCAGCAGGGTAACGTTGATATGACGGTTCGGGTGTCCTGGCGCAGCGACGTCGTTAAGCGGTTCGTAGGCGCCATCTTTCAGCCAGCCGGCCAGCTCGGTCGTACTCAAGCGGTCGTGCAGGGTGGTACCCCGATCCTGTGGCCGGCGCAGGCCGAGTAAATCTTCGGCGGCATGGTTGAACCAGCGCACGTGTTGCTCGTTGTCGAGCAAAACCACAGCGTCCGGCAAATTACCGGCGGCGCTGCGCAAATCACGCAAGCTGGAGGCGATACGGCGGGAACGCGTCATGAAACGGTCATGCTGCAAAGGGCTGAAGCCGGGAGGGGCCGTCATCATGAGGTGAGTTTGATGACGGATTCGAGTCAGCAGTAAGACGATTTCCGCTACAGCGACAAGCGACACGCCGGCTGCCAGGTGACCGCCCGCCGACCATCCCAAGATGCCGCCCGCGACCAAGCCGGCGGCAAGCGCGGCCGACAGCTTCCAGGTGGTGGCGTCAGATGGTTGGGGCATGAAAGGCCTTGTGGCTGAGCTGGTAGTCGTCAAGCATCAGCAAAAGCCGGAGTCCCTGCAAGCGACTGATACCGGATCAGCCAGGCAGATGCCTGTCTGTCGGTATCAGCAAAGCCTTTGCGATCAGATGTTGGCAGAGAAACGGTAGCCGGCGCCACGCACGGTTTGCACCATGTCGTCCAGCTTCCATGGCTCCAGCGTTTTGCGCAGGCGGCGGATATGCACGTCGACGGTGCGTTCTTCGACGTAGACGCTGCCGCCCCAGACATGATCGAGCAACTGAGCACGTGAATAGACGCGCTCAGGGTGGGTCATGAAAAAGTACAGCAGCCGGTATTCGGTCGGGCCGATGACAACCGCATCGTCGCCGGCGAACACCCGGTGTGCCGGGCCATCGATGCGCAAGCCGCCCAGCTCGACCTGGCCGGAGCCGTCGTCGCCCTGGCTGCGGCGCAGCACGGCCTTGATGCGCGCGACCAGCTCACGGGTCGAGAACGGTTTGACGACATAGTCGTCTACACCGGCTTCCAGGCCATTGACTCGATCCATCTCCTCGCCGCGGGCGGTAAGCATGATGATCGGGATTTCACGGCTTAGTTCTTCTTTGCGTAGACGCCGGGCGAGTTCCAGGCCGCTGGTGCCGGGCAGCATCCAATCCAGCAGAATCAGATCGGGTACTTGTTCGGCAATAGCGAGCTGGGCGGCTCGTGCGTCGGCGGCGTGGGCCGCGTCCATGCCAGCTTTGCGCAAGGCAAAGGCGACCATGTCGCGGATCGAGGCTTCATCTTCAACGATCAGGATGCGTTTGTGCACGCGTAGGTCTGCTTTAGGTGGCCTGTGACGCAATTATTGCAGCGGTCCAATGTTACGCGGCGATGACACGTAACAAGAGGCGTGGATTTTTGCCGCAATTCTTACGAAGACCAGGCCGCCAAACGCCACTTTCCGTTAACGCTGGCCCGGTTCCAGGCTGAAGCATAGCCGTCCGCTGCAGCTTGTGCCGGAATTCTGCATCCGTTGGCTGCGACCGTCCGGATTGTCCTCGGTTTGCACCTTGTGCTTGCGCAGCTCCATCACCAGCGGGGTGAGGTCGCTGATCCGCGACTGGATACGGGCGCGGGCGTAATAGTCGAGATCGGGCCGGGTCAGCAGGCGTTTAAGCTGTTCCATGGCATCGAACGGGCGCCCGGACAGGTAGCTGGCATCCGCATAGGCCTCGCCAGCCCTTACCGGGTCGCCGGCTTTATCGCTGGCCAGGGCATAGGTGCGATAGATGTCCGGCTCATTGGCATCGTCCAGCATCGGCCGCAGCATATCGGCCGCCTGGGTCGCCTCCGCCTTGGAGCCGCCGTCAGTGAGCGCTTTGGCATAGGCCAGCGCAATCGCCCGGTTGCGTGGCGACAATACGTTCAGTTCGGCGTAAAGCGAGAGCGCTTGCGCCCGTTGCCCAGCCTGGAATTTGGCGTCGGCCAGGGCCAATTGCAGGATCTGGTTGCTGGGATGGGTCAGCAACAGCGGCTGTAACTCAGCCATGGCCTTGGCGCCGCGGCCACTGCGGGTGAGTGCCAGCGCATAGCCGTAATGGTTGGCAGGGGTGTCGAACTCACGCCGCTTCTCGGGTAGGGGGGCGGCGAAGCTGGATGCGTAATAAGTAGTCAATTGCGTGGCATCGCCCGATAGCACGCGGACACGTTCGCGCATCAGCGCATAGGTGTCGAGGTCGCCATGGTCTTGGTCGCGCTGGCTTAGCGAGGTGGCGTCTTTCACAAAGGGGATCGGGGCGGTGCTTTTGTCCCACTGTTTTTTGATCAGGGTAGAACTGCTGGGGCGCTGCTTTTGCAGGGCAATCAGCGCATCGGCGCGTGACTTGGCGTCACTGATGCGGGTCAGCGTGACGGGGTGGGTTTGCAGCAGCTGAGGCACATCGCGGTCGCCACCTGAGCCGACTCGCATGGTGTCTTGCATACGCTCGAAGAAGCCGGCCATGGCATTGGGGTCGAAACCGGCATTGGATAGGGTCTGGATGCCGGTTCGGTCTGCTTCGACCTCGTCTTTGCGGGTGAAATTGATCTGCTTCTGCATGAGCAGCCCCTGGCCGCCCATCATGATGGCGCTGGCGGCGTCGCCGGCATGGGCGCCGGCACCGGCGGCGATAGCCCCCAGCAGCACCAGGGCCAGTAGCGGGGCGTCTTTCTTGGAGGCCTCAAAGGCGCGCTGCAAATGATTTTGGGTGATATGGCCGATTTCGTGGGCGATCACCCCGGCCAGCTCACCTTCGTTGCGTGTGATGTCGATCAGCCCGGAATTCACCGCGATATAGCCGCCAGGGGCGGCGAAGGCGTTGATGACTTCGTCTTTCACGATGAAAAACGAGAAATGATCCTTGGGCTTGTCGCTGCCGGCGACCAGGCGATAGCCCAGGTTGTTGATGTAGTCATCGAGCATGGCATCGTCGACCACCATGTTCAGTGCGCGCATTTGACGCAGCATGGAGGCGCCGTAGTCCTGTGCCTCCTGCGGGGAGATCAGGGCATTGGCCGAACTGCCGAGATCGGGCAGGCGGACACTGTCCTGGGCGCCCGCAGCAAAGGCGAGACTGGCGCAAATAAGTGCGGTCAGAAGACGTGGGGCTAAGGGTCGTAGTGCCCTGCGCATAGGTAGGAGACAATACCATTGTCTGACCACGGCCCAGGGCAGCAGTTCGCCCTTGGGCCGACTTGTTTTTTAAGCTGAGGGTCCCAACTTTGCTGAACGTTTATTCAAAGATTCTGGAGTGCTGTCGTGCCCAAGATTGAGATGTATTCCAAGACCGTTTGCCCTTACTGCGTCAACGCAAAGAATCTGTTGAAAGCCAAGGGGCTGACATGGAGCGAAGTGCTGGTGGATACCGATCCGGAGCAATTCAAAATCATGCTTGAGCGCAGCGGCAACCGGCGTACCGTACCGCAGATCTTTATCAACGATCAGCATGTCGGCGGCTTTGACGATCTGGTTGCGGCCGATCGCAGCGGCAAGCTGGCTGAGCTGCTGGGCCAGACCCCATGAGCAAGGATCGCCTGGCCGAGTTCACCGCGTTTCGCCATCGGATGAATGAGCGGATCTTGTCCGAAGACAATCAAGTGGTGCGCCGCTTCTTTGCGCTGGACACACAGACCTACAAGGCTGGCGCGCTGGATGTAAAAACCAAGGAGTTGCTCGGCCTGGTCGCATCCATGGTGTTGCGCTGCGACGATTGCATCAGCTACCACGTAGCGCAGTGCAAGGAGGCTGGCGTCAATCGTGAGGAATTCTTCGAGACCTTTAGCGTTGGCCTGGTGGTCGGTGGTTCCATCGTGATTCCACACTTGCGCCGCGCGGTGGATTTTCTCGATCAACTGGAGGCTGGCGAAGGCGCCGGCGACGCCGAGAGCTGTGCCAGTCACACTTAATACAGGCCGGGGCCGCCAGGCCCCATCTCGGAAAAGGCGCTACGTGCGAGTTTTCGCAACGCTGCATACGAGTATATGCAACGCCTTACGGGTGTTCGGTGAGGGGCGTATCGGCGATAATTAAGCGGATTTCAGCCTGTGCGCGTTTCTCGCAGCACAGTTGCACGGTTCTATTCTGAGGAGTTTCCCATGAGCAAAACTATTGCCGTGATCCCGGGCGACGGTATCGGTCCGGAGATCATGAAGGCAACGCTGCGCGTGCTCGACGCGCTTGATTGTGGCCTCAGCTATGACGTTGTCGAAGCGGGCATGATCGCGCTCGACAAGCAGGGCGACCTGTTGCCTAAGGCAACATTGGACACCATCGCCAAGCACAAGGTGGCGCTTAAGGGCCCGCTTACCACACCGATCGGCGGCGGCTTTACCTCGATCAACGTGACCTTGCGCCGGCATTTCGACCTGTATGCGAATGTGCGTCCGGCGATCAGCTTCCCGGGCACCAAGGCGCGCTACGAGAACATCGACATCATCACCGTGCGCGAGAATACCGAAGGCGCTTACCTGGCAGAAGGCCAGACGCTGTCGGAAGACGGCGAGACGGCCACCTCGATTATCCGCAACACCCGTCGTGGCAGCACCCGCATTGTGCGTTACGCCTTCGAAATGGCAGTGAAAAAAGGCCGTAAGAAGATCACCGCGGTGCATAAAGCCAACATCATGAAGACCAGCTCGGGTCTGTTCCTCAACGTTGCCCGTGAGGTGGCGAAGGAATACCCGCAGATCGAATTCAACGAGATGATTGTCGACAACACCTGCATGCAGTTGGTGATGCGGCCTGAGCAGTTCGATGTGATCGTCACCACCAATCTGTTCGGCGACATTATTTCGGATTTGTGCGCGGGTCTGGTGGGTGGCCTGGGTTTGGCCCCGGGAGACAACATCGGTGCGGATGCAGCCATATTCGAGGCCGTGCACGGCTCGGCGCCGGACATCGCCGGCAAGGGCATTGCCAATCCGTGTGCCTTGTTGCTGGCGGCGGCCGACATGCTCGATCATCTGGGCATGGTCGAGAAGGGCGGTAAAATCCGTCAGGCGATTCGCGACACGATGGAGCACGACCGCGCTCACGTCACCCCCGATCTCGGTGGCAAGGGCAGCACGGAAAGCTTTGGCGAAGCCATCGTCAAGCGTGTCCAGGCGGTTTGATCGAACCGCCAACCGCTACGTGAGAGCCCCGCCTTGCGCGGGGCTTTTTATTGAGGGTCACGCGGCTTGCTGGGTTGCTGCCGGCTGATAATGTCCGGGCTCGGCACGGAATGGAATGGCGATGCGATTCCAGGCGTTGATCAGAACCGTCACCATGTTGAGATTCAGCAGCTCTTCTTCTTCGAAGCAGGCGCGCGCCTGGGCATAGAGCTCGTCGGAAACGCCATGCTCGCCGAGCCTGGTGACGGCTTCACACCATGCCAATGCGGCGCGTTCACGCTCACTGTAGAAGGGGGCTTCACGCCAGGCTTGAAGCAGATACAGGCGCTGCTCGCTTTCGCCGGCGGCACGGGCATCTTTGGTGTGCATGTCAATGCAGTAGGCGCAGCCATTGATCTGCGAAACACGTAACAGCACCAGTTCGATCAGGTTCTTTTCAAGGCCGCAATGATTGACGTAAGAGGCCAAACTGCGCAGCCCGGCGGTGGCTTTAGGGTAATCAAGATGTGAAAGACGGTTTGTCACGGTCATGCTCCAGTTAGGCCACGCAATGGGCCGTTCTTACCTAGGACGCATCACCGAGTGCGAACGTGACGGCGCGATGGATTCTGGCCAGCTTTTGCGGATGCCGCAGAGAGTGGATGGCAACGATTTGCTGCTGATCGGTTTCAATCCAGCTGACGGTAACCAGGGTGGCGTCGATCCAGGTGAACAGCGCCGGCGAGCCGTTGAGCCATTGCAGGCGATGCACGGCGTTGCTTTCCCGGTAGCGCTGGGCGACTTTCGTATAAAGCTGAACCAGCCGTTCACTGCCGTGCAACGGCCGCAGGGCTGCGCGAACCACGCCGCCACCGTCTGATAGATGCACGGCGTCGGCGGCAAACAAGGCCTTGAGAACCTCGGGTGTTGGCTCTTGCAGCGCGTGCATGAATTTCTCTAGCAAATGCTGTTGCGCTGCCGGTTCGTAGCTGAAGCGCGGCCGCCCTTCACGCAAGCGCTGCTTGGCCCGGTGCGCACGCTGGCGGCAGGCATCCTCGGTGATGCCGAGGATGGCGGCAGCCTCGGCATGGCTGTAATCGAACACATCACGCAGCAGAAACGCTGCACGCTCATCCGCGCTCAAGCGTTCCAGCAACAAAAGGAATGACAGGTTGAGGCTTTCACTCCGTTCCAGCTGGGATTCGGGCTCTTCGTCGCTGGCTATTAGTGGTTCCGGCAGCCAGGGGCCGGTGTAATGCTGGCGCTCGGTCTTGGCCCGGCGCAGCCGATCCAGGGCCAGGCGAGTGGTTACGGTGACCAGCCAGGCCTCAGCGTCGTCCAGCGCCGCCATGTCCTGGTTATGCCAACGCAGCCAGGCATCGTGCAGCACATCTTCGGCATCGGTGGGTGTGCCCAGCATGCGATAAGCCAGCCCGAATAAACGGGGGCGATGTTGCTGGAACAGGGCGGTTTGCGGGTCCATCGGATGTTCCGTCGGCATAGATTCAGATCAGACGCGCCAGCGGTTCAAAACGTGACAGCGGGTTTAACGCACCAGGGGGTAGGGCGCCAGAAAGACCAGCCAGATCATCAGCACGATGCCGATGTATTTCAGTACCCGGAACAGCTTGGGATATTTTTTCTTGAACACCCGGCTGCGTTCGCGGCTGCGTTGGTTCATCGAGAACATGCGGTTGACGAAGCCGGTCTTCTCCGCTTCGGAGTCGGTATTGGGTGATGCCGTGATCTTGCCCATGAAGGCGCCGACCCGGTGATTGATGGCACTCATCCAGCGCGTGCGCAACGGCCGCTCGACGTCGGCAAACAAAATCACCCGGGTTTGATCGGTGCGGTTCTCGGCCCAGTGGACGAAGGTCTCGTCGAACACGATGTCCTTGCCGTCACGCCAGGAGTGCACCTCACCATCGACAAAAATGCGGCAGTCATCCGAGTTCGGGGTGATCAGCCCCAGGTGGTAGCGCAGCGAGCCGGCAAAGGGGTCGCGGTGCGGATTGAGTTTGCTGCCTGGCGGCAGTAACGCGAACATGGCGGCTTTGACGCTGGGGATAGATTTCAGCAGAGCGACCGTTTTCGGGCACAGCGTCTCGGCCGAAGCTAATGGCTCGCCGTACCACTTGAGATAGAAACGCTTCCACCCTTGCTTGAAAAAGCTGTTGAAGCTGGCGTCGTTGTGTTTTTCGGCGGCCCGGATATGGCCTTCGTCGAAAAGTTGTAAGGCTTCGTCGCGGATGGTTTGCCAGTTCGCCTGTAGTAAATCCAGCTGTGGAAAGCCGCTGCGATCCAGGATCGGTCGCGCCGGTACCGCCGAGAAGGCGTACATCAGCAGGTTATAGGGGGCGAAGACGGCGGAATGATCCACCAGCTGGCGATCAAATCGCAGCCGTGCCCGGCCACGCAGATGCACCAGCAGTACGCATAGCGCAAACAGCACGAATAGAAGCAGCAGAATGAGTCGCGGGGCAAAAATCATGTCGGATGATGGGACGGCAATCGCAAAAGCGCATTCTACTCCCTGTTTGCAAAGGCTTAATGGCTGCTATGGGCGATCTTATTTAGCTGCTGCTGGGTAAGTTCGACGTGGCGTTGCGGGCTCAGAGGCAGGTAAACAGGCGTCGTGACGAGGTTTTTGTGCCGTAGCGAGGCAATCATGTTGGCGGTGGGGTAGCGCTCTTCGGCGAGTGCCAAAGTATCGATGGCCTCGACGCGATCAATGACGCCGCGGTCGCGCTCCAGCCCAGGGTCGAAGTTAAAGCCGATACGGCGTTCGACAAACGGCACGATGGCCGCACCGAAACTGAAGAACAGTTCGAAATCGAATTCCGCCAACAGGCAGCCGACGATGTCCTGGGCGCGTACGCCTTCGTTGGAATAAGCGGCGTGGTTGATCGAGCGGTAGCTGCTTTGCGGCGCGTTGAAATGGCGATCGAATTGCTGCTCAGGTGGCAGGCTTGCCCAGATGCGTTGTACTTCAGCCTCGACATCGGGCCATAGCTGATGTCCGTTGCGGCCGATGATGTCGGAGCTAAGTAAGCTGCCTTGTGGCGCAAGCGATTTGCGCAGCGACTGGCAGAAGATCTCCAGCTCGGTGACGTGGTGAAAGAACTGATTGACGATGATGATGTCTTGTGACGGTCGTTCGAACGGCAGATTGCAATCAAGCGTTTCGAAGCTGATCCATGGATCCAGGCCGCGCGCTTTGGTCGACTCGGCCGCGCTGCGCATCAGCCCCGGATTGAAGTCGACACAGTTGATCTGGGCCGTTACGCCGGCGGCGCGCAATTGATCGGCCAGGCCTATTTCCATGCTCGCGGCACCGGAGCCAAGGCTCATCACACGCAGCGGCGCCGAGCTCTGCTGCGCGGCTTTCAGAATGCTGTCGAGATAGAACGCTTCGGGCGAGCCAATGCCGAGACGCTGCGCCGTGGGCGCGAGATAGTGACCCGACCAATAGTGAAAAATCGCCGGCAAGGTATCGGATTGATATTGCGGTGTGAGGCTGAAGGCGACGCGTTCGGCCAGTGCCCGCAAACGGCGCCCCGCCGAGGAGGGCAGTACCCGTGACAGCCAGGCCACCGCGCGTTTGCCGGCGAGTCGATGGCGATAGATCAAGGCGGCCACGGTCATGC
>NZ_JAPDPE010000152.1 GCF_026283955.1 Dyella silvatica | reverse complement strand
CGAGTTGCTGCATGCGAAGCTGGGTCATGCCGTGCTCACTGGCATATCGCTGTTCTGGGTGGGTTGTGCCGTCGAGCAGTTCGTCGTTCTGCGTTACAGCACCCCCATGCTCCATGGCTTGACGGTGCTATGCCTGTTTGGCGCACTGCTGTTCGCGTTGCCGCTGGCGAGCTGATTCAGCGGTTCTGATTCAGTGTTGGATCGGTGGTGGCATGGTGCGGCGCCAGGACGGCCGTACGATCGAACCCCTGCGTATGGCGATAACTAGCAATACGACAGTGACACAGCTGCAAGTGGCCAGCGCAACCACCGAGGCTTCAGCACCGAATCCGCCACCGCTCAACCAGTCGGGGCCGGTCCGGTTGGAGACCAGCCAGCCGTTGCTCGCGTCGCCCGATACCGGGATGCCGTAAACCGTGCCTTGCATGATGTTCCAGGCCGCATGCAGGCCGATGCAGGCCCAAAGTGAGCGGGTGACGTGATAAATCATCGCTAGCAGCAAGCCTGCTTCGATCGCGATGGCTGCCGAACTCCACAAGGTGGCACTAGGGTTTTCGATATGTGCCGCGCCAAAGAAGAGTGCAGAGATCACCAGTGCCCACCAGGTGCCAAGTCCTTCCTCGACGATGCGAAACAGTACGCCGCGGGTAATGATCTCTTCGCCGATGCCTGCTCCGATACCGGTCACCAGCAGGCCGGGCAGCCACGCCACTTCGGCGTTTGTGCCGGTGACGTGATAGCTGCCGAGCAGCCACAGTACGCCAACGACCGTGCTGAACAAGACGGCGCCACCGACAAGCCCGGCGACACCGAAAGTGGGTATAGCGCGGGGCGCCAGTTCACGCATCGGTCGGCGCTCGATCAGGTAGACCAGAACCAGGTAGGCGATCAGTGGCGGCACCAACTGCATGCTCAGCGTGCCCAGCGCGTGCTGCACGGCTGTGCCAGTCTTGGTCCAGCCTAGCGCCGCGGTGATCATGTGCGTGGGGAAGCTGAGCGCAATCAACATGGCCGTGAACGTGACAATGCGCGCAAACGGCGCAAACACCAGCCAGCGTTGCCAGCGGGTGGCGCTGGCCGGAGTCATGAAGGCGAGGTTCGGTGTAGGCATCGATATGACTCTATGAGGTGTAAGCAATCAGATCGTGTCGTTTTACAGGACCGTGCTGGCCTCGGCCATCGCGAAATACTTCGACCCCTACCCCGGTCGAGGGAGGGGCCGGGTCTTAGACCTCGACCGATGTGGCGTGCTCGCGCGTGGCGGCGAAGCGCACCCCGGGCCAGCGCTCCTGCGCCAACTGAAGATTGACCCGCGACGGTGCCAGGTAAACCAGCTCACCGGCGGCATCGATGCCGAGATTCATGGCGTTTTTCTCGCGGAATTCTTCCAGCTTCTTGGCGTCGTCGCAGTGGATCCAGCGGGTGGTCACCACGCCTACCGGCTCGAAGCTGGCGTCTACGTTGTACTCATCCTTCAGGCGGTAGGCGACCACGTCGAACTGCAGCACGCCGACGGCGCCGAGAATCAGGTCGTTACTCATCAACGGGCGGAAGAACTGGGTGGCCCCTTCCTCGGACAACTGCGCCAGGCCCTTCTGCAGCGCCTTCATCTTCATCGGGTCGCGCAGGCGCGCACGGCGGAACAGCTCCGGTGCGAAGTTAGGGATGCCGGTAAAGCTGATCAGCTCGCCTTCGGTGAAGGTGTCGCCGATGCCGATCGTGCCATGGTTGTGCAAGCCGATGACGTCACCGGGATAGGCGCTTTCGACGATCTCGCGATCGCTGGCCATAAAGGTAAGCGCGTTGGCGATGCGCACTTCCTTATTGGTGCGCGTCTGGATCATCTTCATGCCGGCGGTATAAGTGCCTGAGCACACCCGCATGAAGGCGATGCGGTCACGATGGGCCGGGTCCATATTGGCCTGGATCTTGAACACGAAACCGGTGAGCTTCTCTTCGACCGGTTGCACTTCGCGGCCGAGCGTGGCGCGCGATTTCGGCGACGGTGCGTGCTCCACGAAGAAATCCAGCAGCAGTTGCACGCCGAAATTATTCACCGCCGAGCCAAAAAACACCGGCGTCTGCTTGCCCGCCAGGTACTGGTCAAGATCGAACGGATGCGAGGCCCCTTGCACCAGTTCAAGCTCGTCACGCAGCTCGTTCAGCGCTTCCGTGCCGATTTTCTCGACCAGACCCGGAGCATCCAGGCCTTTGAAAATGGTTGAATCCTGCCGGGTGAAATTCTTGCCCTGTTCGAACACATGCACTTCGTCGAGCAGCAAGTGATACACGCCCTTGAGGCGCTTGCCCATGCCGATAGGCCAGGTCAGCGGCGCGCAGGCAATGCCGAGCACGGATTCCACTTCGTCCAGCAGTTCGATCGGCGAGCGGCCCTCGCGGTCGAGTTTGTTGATGAAGGTCATGATCGGGGTGTCACGCAGGCGGCACACCTCCATCAGCTTGATCGTGCGTTCTTCCACGCCCTTGGCGCAGTCGATCACCATCAACGCGGAGTCCACCGCGGTCAGCACGCGGTAGGTGTCCTCCGAGAAGTCAGCGTGGCCTGGTGTATCCAGCAGGTTGACGATGCGTTCCTCGTAGGGGAACTGCATCACCGACGAGGTCACCGAAATGCCGCGCTCTTTTTCCAGCGCCATCCAGTCGGAGGTGGCGTGCCGGGCTGCTTTACGTCCCTTCACCGAGCCGGCCATCTGAATCGCGCCACCGAACAGCAGCAGTTTCTCAGTCAAGGTGGTTTTGCCCGCGTCAGGATGGCTGACGATGGCAAAGGTGCGGCGGCGGTGGGTTTCGGTAAGGTGCGTGGACATGGGGGTGCTGGCCGGAGACAAGCCGGTAATGATACCAGTGCCGGCCTGGCGGCTGGTTCAGCCGTCGGGGCGGGTTGCCCCTCTGCATAAGCCGCTGCTACGCCAAGCAGTCTGCGAACGGCTTGGCGCGGCGTTTTTGTGTCTAGCTTTGCGGCAGGGGAGCGGCGACGAGTACGGGTACCGGCGCTATAGGCAGTGCGGCAGCGGTCGGCAGGCCCATGCGACGCAGCCAGCGGTAGTGCGAGGCGATGCCGGCGGCAAACGAGCGGTGCGCGTGGTAGGGCTGGCCGAATTCGCGGCAGGTGTCTTCGATGATCCGCGCGATCGCTGGGTAGTGAATATGCGAGATGCGCACGAACAAATGGTGTGCCACCTGGAAATTCAGTCCGCCGACCAGCCAGCTGAGTACCCGGTTATCGCGGGCAAAATCGACCGTGGTTTCCAGCTGATGGATGGCCCAGGGGGTATCCATCTGCTGGCTTTGTTCGTTGGGCAGCGGAAACTCCGCTTGCTCCACCACATGGGCCATCTGAAAGACCAGCGCCAGCAGCAGCCCGGCCACCGCTGCGACCGCGGTATAAAAAAGCAGCACCGTGCCCACGGGATGGAAGGCCAATGGCAGGCCGAAAGCAATAGCGAAAAACACCAGCTTGCCGAGCACGAACACGGCGAGGTCCCAGCCGCGCGGCCGCGCAAAGGGGCGCTCCCCGATAGTGCCGGTGATCAGGTCGCGAAAATCGCCGTAGAGGTGCCAGCGTATCGCGGTGGCCCCGTAAAGCACCCACAGATAGAGATGCTGCCAGCGATGCCATGTGCGCCGCTGCTGGGTGGGCGACAGCCGCGCCAGAACGCCGAGATCGATATCGCTGTCGTGACCGGCGATGTTGGTGTAGGTGTGATGGAAGCGCGCGTGCTTCCAGTGCCAGATGTACGAGCTGCCACCGACCATATCCAGCGTCATTGCCATGGCTTTGTTGATGCCGCGCTTATCCGAATAGGCCTGATGGCCGCCGTCATGCTGGATGTTGAAGCCGATACCGGCCGTTGCCACGCCAAGCACGAGACTGAGCAGCAGGCCCTGCCACCAGCTCGAAGCGAAGAACACCAGGCCCGCATAAGACGCCACGAAGACGCCAAGAATGATCGCCGTCTTCCAATACATCGCTGCGTTGTCGCGTTGCTTGAGGCCGCGCTGCTTGAAGTAATCCTCTACCCGGCGTCGCAGTACGCGTTGAAACGTATTGTCACCGCTGAAACGGAGCCTATCCTCGGAAGCGTTGGGCGAAGGAGGGCAGGCAGCGTCCGCATATGGATGCGGTGAATCGAGCGACATCGACTTGCCTTACAAATAGTGAGTGTTCCGCATGGTAGTCGATATGTCGTAACGCGCGGGTTGGCCGGTCGCCTGAACGAAGTTATCAGGCCAGCAGCAGGATCAGGCCAATGAGCGCAGGCAATGCTTGAATCAGCAAAATCTTCCGGCTGGCGGTAAGGCCGCCGTAGATGCCGGCGATCAACACACAGGCGAGAAAGAAGATTTTTACGCTGGCGCCAGCGTTGCCCAGGCTCAAGCCCCAGATCAGCCCCGCGGCAAGAAAGCCGTTATACAGCCCTTGATTCGCCGCGAGCACTTTGGAGGCGGCGGAAAATTCGGGTGTGAGCTTGAAGGTGCGTCGGCCTGTCGGCGTATCCCATAAGAACATCTCCAACACCAGAAACCACACGTGCAATAGCGCGACCAGTGCAACAACGATGTTGGCAGCCATGGGCATAACGCCTCCATTGGGCGAAGTCATTGAGACCGCCGAGCTCCTTGGCGGAGTACGGCGGGGCAGTGTTGCAGATGGGCCGGCGCAGAGCCATCAGCGGCTAAGCAAATCTTCGTAGAACGCACCGTACGGCTCGGTTGGATGGGCAATTTGAATCTCCAATATCCACAAGCCGGTCGAGGGTGTGGCTTCCAGGGTGCCCAGGTCGCCCGCACGGTGTACCGAGTGCGGAAAGTCGCTGACCCGATGTCCCTTGATCGCGTGGTTCAAGCGCCAACCCATGGCCTCGGCACGCTGCTCGGCGAACGCATACAGCGCCTCGCCGCTGAGTTGCTGGTTGCGCCATGCGTCGGCGACAAGGTCGAACAGGGCCCGTGCGGCCTCGGCGCAGGCCTGTCGCTCCGGGGCACGGCCGACGACGAAAGTGTCGCCGACGTCGCCTTCATGGCCTCCAAACACCAGGCCAAGGTCGATGAAGTAGATGTCGTTTTGCCCCAGGCGGACATCCGGGTCGGAAGGCTGCCGAAATGTTTTCAGCGTGTTGGCGCCGATACGGATCACCACCGGATGCCATAGCCGCTCAACGCCTAGTTCGCGGAAGACGGCGTCAGCTTCCGTGCGCGCCTCGTCCTCGCTGATGCCAGGGTGCATACGGGCGCGAATGCCTTGCAAGACGGCCCAGGATCGCTCGCGCGCCTGCTGCATCAATGCAGGGTCGAAGCCGGTGCCGACGGCTTCGCGATTGGGTAGGTCAGGGGTTGCGCTCATGCTGGGGTGTTCCGTGTGTCAAGGCTGTGTCTAAGGTCAGGGGCTGCCATGGACCATGGTATCCGAAAGGCGTGGCCAGGCACGACAAATCCATGTGTGGTGCGGCTTGGCGGCTTGACTGAGGGTTGGTGGCGGGATGTCATGAAAGTATCGAATGAAATTGAACGCATAGACGTTTAGACGTCTGTTGACATGGATGAATAGCGCCTGTAGAGTTCGCTCCACTCATCAAGACCGGCTGAGGGATAGGCCCTTTGAAGCCGGGGCAACCAGCGGGGACTCGTTCCCGCCACGGTGCCAACTCCTGCGGAAGTGCCTACGGGCGCTGCCGAGAGATGGGCGAGCTTCGTTTGGCGTGCCGTTATGGCCGTGCGAGGTGACCTCTCTCCGATCGCAGGCGATGCCGTCCGGAGAGAGAAGATGCCCAGCCAGTCCGCCCCTGTTCCACCTGTCGCTTTCGCGCCCTTCGTCTCGGCGGTGTCTTCGCGACCGGACCTGACCACCCAGCGCAGCGTTCGCCGCGTGCAGATCACCCCCAAGTACGGCAGCCGTCCATGTGCGGTGGATGTGCGCTACCTATGGTGCGGTGCGCCGGATGCGCCCACGGTCATCGTGCAAGGCGGTATCTCCGCCAGCCGCGATGTGCTGGCTTTGGATGGCGAAGCGGCGCCGGGCTGGTGGCAAGAACTGGTCGGCGTGGGCCAGGCGGTCGATCTGGCTAGCTACCGCATATTGGCGATTGACTGGCTGACGCCGGCTGACCTCACCGGGGCCGATGCAGGCGTGGTGTCCAGTGAGGATCAGGCCGACGCACTTGCCGCGCTGGTCGATGAGCTGGGCATCGGCCGGGTGCATGCTTTTATCGGTTATTCCTACGGTGCCATGGCCGCACTGGCTTTTGCTGCACGTCACCCGTATGCGCTGGATCGATTGGTACTGCTGGCCGGTGCGCATCGCGCCCATCCGCTGGCCACCGCCCAGCGCGCCGTCCAGCGCAGCATCGTGCGTCTGGGCCGCGATTGCGGTCAGCCCGAACAGGCGCTGGCGCTGGCGCGTCAACTGGCGATGACTACCTATCGTGGCAGCGATGAATTCGCTCGCCGCTTCACCGCTGCCCCCGAATTTCGCGATGGCCGTTTTCACTTCCCGGTGGAGGATTACCTGGAACAGGCCGGCCGTCGCTTTGTCGAGCGCTTTGATGTGGAGCGCTTCCTGGCGCTATCCGAATCGATCGACTTGCACGACATCACCCCCGAGCAAGTGCCGACGCCGGCCACGCTGATTGGTTTTCCCTCGGATCGCCTAGTGCCGCTGGCCGATCTATGTGAGTTGCAGCGCCGCTTGCTGGGTGCCGCCACGCTGGAGGTGGTGGAGTCGCCTTATGGACACGACGCCGCACTCAAAGAGAGCAGCCGTCTCGCCCCGCTACTTCGCGAAGCTTTGCACTAAAACAACATCGAAGATTTTTGGAGATCGACATGAGCGACACCTCGGCCCCTTGTACTCGCGCAGTGCGCGCCGGCATCGAATCGGATACCCAGCATGGTGCCGTGGTGCCGCCGCTGCATTTGTCCACCAACTACAGTTTCACTGGCCTGGGCGGCAAGCGCGCTTACGACTACTCGCGCAGCGGCAACCCCACCCGTGATCTATTGGGCAATGCGCTGGCCGAGTTGGAGCAAGGGGCAGGGGCCGTCATTACCGCCAGCGGCATGGCGGCCGTTGCATTGGCGTTGGAGCTGGTGCCTGCCGGGGCCAAAGTGCTGGCCGCACATGATTGCTATGGCGGCACCTGGCGCTTGCTCGATGCCTGGGCCAAGAAGGGCCGTTTCAGCGTGGAATTCGTCGATCTCACCGATAGCCATGCATTACCGACATACGTCACGTAGCGCAGGCGGCGCATGCAGTCGGTGCGCTGGTGGTGGTCGACAACACTTTCCTCTCGCCGGCCTTGCAGCAACCGCTGGTGCTGGGTGCCGACGTGGTGGTGCACTCCACCACCAAATACATCAACGGTCACAGCGATGTCGTCGGCGGCGCGGTGGTCGCGCGCGATGCCGCGGTAGCCGATCAGCTCAAATGGTGGGGCAACTGTAACGGCCTTACCGGTGCGCCGTTCGATAGTTTCCTCACCTTGCGTGGCCTGCGCACACTGAGCGTACGCCTGCGCCAACACCAGGAAAACGCCGAGCGTATTGCCGCGCGTTTGGATGCCCATCCGGCGGTGCGCAAGGTGTATTACCCCGGCCTGCAGAGTCACGTTGGTCATGCATTGGCAGCACGCCAGCAGCAAGGCTTCGGCGCCATGCTGAGTGTCGAGCTGGAAGGCGGTGTGCCTGAGATTGCCGCCTTCGTCGATGGCCTGGAATATTTCACCCTGGCCGAATCGCTGGGTGGAGTGGAAAGCCTGATCGCTCACCCGGCGTCGATGACCCACGCCGCAATGACACCCGAGGCACGCCACGCCGCCGGCATCGCCGATACCTTGCTGCGCCTCTCGGTGGGCATCGAAGATGGCGATGATCTCTTGCGCGATCTCGGCGCGGGTTTGCTACGTGCCCAGGCGGCCAGTGCTGCCTCGCCCAAACGCAAGGTGAGTGCATGAGTGCGCTGCTGATCGACGAGCTGTTGTCGGAGTCGCCCGCAGTGACGCCTGTGCCGGCCAGCGGTGCCGCCCTGGTGTTGCTGGGTACCGGTGTGGTCGGTGGCGCTTTTCTCAAGCTGCTAGGCACGCCGGTGGCTAGCCAGTTGCGGCTGGTGGGTGCCGCCAATTCGCGCAAACAGCAAACCGACCCCGCCCGGCTGGCGGCGCGTGATCTGCGCGAACAGCTCAAGCAAAACGGTGCTGCGCGTGACGACACCGCGCTGCTGGCGGCGCTGGATGCCAGCGATGCGGCGTTGAAGGTGGTGGTGGATGCCACCGCTTCTACTGATCTGGCGTCGCGCCATGCCGATTGGTTGGCGCGCGGCTATCACGTGGTCACCGCCAATAAATCGCTGGCCGGTGGCGCGTTGCCGGGTTGGCGCGCCTTGCAGTCAGCCATCGCCCAAGGCGGTTGTTATGGCGATGCGGCCACTGTAGGTGCGGGCTTGCCGGTGCTCTCTACCTTGCGTCGGTTGCGCAGCTGTGGCGATGCGTTGCTCACCCTGGAAGGCGTGTTCTCCGGCTCGCTGTCGTATTTGTTCAACCAGTACGACGGCAGCCAGCCGTTCTCTGCCTTGCTGCGCGAGGCGCGCCGGCTCGGCTATACCGAGCCCGATCCGCGCTCGGATCTGTCCGGTGAGGATGTGGCGCGCAAGCTGCTTATTCTCGCCCGTCATGCCGGTTTCGCCTTGGGCAGTGACGAAGTCATTGTCGAGAGCCTGGTCCCCGAGGCGCTGCGGCCTCTTTCCACCGACGAGTTTCTCGCCCGTCTCGACGAACTGGATGCACCACTGGCGGCCCGTCACGAAGAAGCGAAGTCGCGCGGGCAGGTGTTGCGTTACCTCGCGCGCCTCAACCAGCGTGGACGCGCGCGGGTCGGCCTGGTCGAAGTCGCCGCCAACCATCCGGCGGCACGGCTGTACGGCACCGACAATCAATTCGCGCTCACTACGACCCGCTACCACACCCAGCCACTGGTGATTCAAGGCCCCGGGGCCGGGCCGGAAGTGACGGCGCAGGCGCTGCTGGGCGATGTGCTTGCGTTGCGTTGAGCAGCGCCTGTCGCCTTTGTAGCGGGCAAAAAAAACGCGCGGTGGTGAGCCGCGCGTTTTTTTATGTGGCAAGAAGCAGGTTTCAGTGCGACGTTGGATTGGCCTTGGCATCCAGCTGTGCTTGTTCCACCGATGGTGTACGCCAGCCGGATTTCACGCCCCATACATAAAACACCAGGCCTATCACGGCCACTACCGCAAGGTCGACACCGTAGGGCAGGTAGTTATGGCCGCCGAAAGTGCTGCTGCCCGCATACGAAACCAGGGCAATCGTTGGTAAATAGACAATCAACCACCAGGCGCCTTTGAGCTGGCGGCCGAAGTCGTGCCAGCCAGCCATGGCCTGGTAATAAAGGTAAACCGGCAGCGCAACGACCATCAGCAAGATAATTTCGCCGGTAAGCGGCCAGCGCGCCCAGAACAGCAACTCGGTGGCGAGCACAAAGGCGAAGCCGGCGAGAATGGGCAGGCCGGCGACGCGCAGCGGTCGATGCATGTCTGGCGCAGTACGACGCAAGGTCATCGCGCTGACCGGGCCGGTGAGGTAGGAAATGATCGTGGCCACCGAGATCACTGCGGCCAAAGTGCCCCAGCCGCGGAAGAAGAACAGGAACAGGAACGACACGCCCAGATTAAGCCACATCGCCGGGCGCGGAATGCCGTACTTGGGATGCAGGCGACCGAGCAGCTTTGGCAAGGTGCCGTTGCGTTCCATGCCGTAAATCATCCGCGACGTAGTCGCGGTATAGGTAATGCCGGTGCCGCTGGGGCTGATGAAGGCATCGATATAAAGCAGCATGGCCAGCCAATGCAGGTTGACGATGATGGCTAGTTCGGCAAACGGCGAGCGGAAATCAATCCCATGCCAGCCAGCCTTGGCCAGTAGGTCCGGTGGCACCGCGCCGATATAGGCGACCTGCAGAATCACGTACACGACGGTGGCCAGTGCAATCGAGCCGATAACCGCGAACGGAATGCTTTTGCCCGGATTGCGTGCTTCACCGGCCAGGTTTACTGGGCTCTGAAAGCCATTGAAGCTGAATACGATGCCGGCGGTGGCCACGGCTGTGAGCACGGCGGCGAAGTCAATGGAATGCGCTTCACCGTGAATGCCTACGGCGAAGTTCTCGCTATGAAAACCGCTGGCGATCAGCGCCAGGCCGGTCGCCGCCGGCACGACCAGCTTGAACACGGTGATGGCGGTGTTGGAGCGGGCAAACAGCTTTACGCTCCAGAAATTAAGCAGGAAGTAGATGATGACCAAGACGGCGGCGATACCCAGGCCCGCGTGACTCAGTTCGCCTTGGCCGTCAGGCATGTGCGCATAGAGGTCGTGGGCCCATTGCCATGGCCACGAGGCCATGTATTGCACCGAAGCCTCGGCCTCGACCGGGATCACCGAAACAATGGCGATCCAGTTGGCCCAGGCGCCAATAAAGCCGACCAGTGAGCCATGCGAATAGTGGCTATAGCGCACCATGCCGCCGGATTCGGGAAACATCGCGCCGAGCTCGGCGTAGGTCACCGCGATCGTCATGATGATGGCAGCGCCAAGCACCCAGGCCCATACCGCGCCTGGACCTGCCAGGCCAGCGGCGCGCCAGGCGCCGAATAGCCAGCCGGAGCCGATGATGGAGCCCAGGCCGGTAAGCATCAGGGCGAAGGGGCCGACATCGCGGCGCAGGGGGCTGGAAGAAGACATGCAAATTCCCGTAACTATGGACCAGAGCGCCGTCCCCCCGGACGGCACAAGAGGAGGATGATGACAGACCCGCGCCCGAGGTGTCAGCCGCCAAGGTCATGCCTGCCCCAGCCAGCCGGCTATTCAGGGGGCGATGGCATGCCTCAGAAGCGCTGGGTTTGGCAGGTGCCTTGGCGTGACGGCGCCGCCTGGGAGCCGGCGGATTAGCTATCCATGAGGGGTTTGAGGAGGCGCTTCGGCGCCATTTATGCCTCTTGGGTGGCGCGCTGTACCGGCCTTGCTGCTGCCGATGGCTGCCGGGGCCGCCTGTCGCCAGATAGCAGGCGGGCTAGTGCGGCCAGGCCAGCTGGTCTGGGACGACGATAGCCGGACGTGGGCCGAGTCTGGCGCCGCACCGACGGAGGAGCAGGAGTCGACCGTAAAACCATCTCGCCCCTAACGGCAGGGGCGGGACAGAACTCAGCACTCGATGACGTTGACCGCCAGGCCGCCACGCGAGGTTTCTTTGTACTTGTCCTTCATATCCCGTCCGGTGTCGCGCATGGTGGCGATGA
>NZ_JAPDPE010000151.1 GCF_026283955.1 Dyella silvatica | reverse complement strand
TGCAGTTCGATCGCGCCTGAAAAAAAATCGCCGATGGCATGACAGCCATCGGCGATGCATTACAGGTCTGACCTATAAAGCCAAGGTTTGGCGCGCATCCATGCGCGCCGCGACCCATCAGGCCGCGCTCTGTCAGAACGAGAGCTTCCAGCTGTTCAGCGTGCCCTGGTCACCGCTATACCAGCTGTCGTTGTCGATCACCTGCAACTGCCAGGTGCCGTTGGCGACGTTCGATGAGGCGTTCACGGTCCAGGTGGTGTTGATGTTGCCGTCGTCGTTGTAGTCGGGCTGTTGCAGTACATAGGTACTGCCATCGGGCGCGATCAGGTCGATCTCCAGATCGCCGGACCAGTTGTGCGTGATGTTGGCGCTGACCTTGAGCGTGGACGACGCGTTGCCCGACTGGCCGCTCACGCTGATGTTGCTGGTGATGGTGGCGTTGTCATCGATGTTTACCGGCGTGCTGTTGCTGAATACGCCACCGTTGCTGGTCACCACGACCGATGCCGTCTTGGTGTTGGTGGCGCCCTTGCTGTCGGTCACCGTGAGGGTCACGGTGTAGGTGCCGGCCTTGGCATAGGTGTGGCTGGGGCTGGCCGCGGTCGAGCTGCTGCTGTCACCGAAGTTCCACGCATACGAGCTGATGGTGCCGCCGGTATCGGTGGAGCTGTTGGTGAACGCCACCGCGAGGCCGTTGACCTTATCGGTGAAGTTGGCCGCAGGGCCCGACGGCGGCGGGGTGGCGCCACCCCAGTACTTGGTGACATAAGCACCGAACTTGGAGATATCCAGACTGCCCCAGCCGGTGGCGTTGTCATAGCCCACGCCGGCGCTGTAGCCATTGCCGCTATAGCCGTTGTTGCCCGAGGTCACATCGTGCAGCGGCGCGCTGTCTTTCGGGAAGTAGGTGTACATGTTCTGCGTCGGCAAGCCGAGCGAGTTCTTGTTGGCCGATTCGATACGTGCCCAGATGCCGACGAAGATCGGCGAAGCGAGGCTGGTGCCGCCGACGCCGTAGGTATTGCCCTGGATAAGGATTTTGGCGCCGCTGGCTTGTGCCGCATCGAACGCGACGTCAGGCACTTGGCGCTTGGTCACTGTGGTGCCCAGTGCCTTGGTCTGCCAGGCGGGCGCATCTTCGAACGAGCTGACGCCGCCACCAGTGGCCCAGATGCGCTGGTTGCTGTCGGTGCTGCTGATCGCGCTCAACCCTTCGTTCCAAACCGTTTCACCGGCCCAGGTGGTGGTATTGGTAGTGCTCAATGCCGTACCGCCAACCGTGATGACGTTGGGCGACGCGGCGGGCTCGCTGACCGAATAATGCGTCAGGTCGATCTGCACGGTTCCGCTGGAGTCGGCCACATAGCCGATGCCAGTGCCATCGCTAGACCACTGATATACACCGGCATCGCCGGAAGCGATCGAGAAGGTCTGGCCCTGTGCCACGGCGGTGGCGAAGATCTTGTCGTCGGCCGCCTGGCTGCCGGCGTTATTGGCCGCGGTTTCGTCGACGCCGAGCGACACGTTGATGACCGTGGCGACGTTATCCGTCACGGCCTTGTTATAGGCCGCAGTGATATCGCCCAGCGTGGCGCTGGGTGCGGTGTAGAACTTCAGCGCCTTGACGCCACCGGAGGTGCCGATGATGGTCTGGCTGTCCAGATTCCACTCGGCCTGGGTGTTGATGTCCGGCGTCTGGTAGGTCGCCGTGCTGCCGCCGGTCTTGACCATTTCCGTGCTGACGGTCGCCAGGCCGGCATTTTTGGTAAAGGTGTTCAGGTCGGCGATGGTCGGCGCCATGTCGTACCAGCCGATGATGCCTACCGTGGTGGTCGATGCGCTTGCGGTGGTGCCGACGTCATAAATCGTCGGGAAATCCGTCGGGCTGTGGGTGACCTGACTGGCGGTGGCTTGCGGCGCAGCCACGCTGTTGCTGTTGATGTGCGACATGACGTGCGCGGTCACGACGTCTTGCAGGCCGAGCACCGAGTGCACAATGCCGCTCAGCGATTGCGGCACCATCACGTCGGCAGCGTTGGCGAAATGCTGCTTGCCCTGGAAGCTGAAGGTCTGCATGGAGGTGTTGAACGCGGCATTCGCGCTCATCGCGGAACCATCGGCGCTCACCAGCAAGTTGTTCGGGGCGACTTCGATATGCGTAAAGCCCGACCGCTCCAGATACTCCACGACGGCCTTTACTTGGGCGTCGGTCGGCGCGTACTGCGCCTTGAACTGTGCCGGCGTGAGGAATTTTTGGTATTTGGCGTTGCCAGGCTGCTGAACATCATGCAGAAAGGTCTTGAACTGTTCGGCGTTGCGCTGATTCAAATTGATCACGATATGCAGCGGCTTGCTTTGCTCCAGCGGCATGATCTGGTTGGCGGCGACCGAAGGGTGACCCTTCATGATCAGCGTCGAGGTTTTCGCAACCGCATTTTTTTGAATGGCGGCGTGAGTATTCGTGGAGACCCACGATTCACTAGCGTGCGCGGACATCGTCATTACAGCCAACGACAGCGCGGCTGGCAGCAAGGCCAAGCGATACCCCGAAAGACGAATACGATTCGACATTGATGAATTCCTCAAAATTTTTAGGACAAACGGAGCCGATGCGGCCATCACGCCCCATAGTTTTGCCGTGCGAAGTGCACGGCCTCTCACCCAACTTGAATTGCCCCGCGACACTGAGCCCCCTCAGATGCGGCGCCCCCTACTGTCCCTGTACGCCGGCATAGATACAGCGTCGTCTTTGTACAAACGGGATGCGCCGCAAAGACCCTACCGGTGTTTTTAGGAATGTGCGCTTCAGCACGAATCTCCTTTCGACGCATGGTTAATCGAAAAAACTTGCGGCTCGGAGGCGGTTGTTCAAGCGCGCATTGCGCTATCCATGCAGCGATGGATTTTGCGTCGCAGGCCGCTTCGATTAACCCCTGATCAGTGTGCAATGGTGCGCTGTGTCGGCCGCGTGTGCGATGACGGGGCGGCAGGGGCACATCGCGAATGAAGGCGTGTCTAAAGGCGCTCGTTCGCAGTGAGTCGTGCCCACTCGGCGCCCAAGAGAGGGCGCGATTGCAACGCAGCAAGCAGAGCGACACGGTTGACCGATCACTCAGCCAAGGCATGCCACGATCACGGCGTTTCGATCAACGGATCGACGGCGTGGGTCAGCAGAGATGGCAGCGGTCTTTGGGCGTCTATATTGGAGTACGGTATTCGGGATGATCGCTCGATCATGAAAGCTTTGGCTGGCGACCAAGATGATCGGCGCATCGGTCTCATAGGCAGCGTGTGCGGTGACCTCAGCGATGAAACCCACGCCATCGACCGCAAGGTGATACACGAGGGCCACCGCGTCGGGCGGAGGGGCGATCAGGTAAAGCAGGATTTCGATATCAGTGCCGGGACGCCGCGGTGCTGAAGTTCGATTCTGCTTATCGCGGTTGCCTTGGCGTTGCTGCACGGGTTGGGCTTGCGCTACACAGTAACGCCAAGGCGATGGAACACGCGACCAAGGCCAGGATGGTTCGAACAGGCTAAAGTGATTCACGCAGCCGCTGCTGGCATCGTAGCGGCTGGTAACGCAGTTGATGATGGCGCGATAAGGCTTGGGCAGATCAGTCCGTGGCGGCCTGTTGAATCGCGGTGCCCAGCTCATCATTCGAATACGCCTTGCCACCGATGCCCCAGCTGCCGTCGACGGCGTACGTCACGTTTACAAACGTGCGCTCACGCGGATGCGAACCGGCCTTGAGTTCGTCGATGAGGTCGGTGGCGGCAGTCACGAACGCCTGCTTGATCTGCGTATTGGCAAAGGTAAGCATCGGTACCTTTACTTCGATCACAGCAAGCGATTGCGCCTTGCCACCCACGTAGCTCTCCGATTCGGCGCTCACCAGTAGATGGCCAATGACATTCGGAGCCATGAACGCATTGCCAGTGAGTCCGTGCGCGCGCAGTACTGCGTCGGCAAGGCGGGGAAGCACTTCACGTTTGCCGCTTGTGCTGAGAAGACCTTCAGTGACATGGACAGAAATAGGCATGCAATCACTCCTCGGATTCAAAAGGGGGCGGGTCAAGACTCTTGCTCATGCGTCACGAAGGCCATATAACGATCGTGATGCCGCGATCGTTTCATAACGATCGTTATGTCGTCAAGTACTAAATAACGAACGTTATGTGAAGGGTCGAATATGGCGCATCGAGCAGGTCAGAAAGAACAAGGCAGGGCGAAGATCCTCCACAGCGCGGCGCGGGGATTTCGCAGCCGTGGGTTCGGCGGTCTGGGTGTGGATGGCCTGGCCAAAGATGCCGCGGTGACGTCTGGTGCCTTTTATGCTCACTTCAAATCGAAAGCGGATGCTTTCCGCGAGGTCGTGATTGCCGGTCTCGATGATTTGAAACGAGGCATCGAGCAGACCCGCGAGCAACTGGGAAACCGCTGGCGCGAAGGCTTCATCCATTTCTATATGGGTGATCGACGTACCTGCGATCTGGCCGACAGTTGCGCACTGCAAAGTCTTTCGGCCGAGGTCGCTCGCGCCGACGATGAACTTAAGCAAGCCTACGAGGTTGAGCTACAGGCCATCATCGACGCCATGGCGGCCGGTCTCGAAGGCAAGCCCAAGGCTCGGCGCGAGGAGGCGATAGCGCTGCTCGCATTACTCGTCGGCGGGGTCACGCTTGCGCGAGCGGTGCAAGACCCGGCGACGAGCAACGACATCGCCGCCGCCGTGCGCAAGGCGGCGCTTGCCGGGCTCGCGCACGGAAAGCAGCCTAGCCCGCCTGCTCGTACCGGCCATTCTGTGCACGATGGCGTTGCCGAATGAAGGTCATGCAGCCCGCCGTTCTCCGCGCGCTGCATGCTTTGCCAGCATGCTGGCGTCGAACAGCCACGCGATACAAAGCCTCGAAGATCGACTGGATGGTCTGGCTCGCTAGCACTGGGGCGAAGGTGTGGACCCGCATAGCGGGCGCAGTTTTGACTCTGCGACCTTTGCGGCCGAGTCGGCCGTACAAGGCGAGGAAGCCGTGTACGGCCAGAGCATGCTCGTTGCAGTCGACGTCGCTGCGAGGAGGCTGATTCGACCTGTCGGGCACGCATTAAAATCATGCTCCAGCTTCTACGTGGTCTACCCGGCGGGCGCCATCCATTAGCGCAAGCTAACAGCCGACTCTCTTCAGAAGAGATATCGCCGCAAGGCTGATGGAAGCTAACTACACGACTGCGCGTAAGCGCGCGTCGTAGACAAACTTGCGTAGCTTCTGCGCGGAGATTTTCCCTGCGTCCGGGTGCGCTGGATTGATCAGGACATTGATCTCTTCGGGGATGACGGCCGATGGAACCAGCAGCAGGGCGGAGCTTTTGCCAGCCAGCCAGCGTTGGCCGATTTCCATCGAGACCATGCCGGCGGGTTCGGCATCCCAGCCCACCATGGCGCGGTCGTTGGGATCGAGTTTTTGCGCCTTTTTCCACATGCTGGATGGAACATCGAAGCGAACCAGGTAGCGGTTCATGGGCAAGGTGCCTACCTTGAGATGGACCAGCGTTTCAAGGCAGGCAAGGGCTATCACGGTCGATGTGTAAAGCACCGGGGTGCCAGGGCGATTCCAGCGGCCACCGGAAATCTTGGCTCCCATGCCGTCCGGATCATCGGCCGTATAGGTTGGCGTGTCCGTGCCGATCCGCCATAGAGGCACGTTCATGCATAGGCGCCCGACTGCGCTTGCCGCAGCAGTTGCGATATCAGCTCCTGGCCGGCGGCGGTGTCCATGTAATCCGCGGGGGCTTTGCCGCCGAGTGCCGGCAACGGTTGTTCAATCCATTGGCCTACCCATTCGGACGCATTGAACCCATCGGGATCGCCGCTTTGCTCAACCATCAGCTGGACCTGTCCGACCAGGCGCATCATGCCAAGCAAGCGCTCGCTGTCGTTAAGGTTTAACGGGTCGCCATCACGCAGTTTGCGACTGTAGGTGCTGCGAACCAGGCCAAGATGATTCACCAGTGTGGTCTGATCGAGACGAAGATCCTCGGCCACGCGTTTCAAATAACGCGGGGCAATACCTTGTTTGACGATGTCGGCCTGGATCACATAGGAGGAGCGGAAAATTTCCTCGTAACTGATCTGCATATCCCGCGCTATGGGCTTTGTCTGCACCAGGTAATCGATACTGCTTTGGTCGGTTATCGCATCGGTCTGAAAGACTTCCACGTTCAGGGCGTCCAGATCGTAGCCAATCTCGACATTGAGATGCCCGGCATAGCTCTTGGGATCGGCGGTGCGTGGATGGCTCACGCTGGGCAGTTTCGACTTGCCGGGAGTGGCCAGCGGTTGCTTTTTGCGGCCGATAGGTGGGGGTGGAAAACGGCGTTCAGTCATGTCGGCGTGCTCGCTTCATGTCTCAATTGCGACGCAAGTATATCTCATATGAGGTCGCGTGGAGGGCCGGGGGGCCGCTGCCGTTGCGATACATGCCTGCGTCATACACCGATCTACTTCATTCGATCTGCCGTCCTGAATAATGGTAATGCATTGTATTTATTGAGTTACCTTGCATGGCTGCGGTGTTGAGGGGGCTTTGACCCGATCGGTACAGGGTCGACGATGCCGGCTTAGCGCAAACAGGCTGCGTACATGCCTTCCGCTGCCTTGGGTTTCAGCCCGCGTATGCCAGCGTGCCGGGCAAGCGGGGGCTGGCATCGCAGTTCATCCGGCCGGCTCGACGATCGAGCATGGCCAGTCAACACCGTTGTCTTGGCGAGCAGAGGGCCTTCCAAGCCATCTTGGCTGACCGTTGCAAAAATTTGTCGCAAGGCTATGTTCTGTTTTTCAAACCCTCAATCGAGGTATTCGCATGGCACTACGCCAGGTTATCTACGCTGCCGCGGTCTTGCTGCTACTGGCCTGCTCGGGCTGTGCGTTGCAGAAGGAGGCGGATGCCAAGTTTGGCGACCAGAACTTCAAGACCAGTATTGCCCTGGTCGAGCTCTATCACACCCGCTATGGGGTTTATCCGGAGACCTTGCGTGAGATCAAGTTCGCCGGTGACTGGGATGCCCTGGCGTTGAATTCGGTTCGCTACAAGCGCGACGGCAACGGCTATGACCTCGATGTGGTGCGCGGCTGGGTCGGTGCGCCGGAGCTGTCATTCCCTGCCGAGTTTTGGCATGGGCTCGGCATCGTTTCGTCGAATGTCGGCGGAGCGCCCCGGCAAACGCCAGGTATGTGATGCCCTGTGCATCGGTGCTGACGGTCTCGATAGTTCAGCGCCATGGATGAGCCATGGCGGTCGCCGTCAGTTCAATTTCGCTACCCACGACAGCGGTAAGCGCTTCATCAAATAACCCAGCGGCGCCCATGGCCACCAGGGGACATAGGCCTTGGCGGGTTCGCGCTCGATCGCTTGCGCCAGCAAACGGGAGCCGCGTTCGGCATCGATGATGTAAGGCGTCTGCTTGGCGGGCGCCTTATCGTTCATTTCGGTGCGGATATAGCCGGGATAAATCGTGCTGACCGCGATGGCCGGTTTGCGCAGCATGTCGGTGCGGATGCCCTCGGCCAAGGCGGCGACGCCGGCTTTGCTGGCGGCGTAGGCGGTCAGGCCGCCGCGCAGGCCGCGCATCGCGCTCATCGACGAAATAATCACCAAGTGCCCGCTGTCTTGCGCGCGGAAGATTTCCATGGCCGCCTCGCACTGTGCCAGCGCGGCGATAAAGTTGGTTTCGATAATCGCCTTGTTACGCGCGAAGTCGCCTTTGCCGACCGGTACGCCCTGGCCGATGCCGGCATTGACGATGACCCGGTCCAGCGTGCCCAACGCGTCGCGGGCGGCGCGGAACACCGTAAAGACCTGTTCGTACTCGGTGACATCCAGCTGATGAATCGTAACCTTGATGCCGGGCGATGCGCTTTCGAGTTCGCGCTTGAGCTCGTGCAAACGGTCGATCCGTCGCGCGCACAGCGCCAGGTTGTGGCCGCGTGTGGCGAACTCACGCGCCATGCCGGCACCCAGGCCCGAACTGGCACCGCTGATCAGAATATTTTTACGCATCGCTCATACCGTGGCTTAGCAAGGGAAGGGCAGTGGCTCAGGCCACTTCGAACAGGCCAGCGGCACCCATGCCGCCGCCGACGCACATGGTGACCACCACGTATTTGACGCCGCGTCGCTTGCCTTCGATCAAGGCATGCCCGACCAGCCGCGAGCCGGTGACACCGTAGGGATGACCCACGGCAATCGCGCCGCCGTTGACGTTGAGGCGTTCATCGGGAATGCCGAGCTTGTCGCGGCAATAAAGCACCTGCACGGCAAAGGCTTCGTTGAGTTCCCATAGGCCGATGTCGTTCATGCCGAGCCCATTGCGTTCGAGCAAGCGCGGTATCGCAAACACTGGGCCGATACCCATTTCGTCGGGCTCGCAACCGACCACGGTGAAACCGCGAAAAATGCCCAGCGGCTGCAAGCCGCGTTGCTCGGCGAGCTTGCCGTTCATCACTACGCATACCGATGCGCCGTCGGAAAACTGACTGGCATTGCCGGCGGTGATAACGCCGCCCGGCGTCGCCGAGCGGATCTTGGCGACCGCCTCCAGCGTGGTATCGGGTCGAATGCCTTCGTCGTTGAGCACGGTGACCGTGTGCGTGCCCAGCGCCTGACTGGCTTTGTCCACGGTGCCCATAGTCACCGTGATCGGCACGATCTCATCGCTGAACTTACCTGCCGCCTGCGCCGCCGCTGCGCGCTGCTGCGAGCGCACGCCATAGGCATCCTGTGCTTCTTTGGAAATACCGTAGCGCTTGGCCACGACTTCGGCGGTTTGCAGCATCGACCAATAGATTTCCGGTTTGTGCTGGGCCAGCCACTCTTCTTGCATATAGGTCATGTTGATCGACGCCTGTACGCAGGAGATCGATTCCACCCCACCGGCAATCATCACTGGCACGCCTTCGTTGCGCACGCGTCCGGCGGCCATGGCGATGGCTTGCAGGCCGCTGGAGCAGAAGCGATTGATCGTGATGCCTGCGGTCGACACCGGCAGGCTTGCACGCAGCGCCGCCTGGCGCGCGATGTTGTTGCCGGTGGCACCCTCCGGCAGCGAAGTGCCAAGGACGACATCCTCGATCTCGGCCGGATCGACCCCGGCTCTGGTGATGGCCGCTTCGATCACGTGGCCGGCCAGCGTCGCGCCGTGCGTCATATTGAAACTGCCGCGCCAGGATTTGGCCAACGCAGTGCGGGCGGTGGAAACAATGACGGCGTCAGTCATGGCGTACTCCGGTAACGGCAGGCTTGAAGAGAGAGACATGGCGGTTCAATGGAAGCTCGCTCCGGCATCGGCCAAGCGCGCCAGCAGCGGCGCCGGCTCCCAAAAGCCAGGCTCGGCACGCGGCGCGGCGGCGAAGCGCTTGATCGCGCGCAGCACATTGGCCAGCCCGACGCGGTCGGCGTAAAGCATCGGGCCACCGCGATAAGGCGGAAAGCCATAGCCCATCAAATACACCACGTCGACATCAGAGGCGCGCTGCGCAATGCCTTCGTCCAGCAGTCGTGCGGCCTCGTTGACCAGCGCGTAGACGCAGCGCTCGACGATTTCACTGGCCGGAATTTTTCGCGGCGTAATACCAGCCTCTTGCCGATAAGCGGCGATCAGCGCATCCACCTCGGGGTCAGCCAAGGCATCGCGGCGGCCGGGCTCATAACGATAAAAGCCCGCGCCGGCTTTCTGGCCGAAACGGCCAAGCTCGCATAAGCGGTCGGCAATCACCTGATGTTTCATCGTGGGGTGCTCGGCGTACTGGCGTTTGCGCACCGCCCAGCCGATATCGCCGCCGGCCAGGTCGGCCATGTGGCAGGGGCCCATCGCCATGCCGAAAGCTTCCATGGCGGCATCAAGTTGCTGTGGCGAGGCGCCTTCCTCGAGCAAGGCCATGGCCGCGCGCGAATACATATTGATCATGCGATTGCCGATAAAGCCATCGCAGACACCGGAGACCACGGCGGTTTTCTTGATGCGCTTGGCCAGTTGCATCACCGTAGCCAGTACGTCTTTGCCGGTGTGCTCGCCGCGAATGACCTCCAGCAGCGGCATGACATGGGCCGGGCTGAAAAAGTGCGCGCCGATCACATCTTGCGGGCGGGCAGTAAATGCGGCGATGCGATTGAGGTCGAGGGTCGAGGTGTTGGAGGCAAGGATGGCGCCGGGTTTGCATACCGCATCGAGATGCTGAAACACGGTTTGCTTGACGCCCATCTCTTCGTACACCGCCTCGATCACCAGGTCGGCGTCGGCAAAGCCGGCGTAGTCGAGGGTCGGCTGCAGCAGGGCGAAGCGGTGGGTGGCTTTCTCCTGCGTGCTCTTGCCTTTGGCGACGGCGCCTTCCAGCACTTTGCGAATCGACGCCACTCCGCGCTCCAGCGCTGCGGCCGAGGTCTCCAGCAGCACCACCGGCAAGCCCGCATTGAGAAAATTGATCGCGATGCCGCTACCCATGGTGCCGCCGCCGACGACGCCGACGCGGACGATGTTGCGTGTCGGTGTGTCGGCTGGCACATCGGCGATCTTCGATGCCGCGCGTTCGGCGAAAAACACATGACGCAGTGCATTCGATGCTTCGCTCATCATCAGCTGGGCGAACAGCTCGCGCTCGTAGGCCAGCCCCTCGTCGAAGCGACGTTTCACCGCGGCCTCGATCGCATCCACGCATTTCAGTGGCGCCGGGTAATGTTGGGTCACCGCACCGATGCTGTTGCGGGCGAACAGAAACAACGCGTCGGCTTTGGGATGACCGACTTTGAGATCGCGCACGCGCTTGAGCGGTGCCGCTTGCGCCAGCACGCTTTGCGCAAATGCCAGCGTGCCCTCCAGCAGTGGTCCATCGACGATGGCATCGAACAAGGCACTGCCCTTGAATTGCTCTACCGGTACGGTGGCGCCCGAGACGATCACATTCAGCGCCGCCTCGACACCGATCAGTCGCGGTAGACGCTGGGTGCCGCCGGCGCCAGGCAGCAAACCGATTTTTACTTCGGGCAAGGCGATTTGCGCGCCGCTTTTGGCGACGCGGTAATGGCAGCCCAGAGCCAGCTCCAGTCCACCGCCCATGCAGGTGCCAGCGATCGCCACGATCACCGGTTTGCCGGCGTCTTCCATGGTGGCAATCATCGTCGCCAGCGAGGGCTCGGCAAACATCGCCGGGGTGTTGAATTCGCGAATATCGGCGCCGCCGGAAAACAACCGCTCCGAACCGATCAATACAATGGCTTGCACCGCTGGATCGGCCAGCCCCTGTACGACGGCGGCGACAATTTCGCCACGCATCGCATGACCCAGCGCATTGATCGGTGGATCGTCCAGGCCGATGACGGCGACGTTGTCGTGCAGTTGGTATGACGTGCGACTCATGGCGATCCTTATGCAAGCTCGTTGAGCGACTGATGCGTGGTGGCGGTTCGATGATCGGTGACGTCTGGATGCGGTGGCTGCCGGCGCTATGCCGCTAGCGCAGCATGC
>NZ_JAPDPE010000150.1 GCF_026283955.1 Dyella silvatica | reverse complement strand
CGCATTCAGTGCCTGCCCGGCCCAGTCCCGCAGCGCATCGGTCCAGTCGTGACCGCTGGCCGCTACCGGCCCATCGCCGAGATCCGCCGGCAGAATCTCCACGCCGGGCGCAATCACCGTCAGTCGGCGGCACAGGTTTTCCAGCTCGCGCACATTGCCCGGGTAATCGCGCCGCTCAATCAGTTTTAGCGCCGCACGCGAAAAGCGCTTGGCCGGCAAATTCAATTCGCGCGCGGCCGAGGCAATGAAATGCCGCGCCAACAGAGGGATGTCGCTGCGGCGCGTGCGCAAGGCGGGCAGCGCGATACGCACCACATCCAACCGATGTTTCAAATCGGCACGAAACAGCCCTGCCGCAACCCGCTCGTCTAGATCCTGATGGGTGGCGGCCACGATGCGCACATTGCCGCGAATCAGTTCGCGTCCACCGACCCGGTAAAACTCGCCGCCGGCCAGTACGCGCAACAAACGCGTCTGCAAGGCCAGCGGCATATCGCCGATCTCATCCAGGAACAGGGTGCCACCTTCGGCCTGTTCGAAGCGGCCGGGGTGACGGCGGGTAGCGCCGGTGAAGGCGCCGGCCTCGTGGCCGAACAACTCGCTTTCCAGCAATTCACTGGGAATCGCCGCTGTATTGAGCGCCACAAACGGCTTGCCGCGGCGGGCGCTTTCCTCGTGCAAGGCGCGCGCCACCAGTTCTTTGCCGGTGCCGGTCTCGCCGGTAATCAGTACATTCAAGTCACTGGCGGCGACGCGACCGATCAAGCGAAAGACTTCACGCATCGCCGCGCTTTCGCCGAGCAATGCATGGCCCGGCACTACGGCGGCCGGGGCCGGCGTGCTCAGCGCCGATACTTCGGCCAACGCCCGCTCCACCGCGGTCACCGCCTGATCGAGGTCGAACGGCTTGGCCAGGTAATCCACCGCGCCGGCGCGATATGCCGCCGCGGTGGTGGCGACGTCGGTGTAAGCGCTCATGACGATGACCGGCCCGATGCCCTGCGCCTGTAACGCCGCCAGCAAGGCCAGGCCATCTTCGCCCGGCATGTGCACATCGGTAAGCAGCACCGCGGGCCGATCGGTACGCAGCGCCTCGCGCACGGCATCGGTATCGCCGAACTCACGCACGATATGACCGGCATCGCGCAGTGCCTCGGCCAGCACGAAACGCACCCCGCGGTCGTCGTCGGCAATCCAGATCGTCTTGGCGATGGGATCAGTCATGCACGCGCTCCAGCGGCAAATACAGCGTGAAGGTCGTTTCGCCCGGCCGACTGGTGTAGCGCAATTCGCCGCCATGGTCGCGGGCAATCTCGCGCGCCAGCGCCAGCCCCAGGCCACTGCCATCGGCGCGGCCAGATACCAGCGGCTCGAACAAGGTACTGCGCAAGGCCGCCGGCACACCGGGGCCATCATCGATGGCATCGAACCGCAGCGCGGTGCGCAGCACCCGTTCACCCAGGCGCACGCCGTGCTCAACGCGGGTGCGAAGGGTCAAGCTCAGTGCTCCGGCTTCAATCGCATTGCGGGCCAGGTTGAGCAACAGTTGTTGCAGGCGATCGGCATCGCCCAGCACGTCGGGCAAACTGGGGTCGTAGTCGTGACGCAGGCGGATCGGCGAAGGCTCCGCTTGCAGCAAGTCGCTTAGCTGCTCCAGCCGCTCATGGATATTCACCGGCCCCAGCCGTGGCGCGCCATCGTGATGCAGCAAGCGATTGGCCAATGCGGTGAGCCGATCCGCTTCGACAATCACCATGCCGGCCAGCGCTTTGAGATCTTCGTCGCCGACCCGGCGCTGCAACAGCTGCGCTGCGCCACGCAAGCCCGCCAGCGGGTTCTTCACCTCGTGCGCAAAGCCACGCAGGGAAGCCGATAACGGCATGCCCGACGCCACTGGCTCGGCGGCCAGCACATGCACCTCGACCACCAAGCGCCCATCGGCCAACGGCTGCAAGGCGAGGTCGGCCAGCCACTCGCGGTCATGCCCGCTATGCAGTTTGATCGCCCGCAATTGCAATACCCGCCGCTCACTCAAGGCCCGCTGCGCAGGCGCGGTCAGCGACGGCTCGCGCAGCAGCGACTCCAACGTCTGCCCGATCGCGGTACGCGGCCCGGTATCCAGCATTTCGCCCAGCGCTGGGTTCATCCACTCCAGTCGCAACTGAGCGTCGAGCACGGCTAGACCCGTAACTAAGGCATCGAGCTTGGGCAGTTCGAGCATGAGCTGATCAGTAAGCACGTCAATCTTGGGCGAATCAGGTGCATGCATTGCACCAATGTAGGCAGGTGCAAGCACGAGCGCAATGCGTGGATCACTACGTTGTCTGCACAGCTGCGGCTGAAACAACAACGGGCGCCAGGGCGCCCGTTGTTTTCTTGTCCTGCTACGCGGCCATCAGAGCGCGTAGTACATCTGGAATTCCAGCGGATGCGTGCTGGCGCGGTAGCGCGTCACTTCCTGCATCTTCACGCCGATGTAGGCATCGATGAAGTCGTCGGTGAACACGCCGCCGGCCTTGAGGAAGTCACGATCCTTGTCCAGCGCTTCGAGTGCGGCGTCGAGACTGGAGCAAACCTGCGGGATGTTCTTTTCTTCTTCCGGCGGCAGATCGTACAAATCCTTGTCGGCGGGTGCGCCCGGATCGATCTTGTTAATGATGCCGTCGAGGCCGGCCATCATCAGTGCGGTGAAGGTCAGGTAACCCGACTGCATCGGATCGGGGAAGCGCACTTCGATGCGGCGACCCTTCGGGCTGGCCACGTACGGACTGCGGCAGCTGGCCGAACGGTTACGAGCCGAATAGGCCAGCATCACCGGCGCTTCGAAGCCCGGTACCAGGCGCTTGTAGCTGTTGGTGGTCGAGTTGGCGAAGGCATTGATCGCCTTGGCGTGCTTGAAGATGCCGCCGATGTACCACAGCGCGGTCTGCGACAGGCCGCCGTAGAGGTCACCGGCGAACAGGTTGTTGCCGTCCTTGCTCAACGACTGGTGCACATGCATGCCGCTGCCGTTGTCGCCAACGATGGGCTTAGGCATGAAGGTCACGGTCTTGCCGTTCTGGTGAGCGACGTTCTTGATGACGTATTTCATCGTCATCAGCTCGTCGGCCTTCTGCACCAGCGTGTTAAAGCGCACGCCAATCTCGCACTGGCCTGCATTGGCCACTTCGTGATGGTGCACTTCGACCTTCTGGCCGAGCGACTCCAGCACTTTGCACATGTCGGCGCGCAGGTCGCCCAGCGAATCGACCGGGCTGACCGGGAAATAGCCGCCCTTCACGCCTGGGCGATGGCCGGTGTTGTTGTTGTCGTACTTGTAGCGCGAGCTCCATGCGGCTTCTTCGGAGCCGATTTCATAGAACACACGGCCCATATCGTTCTGCCAGCGCACCGAGTCGAAAATGAAGAACTCGGGCTCAGGACCGAAGAAAGCGGTGTCGGCAATACCGGTGGATTTCAGGAACGCTTCGCCGCGCTTGGCGATCGAGCGAGGATCGCGGCCATAAGCCTGCATCGTGCTCGGCTCCAGCACATCGCAATGCAGGATCAGCTGGGTGTGTGCACTGAACGGATCGAGATGAGCGGTATCCGGGTCAGGCAGCAGAATCATGTCCGACTCGTTGATGCCCTTCCAGCCGGCAATCGAGGAGCCGTCGAACATCTTGCCGTCTTCGAAGGTCGACTCATCGATGGCATGCGACGGGAACGTCACGTGATGATGTTTGCCGAGCATGTCGGCAAAGCGCAGGTCGACAAACTCGACCTCGTGTTCCTGGATCAGGTCGAGCACTTTCTGAGCAGACATGGAAAAACCTCGATAGGGATAGAAGAGCGTAAGTCCCATCTCTCTTAGCAATGCTCATGCCATGCGTAGAAAACGCGGCAGATCAAGCTTTAAGCACGGGATAGCCATAAGTAGCAACATCATAAAGCACCATCATGGTGCTACGCCAATAGCTTAAAGCACCATAACAAAGCACCCGGTGGCGGCGACGCCAACCGCTGGTCCAGCGCCGAAATTACACCCAAAACCGGGGTAAAGCCGCTGTCGCCGCCATGACGATATCGATCAGGCTGCCTGGCCGAGTTTGCAAATCAGTGTCACCAACACGGCAAGAGCCCGGACAGGACCACCTTGCACCAAGGCGCGCTCTCCCAGCCGTTCCCCGCTCACAGGGGAAGGCTGGCAGGGGCCGGCCTCGCCGCCATCCCTCATCCCCATGACGGCGTACTAAGAAAGCCATGAGCCAGCTCGGGTAAATAGACGGTCATCCCCGGTACGGCTTATCACCGTAAGCTATGCCGCCTCTGCCGGACGACAAGCCGGCCATTCCCTGACCCTTAGCGGAGCCCATGTCCTCGTGAACGATCTCTTCCACGTCATCTTGCTCGGCATCATCGAGGGCATCACCGAGTTCTTGCCGATCTCCAGCACCGGCCATTTGCTGATCGCCGAAAAACTCGGGCTAGGCGAACGCTCCGAATTGTTCAATGTGGGCATTCAGGCAGGCGCGATTCTCGCCGTCACCTTTATTTACTGGAAGCGCATCTGGCAGTTGTTTACCCAGTGGCGCGACCCGGTCAACCGCGACTATCTGCTGAAGCTGTTCGTGGCCTTCGCGATTACCGCGGCGCTGGGCTTTCTGGTCACCCATCTCGGTTTCAAACTGCCCGAAGCGGTGACCCCGGTGGCCTGGGCGCTGGTGATCGGCGGCGTGTGGATGCTCGGTGCCGAACGCCTGGCGGCACGGCAGCTCGACCGCAGCGAAGTCACCTGGCGGGTGGCGATCCTGGTCGGCATCGCGCAAATCATCGCCGGGGTGTTCCCCGGCACCTCGCGTTCGGCGGCGACGATTTTCACCGCCATGCTCGCCGGTACCAGCAACCGCGCGGCGGCTACCGAGTTCGCTTTTCTGGTCGGCATTCCGACCATGTATGCCGCGACCGGCTACGAGCTGTTGAAAGTGGCCAAGGGCGGTGGCGTGGCGCATGAAGACTGGACGGCGCTGGCTGTCGGCTTCGTAGTCTCGGCTATCGTCGCCTTTGTCGCGGTGAAATGGCTGCTTGGCTATATCCGCAGCCACCGCTTCACTCCGTTTGCGATTTATCGCATCGCGCTGGGCGTTGCGCTGTTGCTGCTGATGCCGGCGGGAGCGTGAGAGGGTAGCCGCCGCGCTGCTGGCGACATCTGAAGAATTCTGCAGCCGCGCTTCTTAAAGGTGTGCCGCCGCCAGGTTCATGCGCTCAAGCGCGGCCGGGCGATCGGCTCAGGCTGCGTTGCCTCGGCCAATAGCGCCTGCTTCAGGCAACCCGGCTCGTTGGTCCGCTCGAACAGCTCGCGCACCCATTCGATAAAGGCCTGCACACGCCCCGAGAGATGCTTCTTCTGCGGATAGACGATCCACACCGGCTTACCGGTGGAGATCGTGTCGGTCATCACCAGTTCGAGCTTGCCCAGATCGAGCATGCAGGCGGCCAGCAGATGCGGAGCCTGGATGATGCCCAGCCCGGCGACCGCTGCCTGGATCACCGATTCGCCGTCGTTGATCAGCATGTGCGCATCGATATCCACCTCGACCTGCCCGCTCGGCGTGTCGAACTGCCATTGGCGCGGCCGGCCATTGGGGTAGACATAGTTAATACAGCGGTGCCGCTTGAGGTCTTCGATGGCCCGCGGCGCGCCATGGCGTTGCAGATACTCCGGCGAGGCCAGCACGACGTTGCGGAAATAGCCGATCTTGCGGGCAATGAGACTGGAATCTTCCAGCTGACCCATGCGAATCGCGCAATCCACCCCTTCCCCGTTGAGATCATGCGGGAAGTCGCTCATCGCCAGTTCAAGCCGGATATCCGGGTAACGTGCCTCGAAGTCGCGGAGGTTGGGAATCAGCGCGGCGCGGCCCACTGACACCGACACCCCGACCCGCAGCTTGCCTGACGGTTTGCGGTTGGCATGTCCCAAGGCTTCGGTCGCCTCGGTCAGATCGGCAAGGATCTCCTTGCAACGTGCGTGAAAAGCAGCGCCATCGTCGGTCAACCGCATGGAACGGGTGGAACGAAACAACAGCCGTGCACCAAGCTGCTCTTCCAGGCGCGACACCGCTCGGCTGACCCCCGAGGGGGTCATGCCTAGTTGCGCGGCGGCGGCTGCAAAGCTCTTGGCTTCGACCACGCGGACAAAGGCCGCGATGGCGGAAAAATCGGTGGAGGAGTCATTCATAGCGGCAATTCTGAACCCATTCGTGATTTTCAGTCACTATTGCATTGCACAAGAAACGGATTTTCTATACCTCGAAGTACACCTATTCTCTCGCGCCTCTGCCGGTGCTGTACGGCCCGGTCCAATAATTCATTGGAGCGCATGATGAAAAAGCAATGGATCTTCGCCACTCTCGCCGTCGTAGCGGTGGCTGGCAGCTGGGCGGTGCTTGGCGGCCGCGGCAATACTCACGCCCAGGCCGCTTCGGCTGGCGGGCCGCCGGCGGTAACTGTAGCCCAAGTGTTGTTACGCCAGGTGGACGATGCCGATGAGTTCACCGGCCGCCTGCAGGCGATCGACACGATCGAACTGCGTCCGCGGGTCAGCGGCTATGTCGACTCGATCAACTTCCAGGAAGGCGCAACCGTACATAAGGGACAGCTGCTGTTCCGCATCGACCCCCGCCCCTATCAGGCGGAAGTGGACCGGTTGAGCGCCAATCTGAGCCAGGCCCAGGCCGAACAGACCCTGGCGCAGTCCAATGCCGACCGTGGCCAGCGCCTGCTCGACCAGCATGCGGTGGCGCGGGAAGAAGCCGAGCGGCTGAGCACCGCTGCACAAAGCGCCAAGTCGCAGGTGGCCGCGACCGCCGCCGCGTTGGCCGCCGCCCGGCTCAATCGCGAGTTCACCGAAGTGCGCGCGCCGATCGATGGCCGCGTCAGCAATGCGCTGGTGACCCCAGGCAACCTGGTGACCAGCACCGATGTGCTGACTCGGGTGGTTAGCGTGAATCCGATCTACGCTTACTTCGACGTGGATGAGCACAGCTTCCTCAAGCTCGACCAGATTCACCGCGAACGTGGCAACGCACCACAGGTCTCGATGGCGCTGGCCAACGAAAGCGGGTTTCCGCACACCGGCCGCATCGACTTTGTCGATAACCAGGTGCGGGCGGGCTCCGGCACCATCCGCTTGCGTGCGGTGTTCGATAACGCCGATGCCCGCTACACCCCGGGCTTGTTTGTGAAGCTGCAACTGCGCAGCGACAGCAAACACCCGCGCACCCTGATCGACGACCGCGCGGTAGCCACCGACCTCGGCAACAAATACGTCTATGTGGTGAGCAAAGACCGCAAGGTGGAATACCGCCGCGTCACCACCGGCCCGTTGCTCGATGGCCTGCGGGTGATCGACGACGGCCTCGGCGTCAACGATGTCGTGGTGGTCAATGGCTTGCAGCACGTGCGCCCGGGAGCCGAAGTCACCCCGACCAAGGTAGCGATGGAAACCCGCAGCACCGATCCGACCAAGCAGCTCGCTCAGGCCGGTGGCGCGCCCAAAGTCGCGGCAGAGAAATAACGATGTAGCCCTTGCCTGCTTCGCAGGCAGGGGTTGGGAAGAGCTAAGCGGCGCGTCCGCGGGCCTTTCCGGCCTCCCGTTACCTACGACGGGAGGGACCAAAAACCATCAGGACAGATTCGATGAAGATCGCTCAATTTTTCGTGGACCGGCCGATTCTGGCCGCCGTCCTCTCCGTGCTGATCGTGATCGCCGGCGGCATCTCGCTGTTCAAGCTGCCGATCAGCGAATATCCGGAAGTGGTTCCGCCCACCGTGGTGGTGCGTGCCAGCTATCCGGGCGCCAACCCCAAAGTGATCGCGGAAACCGTCGCCACGCCGTTGGAAGAACAGATCAACGGCGTCGAGAACATGCTCTACACCTCGTCACAGGCAACCAGCGATGGCGCCATGACGCTGACTGTGACCTTCGCGCTGGGCACTGATCTGGACAACGCCCAGGTGCAGGTGCAAAACCGTGTGTCGCAGGCACTCAGCAAGCTGCCGCAAGAAGTGCAGCGACTCGGTATCACCACACAGAAGAGCTCGCCCGACCTGACCATGGTGGTACATATCACCTCGCCGGATCAGCGCTACGACATGCTGTATCTGTCGAACTATGCGCGCCTGCATATCAAGGATCAGCTCGCTCGCCTCAACGGTGTCGGCGATGTGCAGATCTTCGGTGCCGGCGAGTACAGCATGCGTGTGTGGCTGGATCCGCAGCGCCTGGCGATACGCCAGCTCACCACCGGCGACGTCATTCACGCCATCCAAGAGCAGAACGTCGCCGTGGCCGCCGGTGCGCTGAACGCACCGCCCGGACCCAACAGCTCAGCCTTCCAGCTCAACATCAATACCCAGGGTCGTTTGATCAACGAGGAAGATTTCCTCAACATCATCGTGCGCACCGAAGCCAGCGGCTCGGTTACCCATCTACGCGATGTGGCCCGGGTCGAACTGGGCTCAAGCAACTATGCCCTGCGCAGTCTGTTGAACAACCAGCCGGCAGTGGCCTTGCCGATCTTTGCGCGGCCCGGCTCCAACGCCATCCAGATCTCCGACGAAGTGCGCGCACTGATGGCAGATCTGAAGAAAGATTTCCCCCAGGGAGTCGACTTCAGCATCGTCTATGACCCGACCGTGTTTGTGCGCGGCTCGATCGATGCGGTGGTGCACACCCTGTTCGAAGCCATCGCCCTGGTGGTGTTGGTGGTGCTGCTGTTCTTGCAGACCTGGCGCGCCTCGATCATTCCGCTGGTAGCGGTGCCGGTATCGTTGATCGGTACGTTTGCGGTGATGTACCTGGCCGGATTCTCACTCAACGCCTTGTCGTTGTTTGGCCTGGTGCTGGCGATTGGCATCGTGGTGGATGACGCGATCGTGGTGGTGGAGAACGTCGAACGTCATATCGAGCATGGTTTGTCGCCCAAAGAAGCCACGCGCAAGGCGATGAAAGAAGTCACCGGGCCGATTGTCGCCACCGCACTGGTGTTGTGCGCGGTGTTCGTGCCGGCGGCCTTTATCAGCGGCCTGACCGGTCAGTTCTACCGCCAGTTCGCGCTGACGATTGCGATCTCCACGGTGATCTCGGCCTTCAACTCGTTGACCCTGAGTCCGGCACTGTCGGCACTGCTGTTGAAAGACCGCGATGCGCCCAAAGACAAGCTCAGTATCTGGATCGAGCGCTTGTTCGGCTGGTTGTTCCGTCCGTTCAACCGCATGTTCATCAATAGCGCGAATGGTTATGTCGGCGGTGTAAAGCGCATCCTGCGCTCCAGCGGTATTGCGCTGGTGATTTATGGCGGCCTGGTCTTGTTGGGCGTGTTTGGTTTTGCGCACGTACCGACTGGCTTCGTGCCGCCGCAGGACAAGCAATATCTGGTGTCGTTTGCACAGCTACCGGATGCCGCTTCGCTGGATCGCTCGGAAGATGTGATTCGCCGCATGAGCGACATCGCCCTGAAGCAGCCGGGCGTGGAAAGCGCGGTGGCCTTCCCCGGCCTGTCGATCAACGGTTTTACCAACAGCACCAACTCCGGCATCGTGTTCGTGACATTGAAGCCGTTTGAAGAACGGCGCGATCCGTCGTTGTCGGCCGGTGCGATTACCGGTGCCTTGCAGCAGAAATACGCGGCAATCCAGGATGCCTACATCGCGATCTTCCCGCCGCCGCCGGTCAATGGCCTGGGCACCATCGGTGGTTTCCGCCTGCAAGTGGAAGACCGTAGCGATCAAGGCTTCGAGGAGCTGTACAAGCAAACGCAGAACCTGATTGCCGCAAGCCAGAAAGTGCCGACGCTGGCGGGTCTGTTCTCCAGCTATCAGGTCAGCGTGCCGCAGATCGATGCCGACGTAGATCGCGAAAAAGCGAAAGCCGAAGGCGTGGATCTGGCCGATGTCTACCAGACCATGCAGGCTTATCTCGGCTCGCTCTATGTCAATGACTTCAATCGTTTCGGCCGCACCTATCAGGTGAATGTGTCGGCCGAGCCGAGTTTCCGCCACGAAGCCAGTGACATTCTGCAGCTGAAAACACGCAATGCGAACGGCGAACCGGTGCCCCTGGGATCGTTTGTCACCGTACGCCAAAGCGTGGGCCCCGAGCGAGTGATGCACTACAACGGTTATCCCACCGCTGAGATCAATGGTGGCCCGGCGCCTGGCTATAGCAGCGGCCAGGCACAGGCGGCCATCGAAAAGCTGGCGGCGGACAACCTGCCCAACGGCATGACCTTCGAATGGACCGAGCTGACGTATCAGCAGATCCTCGCCGGCAATACCGCGATGCTGGTGTTCCCGTTGTGCGTGCTACTGGTGTTCCTGGTACTGGCTTCGCTGTATGAAAGCCTGGCCCTGCCGCTGGCGGTGATCCTGATTGTGCCGATGGTGTTGCTGTCCGCGATCTCAGGCGTGTGGCTGTCGGGCGGCGACAACAACATCTTTACCCAGATTGGTTTGATCGTGCTGGTGGGCTTGGCTTGCAAGAACGCCATTCTGATCGTCGAGTTTGCCCGTGAGGCGCAAATCCTCGACGGCATGGATCGCGTACAGGCGGTATTGGAAGCCGCGCGTTTGCGACTGCGCCCGATCCTGATGACCTCGTTCGCCTTCATCATGGGCGTGGTGCCGCTGGTGACCTCACATGGTGCGGGCGCCGAGATGCGTCATGCGATGGGTGTGGCGGTGTTCTCCGGCATGCTCGGGGTGACCTTCTTCGGCCTGATCTTCACCCCACTGTTCTACGTGATGATTCGTGGCTGGACTGAAAAGGTCTCGGCAAACCGCAAGGCGCGCAAAGCCGCGCATGGGCAACTGCCCGCGTTAGAGGAGCATTGATATGCGCATCGTTAAAGCCGCTGCCGCTATGAGCAAGTCCAAGCGAATCCCCGCTGCCTATGCCAACCTTGCTCCCCTCGGGGGCAAGGGGCGGACCAGCCGTTGGACGGCCCTTTTCGCCGGGCTGCTGTTGGCCGGCTGTGCCAGCGTGGGGCCGGATTATCACCGGCCGGTGGAAAAGCCATTGGCACTGCAAGGCGCGGACGCCGCGCAAAATTTCCAGGCAAAAAGCTTTCAGGCCAGTTGGTGGCAGCAGTTCAATGACCCGACCCTGGATACGCTGATCCAGCGTGCGGCGAAGAACAGCCCGGATCTGAAAATTGCCCTGGCTCGCCTGAAAGAAGCCCGCGCCCTGCTCGGCACCGCTCGCGCCGACCAGATACCGACCATCGACGCGGATGCCAATTTCACCCGCAGCCGCGGTCAGGTGCCTGGTGTGACCGATAAACGCGTCACCAGCAAAACCTACCAGGCGGGCTTTGATGCCAGCTGGGAGCTGGACCTGTTCGGTGGCATACGCCGCTCGGTCGAGGCGGCTGGCGCCGAGGCCGCTGCCAGCGAGGCCTCGCTGCAAGATGCCCAGGTGACCTTGTTTGCTGAAGTAGCGCGCTATTACTTTGACCTGCGTGGTACCCAGTTGCGTATCGAGGTGGCTAACCGCGACATCGACAACCAGCGCGAATCGATGCGCTTGATCCGTGCACGCATGGATATTGGCA
>NZ_JAPDPE010000014.1 GCF_026283955.1 Dyella silvatica | reverse complement strand
GCATGCGAAGCGGGCAAAGTATCGATCACCATTCGCCTGCCTTCCAAGCAAACCAAAACGCTGGCGCAGTATCAGGAAGATGGTTTTTTCGATCAAATTCTCGAAGACGCACACAGCCTCAGCGATCACGACCGTGAGCTGCTTGCGCTACGGGCCGAACGCCGTTATGCGGAGTTCTTTAAAAAGGCGGTGCTGCACAAGAAAAACATTGTCGTTTCCGGCGCTACCGGCAGCGGCAAGACTACCTTCATGAAATCGCTGGTGCATCACATTCCTGCCGAAGAACGGCTGGTGACCATCGAGGACGCGCGCGAGCTGTTTATCGAGCAGCCCAACGTGGTGCATTTGCTTTATTCCAAAGGCGGTCAGAGCACCAGCAACGTATCGGCGAAAAGCTGTATGGAAGCCTGTCTGCGTATGAAGCCCGATCGCATCATCCTGGCCGAGTTGCGCGGCGATGAGTCGTTCTACTTCATCCGTAACTGTGCGTCAGGTCACCCCGGCTCGATCACTAGCTGCCATGCCGGCAATACCGAACAAACGTGGGATCAATTGGCGTTGATGGTGAAGGCTTCTGCCGAAGGCGCTGGCCTGGAGTTTTCCACGATCAAGCGCCTGCTGATGATGACGATCGATGTGCTGGTGCATATCAAGGCACATGCCGGACGTCGCTACATCACCGGCATCGATTTCAATCCGGCCCGCACTTTTCCATCGGACGCCGGGTAGTCGCCATGTCGAGCCTGTTCAGATCCAGGGGGTCACGAAAATGCTAGCTGGAATGGAAATGATGGCTTGCCCGAACCTGGCCGTTCCGGCCGAGGTCATGCAGCACATCGTCAACGTCGAGTCTGGCGAAAACCCCTATGCGATCGGTGTGGTCGGCGGCCAACTGGTGCGCCAACCGCTGAACCTGGATGAAGCGATCGCCACTGTGCGTATGCTCGAAAGCAAGGGCTACAACTTTTCCGTCGGCCTGGCCCAGGTCAACCGGGCCAATCTCGGCAAGTACGGTTTGGACACCTATGAAAAGGCATTCCAAACCTGCTCCAACCTTGCAGCAGGCGCGCGTATCCTCGCCGAGTGCTATGCCAGTTCCGGTGGCGACTGGGGCAAGTCTTTCAGCTGTTATTACTCGGGCAACTTCACTACCGGCTACCGGGATGGTTACGTCCAGAAAATCTACGACTCGATCAATCGCAGTGCCAGTAACCAAAGCGCAGCGATACCGATTCAATTAATCAGCAACCAGGCAGTGACGAGCAATGGCATCAAGGGGATGGCTCCTGTTGCCGCGGATAGCGCCGCTTATCGGGTCGCGATACGCAGCGTGTTACTGGATACCGCAGCCTCCATGGCCGTCGTGCCGGCAGCGGCAAAAGCGCTGGGCACCACACCTGCGCAAGTCATGGCACCGCCCACCGCTGTCGCCGCTGAGGCGCCCCCCGTAGCGACGATGCAGGCGCAAGCACAGGCGGTTATGGCAGCGGCAATGAATGCGCAGACGGTAGCACCGACAGCAGTCGCGCCCTCGGCCGCAGTGGACACGAATAACGGGATATTCGTACCCCAGGTACACGGACCCGGCGAGTCCGTGTCGCCAACAGCTTCTACAGATACCGTAGCTCCACAAGTTGCGGCGTTGCCCACCGTTTCGACACCTGCCACGGATCAGGCCGATCTACGCCAGGGGAATCGCGATGACGCTTTCGTATTCTGAACACCGAAGCCATTCATTGGCGGCACGGCGCTTGAAGAAAACGCGCGTGTCACCGTGCAATGACTATCAACCTCGCCTGGTAGGCATCCCCGTGCTTACCGCGACGGCCGTATGGCCGCAACAACATCTCGAGTCTTTTCGAGGTGTCCCTGTAGTGAACGTGGCTGCGCGAAGCGCAGCTGTCCTTGGAAGCGGTCATCACTAGATCACCGCATCTGTTTTTGAAATCTTTCATAAGGAAATCTGAGATGGCACCGAATCCATGCACCAACAACGGTAACTTTCAATCCAAGAACATGCTCGCCACCTTGATCATGGGCTTCGTCGTCATGGCGCTGCTTATGCCGAGTCTCGGACTGGCGCAGGATGTCACCGAGACACAGACCAAAGTCTGCGGCTTTTTCCAGAACATCAACGGCCTGTTGAATGCGGCATCGATCGTGGTCGTTACCATTGCGGTCATTTTCTCTGGTTACCAGATTGCTTTCGCACATAAACGCATTGCCGAAGTCGCTCCTGCCCTGGTCGGTGGCGTGCTGATCGGTGCGGCGGCCCAGGTAGCCAAGATGGTCGTGGGCGGCAGCGGCTCGGCGTCGGCATGCACCTCCACTAGCGGTGCCGCGTCAGCCATGCTGACCCACTTTCTGCAGCACTATGTATAAGGATGCATTGTTCCGCGGCTGCACACGCCCAGCGATGTTCATGGGCGTACCTTACCTGCCCTTTTTCATGGGGGCGGGCGGGGGCTTGCTGATGGCGATGTACTTCAATATGTGGTTTCTGTTGCTGATCCCGATGGTGATTTTCGTCATGCGTCAGATGGCACGGCGCGACGAAATGATCTTCACCTTGCTGGGCCTTCGTTTCCATTTCCGGACGAGGGTTCGCAATCTGCAACAGCACGATGGCATGTGGGTATTCACGCCCAATTCTTACCGCGGCCAGCACAAAGACGAGCGGTAATCCAGACGCCCCGGCGACGGTACGTGCCGGGGCGCCCCTTCCGGTGAAGACGGTACAGAACCAAACGGTATAGAGAATCATGTTTACCCCAGACACAGGTATCAGCGATTTCATCCCCATTTCCACCCATGTCTCGCCGACCGTCCTCAAGACGACCGGCGGAGATTTCCTCATGGTGTGGCGAATGGCCGGCCTGCCCTTCGTAGGACGCGAAGAGTGGGATCTCGAACACCGCCACAACACCTTTAATCGGATGCTGCAGACCTTGCGCGCGCCGGATTTCGTCAATGTGGCCTTTTGGGCACATGATATTCGTCGCCGTCGTCGCGTCGCCGACAAGAACCGGTTCGATCAAGCATTCAACCAGACCATGTCGGATGCTTATTACGAAGCGCTATCGTCGCAGAAGCTCATGCAGAACGAGCTTTACCTGACGATGATTTATCGTCCGGTGGTCAGCGGCAAACGCTTTGCCGAAAAATCGAGCGACTTGAGCCAGCTCGAATCCGAACAATTGCAAGCCATCACAACTATCCAGGAACTCGCTGGCAACGTCGAAGCCGTATTAAAAGACTATGCGCCGAACCGTCTCGGAATGTACGAGGCTCGCAATGGCGTGGTGTTCTCCGAGGTACTGGAATTCTACGGTTACTTGCTCAACCGCATTGACGAACCGGTACCGGTGCTACAAGCACCGGTTTATAACTACTTGCCGGTAAGCCGGCAGCGTTTCTCCAGCAAGACCGGCGACTTCGTGATTACCACGCCCACCGGCGTGAATCATTTCGGCGCGCTCTTGAACATCAAGGAATATACGGATGGCACTTATCCGGGCATCCTCAATGGCTTGAAGTACCTGGATTTCGAGTATGTCATCACGCACTCGTTCAGCCCCATGGGGCGACAAGATGCATTGAAGGCACTCGACCGCACCAAGGGTGCGATGATTTCGTCTGGCGATAAGGCCGTCAGCCAGATCGGTGAACTGGACCAGGCGATGGATCAGCTGGCCTCGGGCAACTTCGTGCTCGGTCAGTATCACTTTTCCATGGCCATCTACGCCTTGAACCAGGAGCTGCTCTCACAGCAAATCGCCGCGACGCGTGCCGAGCTTTCCAACGCCGGCTTTATTTCGGTCAAAGAAGATCTCGCTGTGACCGCCGCGTTCTATGCGCAGTTTCCAGGCAACTGGAAATATCGCACCCGCTTGGCAAACGTCAGCTCGTTGAACTTCCTGGGTTTATCACCGCTGCACAATTTCGCCACGGGTAAGAGAGAAAACAACCCCTGGGGAGATTGCGTCACAACCCTGCAGACCACCAACGGCCAGCCTTACTACTTTAATTTCCACGCAACGCATCCGGCCGAGAACTCGCTGGGCGAGAAAGCTATCGCCAACACCATGGTGATCGGCAAATCAGGTACAGGTAAAACCGCGCTGATCAACTTTCTGCTCAGCCAGGTGCAAAAGCTGAAACCCTCACCGACGATCTTCTTCTTCGATAAGGATCGTGGTGCCGAGATCTTTGTGCGCGCCTGTGGTGGCAATTACCTAGCGCTCGAAAACGGCCACCCCACCGGCTTCAATCCGTTCCAGTGCGAACGTACCAAGGCCAACGTGCAGTTTCTGGCCGACCTGGTCAAAGTGCTTGCAGGCAAGAGTGTCTACAGCTCGCGCGAGGAAGAAGATATCTTCCGCGCGGTCGAGAACATGCTCGATACACCCATGCACTTGCGCAACATGACCAACTTCCAGAAAAGTCTGCCCAATATGGGCGACGACGGCTTGTTCATACGTATGCGCAAGTGGACCGCCGGCAACTCGCTGGGTTGGGTCTTCGACAACCCGGTCGATACCATCGACCTGACCAAAGCGAACATTATCGGCTTCGATTACACCGACATCATCGATAACGCCGAAGTGCGTGCGCCGGTGATCAATTATCTGCTGCACCGATTGGAAGCCCTGATCGATGGCCGACCATTGATCTATGTGATGGACGAGTTCTGGAAGATTCTCGACGGCAAAGGTGGCCTGAAAGAATTCGCCAAGAACAAACAGAAAACCATTCGTAAGCAGAACGGCTTGGGCATTTTTGCCACGCAGAGTCCCGAGGACGCACTCGCCAGCGATATCGCAGCCGCACTGATCGAACAGACCGCGACGATGATTCTTCTGCCCAACCCGAATGCCAGCCGCGAGGATTACATCAACGGCCTCAAGTTGACCGATGCCGAATACCAGGTCGTTGTAAGCCTCGACGAGCGCTCGCGCTGCTTCCTGGTCAAGCAAGGCCATGCGTCTTCGGTCTGTCAGTTGAACTTGCGCGGTATGGACGATGCGCTGGCGGTGATTTCGGCATCCACGGACAACATCGAAATCATGCACGAAGTGTTGCAGGAGCGCGCGGCGGCCGAAGGCATCCCCGCAGATAACCTACGACCCGAGCAGTGGCTGCAAATGTTCTACGAAAATCGTAAAGGCAGCGGCAAGTCCAAACCCCCTCAGCCGTCTAAATCTACTCAGCCGACTCGCTCGGCAGCAATCTGACCATGAGCCCCATCAGGAAGGAGAACCCTATGGCTACCCCCGCTCACGCTCGCGCTTTCATACACACCGCTGTGCGCCGCCTGCTCGGCGCGATGACGTTGGCCGTAATGCTAAGCATCGCGGCTCCGGCAGCGCATGCGCAATGGCAAGTGCAGGATACCGACGCTGAAAACACCCTTAGCAACATCAAGGGTGACACTGGCAAGATCAATTCGGTGCTTGGCACGACCCAAGACGGCAATGGCACCATCAATACCAACCTCAATAACATCAATAACAAATTGGTTATTGGTGCCTACAATCAAAATGCACCTGGTCCACGCGTGGCCGACCCGCAACAAGCACTGCCTGCGGCGACCACGGTTCTCGACGATGGCGCGCATTGCAGCCTGGTCGCAACGGCACAGCAAGCTAACTGCCAGCAAATCGTTGCTATCGAAAACGCGCAGTACCAGTACATGATCACCATGTATACCACCAGCAAAACCCGCGATGACATGTTGCGGACGCTATTGACCGAACGCCAGAATATCCAGGCTGGCGACGCCAATCAGTTCGGCAAGCTCGAAGACAATACCAACAAGCTGACCGCGCTTTACAACCTCATTGCACTAGACCGTCAACAGATGCAATCGGTCAACTACGCTTACGAGGCGAACCTTCGCTATCTGCGTAGCAAACAAACTCAATTGGCCGATGCCGCCGCCTCGGGCCAATCGCCTCCTGGCTCTGGTGGCAGCATCAATATTCCGGGTGTCGGCAATGTCAACATCGGCTCGGTCCTAGCTAGCATGACCACGGGCGTCATTCTCTCTGCCGCGCTGCAAGGGCAGCAGAGCACGGCCGCCCCGGGCATGCAAAAGCTAAGCATCGAGAGCACCAATGGTTGGTGACAACCGCTTGAACCACAAGCACACCATCGTAATAAGCGCGCTGCCGTACCAGATATGGCAAACGCAATTATCGTTCTGCCTGATAAGGAAAGTTGAGCCATGATCGCCATGATGGGAAGTTGGCTGGGAAGTATCTCGCTTGGGCTGGGGGGAGATCCGGGAGATCCGCTCGGAGGCGCAACCCAATTCGTCTTCTTCAAGACGATCAACGACTTTCTGCGTAATGAGATCGATATCCTGCAATGGAATCTGCTCTCGCGATCCGCCTCGATCATCGGCTTTGTCGCCGTGGTGATGCTTACCATTTGGATCATGTTCCAGGGCTTTCGTATCGTCACCGGACAATCGCGGCAACCCATGATGGTGCTGGTTGGCGATTCATTGCGTGCGGTACTGGTGATTTTTGTGGCTACCAGCGTGGCCTTCTCGTCGTCGCCCCTGTACTGGACGCTTAGTGACGGCGTATCCAGCGCAATCGCCAGCTACGTTACCGGCAGCAGTACCAGCCCATTTCAATCGATCGATAACAATCTCGCCGGCATGGAAGCTGCTATGGCAACCATCGATGCCGTCGATACGGGTGGCAACGCGGCGTCTCAGGCGGCCAAGGACCGTGATCGCTGGTTCACGGGCATCGGCATTGCCGGCCCCAGTGTAATCGCCGGCTCCATGCTCCTGCTCAATCGAATCGCCCTGGCCCTGTTCATTGGCTTCGGGCCCATATTTATCATGTGCCTATTATTCGAGCAGACCAAATCGCTATTTAGTAAATGGCTGTTCTATGGCATAGGCACTGTGTTCTCCCTTTCACTGCTGAGCGTCATGGTAAGTATCGCTATGAAGATGATGGCGGCCGTCACCGCGGCCTTCGCAGCAAGATATTTGCTGTCGATGACCAACATTGGTGCAGGACAAACCGATGGCATCAGCAGCATGGCACTGCAGCAGGGTGGTCTCGGACTGTTGCTATCAACGTTGATCGTCATGGCGCCGCCTATGGCAGCCGCATTCTTCCAGGGCACATTAGGGCAGTTCGCGTCGTACTCCTCGTTTGGCAGCATTGGTGCTGCTGGCGCCGCTCGCCGTGAACAAGCGTTGGCTCAAGGTCGAGCACCTAGTGGTGGCGGCGGTGGTGGCGGTGGCGGCACTCTCCCCCCTAATCGAGACACCGCAGGTGGTGGAGCAGCCATGCCATCCCTTGTAAACAATAGCCAGGCCTTAGGTCTTAGTTCTGGCGGCAGCGGTATGGCCGGTGACGTACAAAAGTCAAAAGATTTCCAACCCAGCAGCGAAGCCTAATGGCGTATGACGGGCGGCTATCACCTACATCAGGCATTGAAGCTGGGTAAATGCTCATCGTTGAAGAATGAATTGCCAGTTTGCTGAAACTGGGCAGTGCAATCGAATAGATCACGGCGCTTCACAACACCGATTGCTGGGCAGGAAAAAAGACGGTGAGTCTCAATAAGTCGCACTTCAATAGGCTCACCGATTTCTGAGGGTAGATACGATGAAAATAACTTCAATAGCTATATTGCTTGGCTGCCTGTATGCACCGCTTGCCTGGTCGCAATGCGCACCCGGCGTTCCCTCGGCAGGCAATCCCGGATGCATTCCACCAGATCAGTCAAATTCGCCTTATTACCAGGGTGGATCAGCTCAGCAGCAGGCCCCACAAACAGCTCCTCAAGTACAAGCTGTGTGGGCAGATAGATGGGGTGCCATTGCTGTCGACTATAAGACAGGGCAAGCAGGAACTATCGAAGGGCAAACGAGCAAGTCCAAAGCGGACCAAACAGCATTGTCTGATTGTGCAAAGAACGGAAGCCCAAATTGTGAGGTGATACTTTCGTTCCACAATCAGTGTGCTGCGATTGCATGGGGCGCTGGAAAGATGGGCTATTCAGGGGGACCTACCACGGACGTCGCCGAACAGAAAGCAATCGATCGCTGCGGCCAAGGGGACGCCTGCAAAATTGTCTACAGCAAATGCAGCTTCGCAGAGCGTGTCCGATGAATATGTTCAGATAACCAGAGTAGCGTACGAGTGGGCCGGCCATATGAACTTTGATCTCCGGTCACTCGAAGAACATCCAAAGATGAAAGCGATAGCTGCTCCGGCCTCAATGGATTGTCTGTATATCCCACTGACCTGGTCGCAATGCGCTCTAGGTGCGCCATTCGCTGGCAATCCAGGGCGCATACCGCCAGATCAATCGAATTCGCCGCACCGTATTACTTAGGAGAATTCTTCTCAGCAGCAAGCTCGTGTTTCTCAGCCTTCCTGGGTAGGTCGATGAGGTGCTATCGCCATTGATGGCGCAACTTGGCAGGGCTGGTACTGCAGCAGGGCGTGCAAGCAAAGCGGATGCAGTTCAAGCGGCCACAAGTGACTGTATGGAGCACAGAGCCACCCGCTGCAAGATCGAGCTCGCTTATTACAATCAATGTGCGGCCATTGCCTGAGACTCCCCTAATCACGGTGAAGCGGAGACGCAAATGAATCGTTAGCTCAATCGGCTGCCATGAAATATTTCGACAATTGCAGAGTTTTTATAACGCAAAAAGCCTGTCAAAACGCATCAAATAACTTCATTTTCGTGACTAGCTAAACGGCTACAACGCGGCCCATAACAAATCCTTAGACATGAAATTTGTGGGCACAGTAAACATTCAGTGACCTACCTCGCAAAAACGCCCTATCCGCTTGATCCGCAGTCGCCATCTGACCCTAAAATTCGAGATTCCCGTGAGATAGCTCCGATGACTGTCAGCGCCAAGGAAGCAGCCTGAGCATGAAACGTCTCCTAACCATCGGCATGGTTTCACTGTGCTGTCTGGCGTCGAGTGCATCGGCTTTTTCCAGCGAAGGCGCGGCATCTGCTGCGAACAACTTGCGGGACTCGTATGAGCAATGTGCGGCGGCATCCCATCATGCGATGCCCGGCATGCAGAGCTGCATCGACTCCGAATTCACGTATCAGGATGCGAGGCTCAATGACGTCTACCGCAAGCTTCAATCCACCTTGCCAGTAGCGCGGAAAACCAACCTGCGCGACGAAGAAAGAGTATGGCTGGCCGAGAAGAATACAGCTTGTTCATCCAACACGCGGACTGGCGAACAAGCTCAGCGCATCGAGGCGAATACCTGCTCGCTGAACATGACAGCAAGCAGAGCGAAGGTGCTAGAGAACTTGCTGAGCGATTCCGACAACGCATCGGACGACAAGAACGCCAGCCATACACGGCGGTCAGCAGCGGCGACTGCGGCAACGCCTGCAGCTACTGCACAGGACAAGGGAAATAAAATGGATGATTTGAAAGCATTCGCCACCGGCGGCAACAAGATTCTGGATGCCCAGACCGGCGATCTCAGCGGCGCCGGGCGCAACGATGCCTTGCTGGTCTTGGACCCACCCGGCAACGGCAACCAGAAGCTTGGCGAAGGCGCGCCGCGCAACGTGCTGCTCTTGGTCCGCGATGCACAGGGACAGTTACAGCAGTTTGCCCACAATGATCGCATCGTGCCTTGCGCCAGTTGCGGCGGCATCGCCGGCGATCCGTTCGGTTATGTGCGGCTGGAACCGGGTCAGTTCACCATCGTCAATGGCGGTGGTGGCCGTGAGCATTGGGCCGATGAATTCACCTTCAAGTATTTCCCCGAACACAAAGATTGGCTGATCGCGAAAGTGGTCCGCCGGGTGGAAGACCGCGAAACGGGCGAAAAGAAAGTGATCGATCTGACCGGCAGCGATCTGGGCGCGGTCACCTTCAAGGAGTTCGATCCCTCGCGACTGCCGGAGGCCGAATTGCATTAAATGGGATTTCCGCCAAGGCGGGTGGAAACATGGCACACAGGGATGGCGCCGACATGTAGTGGAAGTTAATCAGGAGCTATACATGACTACGGATCGAGAAGCACAAGTATTGTTGGATGCCACGACGGCAGGGATCAAGTCGCCGAAAGAGCTGGCCAATTTCATGGCCCAGGTCACGCATGAATCGAATGGCCTGAACCGGCTTGAAGAGAGCTTTCGTTATACCAAGGGGATTTCGCAGATACCGGTCCAATCCGCGTGGCGCCAGGGCGAAGGCGCACTGGAATCCGCACGCCTGCAGGCCATGCAGGGTCACCCGCAGCAGCTGGCCGAACTGATGTATGGCGGACGCAATGGCAACGACCAGCCAGGCGACGGCTACACCTATCGCGGGCGCGGCTATATCCAGCTCACCGGCAAGGATAACTATCGGGAAGCGGGCCAGGCACTGGGGCTCGATCTGGTCAAGCACCCCGAGCTTGCCGCCGAACCCAGGAACGCATCCAAGATTGCCGCCTGGTATTGGGAAAGCCACGTGCCGGAAGCTGCCCGTGAAGACGTCAAGGCTGCGACCAAAGCTGTCAACGGCAAGTACAACGGCCTGGAAGATCGCCGAGAGCGTTTCGCCAGCTGGGAAAAGAAACTGACACCCGAAGTGATGGAGCGCCTGGCCAAGGGCGATGTTGGCACCATCGCGCAACCCGGCACGCAGCAGTCACATAACACCTCGGGGCATGCGTCGGCACAGGGCGCTCACGGCCAGGAAGGGCACCCCGAATCAGTGCGCAAGCTACAGGCCGATCTGGCCGCACTGGGCTATACCGACGCGCAACACAAAACCCTGCGTGCAGATGGCCATTTCGGCCCCGCCAGCAAGGCTGCCCTGGAGGCGTTTCAGCACGATCATGGCCTGAAAGCAGACGGCATCGCCGGAGCCAAGACACTGGAAGCCATTCATCAGCAGGTGATGCAGCAGGAAGGTAAAAAGAGCGCGGGAGCTGCCGCTACCACGCACCAGTTGGACCATGCGTCACACCCCGATCATGCGCTGTATCAGCAGGCTCGCGGTGCAGTGCATCGGCTCGATAGCCAACAGCAACGCACATCCGATCAGCACAGCGACCATCTGGCCGCCTCGCTGGTTGTCGCCGCGCGGCGCGATGGCCTGCATCAGATTCACCATGTGATGTTGAGCGACGATGCATCGCGTACTTTCGCCGTGCAAGGCGAGTTGAACTCACCGATCAAGCAAATGACCCAGGTGGAGACCGCAGTAGCAGCCAAGACACCGATTGAGCAAAGCAGCCTGGCTTGGAAACAAGTCATGCAGGAAAAGCCGTGGGACCCGGCACAGGCATCAGCGCAAGCACGAGCCCATGAATCACCTGCGAACCAGCTTGGCGCCGGCGAGATGCCAAGGACAGGGCCATGAGGAAAATCAGCGATTCCATCGCGACGTCAAAGCGCAGCGTCGTTCATGACGGCGGCAGTTTTTCCTCAACGAATCGAATAGCCCAGCCATGTCCATTCGTCTGACTTCCTCGCTCATCCTATCTCTGGCCCTGACCACTTCTGCGTGCAGCTCACCTATGAAAACTCCAGACATCAAACAGAATCCGCATCCGAAAACCCGCTACGAAATCACCATGACCATCGATGGCGCGCCCGGCCCGTTCGATGCGGTAACCGGATTCGTGCAGTACAAAGTTTCCAATGATCGCTGCGTACCGCTTAGCCCTGGCAGTGGCGCGACGCTGGCACCCGAGAAAAGCGTTCCTCTCGACCTGACCCGGGTCAGCGACAAAGTCTACCGAGCCACGTTCTATACCGACTTATTCCAGGACGAGGACTATTACGGTCTCGGCGTCTGTCATTGGTCGGTGGTGGCCGCCACCGCGGCACTAAAGGTCAACGCCTCGGATTTAAGCCCGGCCTTGTTCATTGACGACATCAAGGCGCAGAAACCCGTCGCCACTTATTTTGCCGACGGCGAATATCTGGACGCGCGCAAGGGAAAAGACAGCTTCCCCACCATCACCGGCAGCCTCAAGCGATCCGACTACCAGCCTGAATCGCGTACCGACATATTCTCGATCACGCTCGTCGCCAAGGAGGACGTCCAATGAGTGTCAGCCCAACCGATTACGCCTTGCTGGCGCAGGACTCCTACAAGGATCCCGTGCTGAACAAGCCGATCATCCTCGGTGGCGTCACCTACCGAGCGATCGATTACGCCAACGACCCCGTCACCGGCTATCAAGGCACGGCGTACAAACGCGTCGATACGGGTGAAATCATCATCGCCCACCGCGGTACCGAGTTTGGCCGGGAACCCTTGCAAGATGGTGTCATCGCCGACGGCGGCATGGTCTTCACCGGCCTGAACTCGCAGACTTCCGATGCCATGGCTTTCACCCAGAAAGTCATGAATGAAGCGAAACACGAAGCCGAGCAAAAACACCAGCCGGCACCCAGCATTACCGTCACCGGCCATTCGCTCGGCGGCACCCTCGCCGAGATCACGGCATATAAGTACGGCTTGCATGGCGAGACCTTCAACGCCTACGGTGCGGCAGGCTTGCTCGAAGGTGTGCCCAAAGGCGGCAACCAGATCATCGACAATGTTCGCGCCACCGATGTGGTCAGCGCCGGTAGTGCCCATTTTGGCCAAGTGCGCGTCTACGCCACCCAGCAAGATATCGATGCGTTGAGCAAGGCGGGTTATCGCGACAACAACACCTTGCTTACGCCGCGCGAGCCCATCCTGGGCAAGATCCAGGCAGACGCCCATGCGATCGACAACTTCGTGCCCAACGGAAAGACCCTGGGTCAATCGATCATGACGCCGGAGAACGCCGCCCGCTACGAGGCGCATCAAGGCATGGTCGACCGCTACCGCAAGGATGTCCTCGATCTTCGCACAGGGCTATCGGCATCGTGGGAAGTACCCAAGGCCGTTGTCACTGGTGCAGAAGCACTAGGTCACGCAGCAGGCGAAAAAATAACCCAAGGCATTCATGCCGCCGAGCACGCGGCCCATGTGGTCGCTCACGACGCCTCGCAGGCTTACAACACCGCACGTCACACCGTCACCGAAAAGGTATCGCAAGGCGTCCACGCAGCCGAGCACGTGGCCCATGTGGTGGCTCATGACGCTACACAAGCTTATGACACGGTGCGCAAAGAGGTTTCGCACGGCTTCGTGGCTGCTGAGCACGCCGCGGGCAAGGTCGCCCATGAAGCCTCGCAGGCCCTGCACGCGGCAGGTCACGCCATGAGTGAAGCGGGTCATGCCGTGGGTGAAAAAGTGTCAAGCGCCTTCGATACCTTTAGCCACCCCGGCTCATGGTTCGATCACAAGCCAGCCACCCCGGCAGCGGCGGCGCCCGCACGCCTGGACCATAGCTCGCACCCCGATCACGCGCTCTATCAGCAGTCGCTAGGCGCGGTCCATCGATTGGATGCCCAGCATCAGCATGTCCCCGATCAGCGCAGCAGCAATCTGGCCGCGGCCCTGGTGGTAGCGGCGCGACGCGATGGCTTGAGTCAGATCCACCATGCGGTACTCAGTGACGACGCCAAGCACACTTACGCCGTGCAAGGTGACCTGCATTCGTCATTCAAGCGCATAACCCATGTGCATACTGCCGAAGCCGTCGCCACGCCGGTCGAGAAGAGCAGCGCCGCATGGGAGCAGGCAGCGCAAGCCAGACATGCCAATCAGGCCCAGCTATCGCAGCAACAGGAACATCAGCAAACGCAGAACCGGGGGAATCCCGCGCAAACCGTATGACTTGCACAGTGGCATGGAGGCGCCTTGCGGCACAAAAAGGCGCTTCCATGGAATGGATTTACGGCGTATCGACATCTCTCGGGAGAAGCTGTCGATACGCAGAATGCAGTACCAGCACCTTGGTTTAAAACGATAGCGAATGCCAAGCGTTATTTTTCTCACAGGTATTCGGATATCGGCCTTCACTTGCAATCACCCTGGTCGGCAAGCAACATTTCCGGCCAGCCAAAATCACCTAATGGCTTCACCTTCGTACGGAAGCAAAGGAGTTTTCATGAAAGGCTGGATTTTTATGGCGGCCATGCTTTTCACCATGCAGGCCAGTGCCCAGTTCTACGAACCATTGAGGTATCGAGCCAACGATCCGTTCGTGTTCTGTACCCAAGGACAGCAGACCCCGACGAAATGCTGGTGGCCGATTGCACCTTATACCGGAGCCTACCTGCCAGATCTGAGTTGCGATCCACCCAATGAATATGGAAGGCCCTGGACATCAGCCGACTATGATTCGTTGGATCAATACTTGACCGTTTGTCCCATGGCGCAGAAGTCCGGCGCATGGAACGGCACGGCGCCCGCCGAATCGAGCCCGTTCGAGCATTGATCGCCAGATGCACGAAACTACCGGGCAAATTGCCCGGTAGTTTCGTGCATCATTTATTCATCGCAACAACTGTTCAAGAGGTAGCGCTCATGGTCTTTGCCTGATAGGCAAAGACCATTAATGTTTCGAAAAATGACTGAGAACTTTACACAGGCATTCGCCATATACCGCTCGACAAAAACAACCTGTCTTGTGGACGAAGGCCGAAATAAGTTTCAAAGTTTCCACGATCTTCCAGCATCGATATACCCGCAAGGGAAACTGGCACCAAGGTAGAACTTCATGAGCAAGGCGAAATGGTATTGGGCGGCCGGATTGATCTTGGCCGTCCTGGTTGCGGGGGAATATCTTTCCGGCTTTCTGACACTGCTGTTTCTTAAAGTAGGCACCAGCCAGATCCAATGGGATACCTATTGGAGCTATCTGCGTTCCATGGATTTGCCGCAGGTGCAGCCCTATCTTGGCCGCATCAAGGCAGCCGGCTATATCGGTTTTGGCCTGCCTTTGATTGCCTGGCTGATCGTGATGTATTTCATGGCCAGGCAAAAGAAGCCATCGATACACGGCGATGCCCGCTTTGCCAAAAGTGGTGATCTGAGCAAGCTCGGTATGTTCAAGTCATCGAACAACGGCATCCTGGTCGGCAAGTTCCACGGCAACCTGGTTCGACTCAGTGGTCAGCAGTTTGTCATCCTGGCGGCGCCAACACGCTCCGGCAAAGGTGTCGGCGTGGTGATTCCGAACCTGCTCGACTATCAGGAATCGACCGTCGTTCTGGATATCAAACAGGAAAACTTCGAGTTGACCAGCGGTTGGCGCGCCAGCCAGGGTCAAGAAATCTATTTGTTCAACCCATTTGCTGAAGATCGCCGCAGCCATCGCTGGAATCCGCTCAGCTACGTATCCAAAGATCCCGCTTTTCGCGTGTCGGATTTGATGAGCATCGCGGCGATGCTTTATCCGGATGGCTCCGATGATCAGAAATTCTGGGTCAGCCAGGCACGCAATGCGTTCATGGCCTTCACGCTCTACCTGTTTGAAAAATGGGATGACGACGAGAAGAAAAACATACCGCTGAAACTCCGGGTCAAGCCGACGCTTGGCGCCGTTTACCGGCTGTCATCCGGTGACGGCACCGATTTGAAGCAGCTCTACCAAATGCTGGCGCAGCAGCCTTTTCTCAGTGGCACTGCGCAATCGGCTTTTTCTAACCTGCTGTCGCAGGCGAATGAAACCTTTGCCTCGATTCTCGGCACCTTCAAAGAGCCGCTCAACGCCTGGATCAATCCGGTGCTGGACGCGGCCACTAGCGACGACGATTTCTTGCTGACCGATGTACGCAAAAAGAAAATGACGATTTATATCGGCATTCAGCCGAACAAGCTGGCGGAGAGCCGCTTGATCGTGAATCTTTTTTTCAGCCAGCTGATCAACTTGAACACCAAGGAATTGCCGCAGAACAATCCGGCGCTGAAATACCAGTGCCTGTTGCTGATGGACGAATTCACCTCGATCGGCAAGGTGGAGATCATTGCCACGGCGGTGTCGTACATGGCCGGCTACAACATCCGGCTTTTGCCCATCATCCAGAGCATGGCTCAACTCGATGCCACTTATGGCAAAGACGTCTCGCGCACGTTGGTCACCAACCATGCACTGCAAATCGTCTACGCACCGCGCGAGCAACAGGACGCCAACGATTATTCCGACATGCTGGGCTATACCACCGTACGCAAAGAAAACATCACGCGCGGCGGCGGTAGCCGCGGCGACGTGTCGCGCAGCCAGTCCGAAGAACGGCGTGCCCTGATGCTTCCGCAAGAACTAAAGGCTATGGGCAATGACAAAGAAGTCTTTCTTTATGAGGGCATCGCTTTCCCGGTGATGTGCGAGAAAATCCGCTACTACCAGGACAAGTACTTCACTTCTCGCTTGTTGCCCAAAGTGAACGTCGCCACCTTGACCATCTAAGCCGAGCCCTATCCTGAAGCTGCGGACACCCTGTCCGCAGCTTCAGCGCTAGACTTACGCGCATGACGCTCCCCCCGGCACTGCTCGACACCCTCCGCCAGACCTTCGCGGCCGACGCCTGCTCCTTCGATGAAGCCGAACGACTGGCCTACGCGTATGACAACTCGCGCCGCCATGCGATGCCGGATGCGGTGCTATTTCCCACCGAGCACGCGCAAGTGGAAACCCTGGTGCAGGCCTGCCGCGTCCATCGCATCCCGGTGATCGCACGCGGACGCGGCACCAATACCACGGGCGCCACCGTGCCGGTCGACGGCGGCGTGGTGGTCAGCTTTGAGCGGATGAACCGGATCATTCGCCTCGACCCGGATAACCGCCTTGCCATCGTCGAACCCGGTGTATTGAATGGCGACCTGCAGCAGGCCTTGAAGCCGCTTGGCTTCTTCTGGCCGCCCGACCCTACCTCATCGCCCTGGTGCAGCATCGGCGGCAATCTCGCCTGCAACTCAGCCGGCCCGCGCACGGTGAAGTACGGCAGCCCGCGTGAGAACACCCTGGGTTTGCGTGCGGTGGCGGGCACCGGTGCTGGCTTCCGCTGCGGCACCTACACCAGCAAAGGCTCCACCGGTTACGACCTGACCCGTCTGTTGATCGGTTCCGAGGGCACGCTGGCGCTGATCACCGAGGCCACCCTCAAGCTGACCCCCAAACCCACCGGCATACGCACCCTGCGCGCCACGTATCGCGACGTCGGCGCCGCCGCGCGTGCGGTGGCGAGAATCATGGCGCAACCAGTAACGCCCTGTGCGCTGGAGTTTATCGACGACGTCGCCTTGAAGCTGGCACGCGACTACGGCGGCGATGGCGTACCGCTGGCCGGTGCGATGCTGATGATTGAAGTGGATGGCGAGCCAGACACGCTGGCCGGCGCGGTCGAAGCCGTATCGCGGGCCGCCCGCGGCGACGGTCTCGACGATTTGCAAGTCGCCCAGACGGCGGAAGAAACCCAGGCCTTGTGGTCGGCGCGCAAAGCCTTGTCGCCGGCACAGCGCACGATTTCCCCGAACAAGATCAACGAGGACGTGGTTGTCCCAGTCAGCCGATTACCCGAGCTGGTCGATGGCATCAAACAGCTGGCCGCCAAGCATGACGTGCTGATAGTCACCTTCGGCCATGCCGGCAACGGCAACCTGCATGTCAATCTGCTGCCCCGTGATGACGCCGAACGCGAGCGTTCGCACGCCTGCCTGGGCGAGGTGTTCGCGCTGGTGATTTCGCTCGACGGCACGCTGTCGGGCGAGCACGGTATCGGCCTGGTCAAACGCGAATTCATGCCGCTGGCACTGTCAGCCGAAACGCTGGGGCTGATGCGTAACGTCAAAACAGCCTTCGACCCGGACGGCATTCTCAACCCAGGCAAGCTGCTGCCTTAGCCTGCGCCCCGGCGCATCCACTCATGCACGATCCATAGGGTTAGGAGTCTGCCTTGAAGTGTTTGCTGGTACTTGCCCATCCACTGCACGACAGTCTCGCCGCCTCGCTGGCGCAGCACGTACATGACTTGCTTAAGGCGGGCGGGCATGAGGTCGTGCTCGAAGATCTCTACAAAAACGCCTTCGATCCCGCGCTAAGCGCCAGCGAGCGCGCGAGTTACTACGCCCCGGCTTACGACGACACCCATGTCGCCGCAGAAATCCAGCGGCTGCGCCATGCCGACGCCATCGTGCTGGTTTTCCCGACCTGGTGGTTCGGCTTTCCCGCGATACTCAAAGGCTGGTTTGATCGTGTGTGGGCACCTGGGGTTGCCTATGACCATGCCGCCGATGGGGGCGCCATCAAAGCCCGGTTGTCAGGGCTGCGCCGGATGCTGGTGGTGACCACACTGGGTTCACCGTCATGGGTCGATCGCTGGGTCATGCGACGCCCCGTCAGGAGAATCCTCAAGACGGCAATACTGGGTGCCTGCGCGGCACAGTGCCGTATGCAAATGCTGTCGCTGTATCAAAGCGAACGCGTTACCGCGAAGCAAGTCACACGGTTTCGGCAAGGCATCGCACGGGCACTGGCCTCGTGGTGAGCGCGGTTACTTCATGTAAGAGCGCAGTATCTTGAGCACGTCGTCCAACTCTTGCTGATGCTCGGCATCGGCATGGGGGTCGGCGACATGGGTGCGCAAATGCCCCTCCAGCACTTCGCCCATCAGGCCATTGACCGCGCCGCGCACAGCGGCGATCTGCTGCAGTGTCTCGGCGCAACCGCGCTCTTCCGATAGGCCGCGCTCAAGCGCGTCCAATTGACCCTTGATACGCCGCACGCGGGCGATCAACTTGCTTTTATTGGCGACGGTATGGCCCATAGCTCCTCTTATCCATATACTAGGGGGCAGTATATGCCCATTAGGTGAAACGCATGTTGCCCGATCTTGTTCAACTGTTGAGCCAAGGCAGTGGCCATCTATGGCTGTTCATTCCAACCGCGATCCTGCTCGGTGCCCTGCACGGGCTGGAGCCGGGACATTCGAAGACCATGATGGCGGCCTTCATCATCGCCATTCGAGGCACCGTTACCCAGGCTGCGTTGCTTGGTCTCTCTGCCGCATTCTCACACACGCTGATTGTCTGGCTGGTGGCGCTGCTTGGCCTGTACCTGGGCTCCCGTTTCGACATGAACGCCAGCGAGCCTTACTTCCAGCTCGCCTCCGGTGGCCTGATCGTGCTTATCGCACTGTGGATGCTGTACCGCACCTGGCGCGAGCATCAGCGTGAACTAGCCCATGAGCATGACCACCACGGCCAGGCACCCTCACTCGCTCACCGCTATGCCCATGCCTTCAGCGCGCCCGCTGCCGGGCAGATGCAGGATGCGGTATTCACCCTGCCTGCGCCGCAGTTGGTGGACTACCAGGATGCTCACGAGCGAGAGCATGCCCATGACATCCAGCGCCGTTTTGCCAACCGCCAGGTCAGCACCGCGCAAATCGTGATCTTCGGGCTTACCGGTGGACTCATCCCCTGCCCGGCCGCCATCACTGTCTTACTGCTGTGCCTGCAGCTGAAGCGGATCAGCCTGGGCGCGACCCTGGTGCTCTCTTTCAGCGTGGGCCTGGCCTTGACCATGGTGCTGGTCGGCGTCGCCGCGGCGATCGGCATGAACCAGGCGACCAAGCGCTGGCCCGCGCTGGGCCAGTGGATACGCCGCGCACCCTACGCTTCGAGCGGGCTAATCGTGCTGGTGGGACTGTATGTGGCATGGCAAGGCTGGACGGCGTTGCGCTAATGCCCGGGGGTAGCCGGCTGAATCAGGCGCCGCGGCGTGAAAAAATCAGATGCAGGCCAAACAGCACGAACACCGCACCGGCCACCCCGTCGATCCAACGTGACAGGCGCAGATAACCGCGACGCATGCTCGGCAACGCAAACACCGCAGCCACCAAGGCAAACCAGACAAAGGTCTCCACCATCACCAAGGTCCACAGGCCCCAGCGCGCGCCTACCGTGACGTCATCGCCAATAAAGGCAGAAAACACGCTGCCGAAATAAATCACCGCCTTGGGATTGGCCAGATTGGTAAACAGGCCTGCCCGCAGCGTCGCCATATCGCCTTGCTGCAACACCGCCCGCGGCTGGGCTTCGCCGGCCACCGGCGCCTGCCATGCACTGCGCAGCATCTTGACCCCCATCCAGGCCAGATAAAGGCCGCCGGCCGTAGCGATCAACCGCTCCAGCCATAACAGCCGTTGCAGCAACAATTGCAGGCCCAGCAAAGCCAGGGTCGACCATACGACCACACCGAGGGTAATCCCCATCACGCCAAACAAGGCCTGCCGGCGCGAACGGCTGACCGCCGTCTGCGAGACGAAGAAAAAGTCCGGGCCCGGGCTTAACAAGGCGATCAAATGCACGATGGCAATGGTTATAAACAAACTCATGCGCTACCCCTCGAGCCAATCTAAGGTTTGAAAGCATCTCCGACTTGGCCGACAAAGTCACCTCGGCGCCGCAATGCAGCTTGCTGCAACAAGCCCGGCTCATCTACGCTGCCGGCGTCTTACCATTGGTACCCGCATGCGCGCTGACGCCGCAGGCCCTGGCTTGTTCGGGTATCTGAGGGGGAGTCACTCGATCGCCGCTGGCAACGTTTTCCCGCTCATCGGGCAACGCGCCGTGGCCGTGACCGTGTGAGTACGGCCCCAATCACTTACGCATATTGAGTCCATGAGCATCAAATTCCGCCTGATTCTGATGAATATCCTGCAGTTCTTTATCTGGGGTTCGTGGCTCATCACCATTGGTGCCTACTGGTTTCAAAACAAGCACTGGTCAGGCTCACAGTTCGGCGCGATTTTTTCCACCATGGGCATCGCCTCGCTGTTCATGCCGTCCATCCTGGGCATGATCGCCGATCGTTGGATCAACGCCGAAAAGCTCTACGGCATCCTGCATATCGGCGGCGCCATGGTGCTGTTCACCGTGCCCATGGTCGATAACCCGCACACCATGTTCTGGGTCATGCTGTTGAACATGGCCTGCTATATGCCGACCATCGCCCTGGCCATCACGGTGGCCTACAACGCGCTCAAAGGCAGCGGCATCGACATCGTCAAGGTGTATCCGCCGATCCGCGTATGGGGCACCGTCGGCTTTATCGCCGCGCTATGGGTGGTCAGCCTGCTGCATCTGGAAACCACCTCGGGCCAGTTCTACGTCGCCTCGGCCGCATCGCTGCTGCTTGGCCTGTACGCCTTCAGCCTGCCCAAATGCCCGCCCAAGATGGAGCGCAAGGCCCATGCCTCGCTGATCGAAACGCTGGGCTTCACCTCGTTTGCGCTGTTCAAGAACAGCAAGATGGCGGTCTTTTTTCTGTTCGCGATGCTGCTAGGCGCGTCGCTGCAATTGACCAATGCCTATGGCGATACTTTTCTGCACGATTTCGCCAAGATCGATGCCTATAAAGACTTGGTGCCGGTGAAGTACCCCGCCATCATCATGTCGATCTCGCAGATTTCCGAGACCTTGTTCATTCTGGCGATCCCGTTTTTTCTGAAGCGCTTCGGCATCAAGGCGGTGATGTTCATCAGCATGATAGCCTGGGCTTTGCGATTCGGCTTGTTTGCCTACGGCAATCCGGGCAGCGGCCTGTGGATGATTGTGCTGTCGTGCATCGTCTATGGCATGGCCTTCGACTTCTTCAATATCTCCGGTTCGCTTTTCGTCGAGACCCAGAGCGACCCGCGGATTCGCGCTAGCGCGCAAGGGCTTTTCATGATGATGACCAACGGCGTCGGCGCCGTGCTCGGCAGCTCGATCAGCGGCATCGTCATCGAGGAGTTCTTCACCTATCCGGATCAGAGCAAGAACTGGCACGGCATCTGGATTGCCTTTGCCTTGTATTCGCTGATCGTGGCGATCTTGTTCATGCTGTTGTTCAAACACAAACATGAGCCCAGCGCCCTGCAAGAGCCCCTTCTTCACGCCTGATGGCGACCATGGCGATATCCCCGGCAAGACCCACTGGAACCTGCGCAGCGAGTACGTCTTCGGCTCGCAGCTGGCGAATCTGAAACTCGCAGAAGGCGTGAAAAACCTGTTCGACCGGCGCTACTTCACGCGCTCGGTCGACAACAACCATGGCCTGTACGTCAGCGAGCCGCGCATGTATTTCGTCCAAGCCTCAGCGGCTATCTAACCGCTCACCGCACTCATCCGCCATCGCTAGGCAGCACATGTTCGAGCACCCGCTGACTGTGCTTTTCCTGCAGCTTGCCGTCGTGGTCGAAGTGCAAAATCACCAGCCAGTTATACACATCATCTGGCCAGGATTTACTGCCAAGCAGATCCTTCGCCTTGCCGCCAAAGGCATCGATCAGCTTCGGGATATGCCCGTGATGCCAGGCGATCAACACCACCTTGGCCTGATTTTGCTTGCGCAACGATTTGACCAGGGCATCGACCTGCTCATCCGCCCAAGGCTGCTCAATCGGCAAGCCGATCCGCTGCGACAGCGGCGTCAGCGTAAGGCGCGGACGGATGCTTTCCTTGCTGTCGCTGGTCGCGATCAAGCGCTGCGGCAAATAGGTATCGCCGTCCCATTGCAACGGATCGAAATAGGTCGCATAGGCCGTGGCGCGCTGCTCGCCCTGCGGGCTTAAACCGTCGCCGCTGTCGGCCTTCTCCGCATGGCGCACGATCCATACCGTGACATCGGCCAGGCCACTCACGCCCTTGGCTCCGTGATGCGCCCAGGCCAGGGCCGGAAGCCAGCACAGCACCCACAAGAATTTGCGCAACCGCATCGTTCTCTCCACCCGTGGCAAGCGCGCAAGACACTAGCACGCCGACCGCTTCCGCAAGCTCTACAGCGGCTTGCGGAGCCTGGTCGCCACTCCCGCTACAATGCGCGCATGCAGATTGGCCCCTACCGTATCGACCCGCCGGTCGTGCTCGCCCCGATGGCGGGCGTCACCGACAAACCTTTTCGCCTGCTGTGCAAACGGCTGGGCGCCGGTCTGGCCGTCTCGGAAATGACCAACGCCGATCCACGCCTGTGGCAAACCCGCAAATCACTCAAGCGCATGGACCACCTCGGCGAACCCGAACCGGTCAGCGTGCAGATCGCCGGCTACGACCCGGCCATGCTGGCCGACGCCGCGCGCTACAACGCCGATCACGGCGCGCAAATCATCGATATCAACATGGGCTGCCCGGCCAAGAAAGTCTGCAACGTGTGGTCCGGCTCAGCCCTGCTGCAAGACGAACCACTGGTGGCGCGCATTCTCAGCGCTGTCGCGCAAGCCGTATCAGTACCCGTCACCCTGAAGATCCGCACCGGCTGGGATCGCGAACATAAAAACGCGCTGACCATCGCCCGCATCGCCGAAGACGCCGGCATCGCCGCCCTGGCCGTGCACGGCCGCACCCGCGCCGACAAATACGAAGGCGAAGCCGAGTACGAAACGATTGCCGCCGTCAAAGCCGCCGTGCGCAGTCCCGTGCTCGCCAACGGCGATGTACTGACGCCACAGCAAGCCAAGCACGTCTTGCAAGTCACCGGCGCCGACGCCGTGATGATCGGTCGTGGCGCCCAAGGCCGCCCGTGGATCTTCCGCGAAATCGCCCACTACCTCACCACCGGCGAACTGCTGCCCGAACCCACCCCCGGCGAAGTCGCCACGATCCTGCTCGACCACCTCCAACAGCTCTACGCCTTCTACGGCGAACTTCAGGGCCTGCGCATCGCCCGCAAACACCTCGGCTGGTACGCCAAAGACCGCCCCGAAAACGCCGCCTTCCGCCACGTAGTCAACCGCGCAGAAACCGCCACCGACCAACTGCGACTCACCCGCGATTATTTCGCTGCCCTGGAACAACAGGCGCAACTGGCGGCTTGAACCGGGGCTGCTCCAGATCTTCAATCAAGCGCGCGATATAAGGGCCATGAGCTCATAGCGTTTGCGAGCCCACCCACTTGAGTGCTGCAACAAAAGCTGCCGCAAGATAGAACCCCCTCCCAACCTCCCCCTACAAATAGGGGGAGGAGCCAACGCCGCAAGGCTGGCAATTGACGCACACACTGCTCCTGCTGTTGCTCCTGCTGTTGCTCCTGCTGTTGCTCCTGCTCCTGCTCCTGCTCCTGCTGTTGCTGTTGCTGTTGCCTTTGATCTTTGATCTTTGGGGCCCCTGTGCGTCGGTGAGGGCTGGACGACAAGGCCCGCAGGGGCATTGGTATGGACGTCAATGCCTTTTCGCCAGGGCAGGAGCCCTGTCGAAAAGCCCGGCCAGCCCTCACGCACCCGAAGGGCGACGCACCGGGGTGCTCTTTCTTTTGGTTACTTTTCTTTGAGCACGCAAAGAAAAGTGACTCGGGCTCCGGCAAGAGTCCGAAACACGCCGCAGGCGACACCCTCGCCCCAACACAACCAACAAGCAACCGCCCAACGAACACGCAAAACCGCAACCCCTTACGCAACAACTCCATGCATCATCACCCTATCCCCCGTCCGCACATGCTGCCCCTCCATGAAACCGCCACACCACGTGCGCGCCCCACTCATCACCCTGCTGCTATGCACAGCCACCTTGCTGCTAAGCGGCTGCCAAACCACCCTATTCGCCGCCATCAACACCACCGACCAACGCCACGACATCCAGCAACAACGCAACATCGAGTTTGATCCGCCTCACCACCTGGCCTTGAACATCTATCGCCCAGAACACACCGAACACGCCCCCATCGTGGTGTTCATCTACGGCGGCAGCTGGACCCATGGCGAACGCCAGTGGTACCGCTTCGTCGGCACCGCACTCGCCGCGCACGGCGTCATCGCCGTCATCCCCGACTACCGCAAATACCCCCAGGTAAAAATGGACGGCTTTATGCAGGACGCCGCCGAAGCACTGGCCTGGACACATCAACACGCCAGCGAACTCGGCGGCAGCAGCGACGATATCTTTGTCATGGGGCATTCGGCCGGTGGCCAGATAGCCGCCCTGCTGGCGACCGATCCGCAATGGCTGGCGCCTTACGGCATGCAGCCACGCGACCTGGCCGGCTTTATCGGGCTGGCAGGCTGCTACGACTTCGCCCCGATCGCCTCGAACGAAAAAGACATGCTGGGCATGTTCGGTCGCACACTTGCCGAGCAACAGCGCGCGCAAGCCGTGACCTTTGTGCATGGCGCCGAGCCGCCGATGCTGCTGTTGCACGGCACGGCAGACAAAGAAGTCGCGCCCAGCAACTCGATCTCACTCACCCACACCATGCAAGCCCAGCACGAAGACGTCACCCTCAAGCTCTACCCCGGCATCGGTCACATCGCCTTGCTGTTTGCCCTGCTGCGTCCCATGCACGAGCACGCCCCCACCCTCGAAGACATTCTGGCCTTCATCCACAGTCATCCGTCATCGATCACGCAGACCGCCAAGGCCCATGCCGGCTAGCTGATCGCGCCGCCGCGCCGGCCTTCTATCGCCGGCTTCCAACGGCTCAAGACCCGCAGCGTCTCCATTGACTTGGGCCATCCATCCGTCTAACTTTCGCTCCGCTGATGGTTTTCATCCTTCTATCCGAATAGAGAGATGGAATTAAAAGGGAAGCCGGTGGGAATCCGGCGCTGCCCCGCAGCGGTATGTGGAAACGACCTTCGTCATTGGCACTGAGCGTGATGCGCTTGGGAAGCGACGGACAGTAGGCAACGCCTCACGGCGTTTATGTCCATGAGCCCGAAGACCTGCCCCAGCCGAGTACCGGTCTGCGAAAGCGGCCACCGGCTCGACCGACCTGGAATCCCGCGGGGGAATCCAGCGCGCTGCCGCCGTCGTGCGGCGGTGTGCGTTCGCCCGCGAGAAACCGGTTCGCCCGCGGGGGCGAAGGTCATCGGTTCACGCGTCCGGCAACGGCTGCGTGCCGCCCTTCGTTCCTCTTTGCCATTGATCCGCAAGAGGAATACGTCATGTCTTCACCGCTTCACACCCGCTCCACCCAAACCCTTCCCACCCATCCTCAGATCACCTACCTCGGCTTTCCGCGCCTGGGCCGGCGCCGCGAGCTGAAGCGCGCGCTGGAAACCTACTGGCGTGGCGAAACCGATGCCGCCGCCCTGCTCGATACCGCCCGCGAACTGCGCCAGCGGCATTGGCAGCTGGCACGTGCCGCAGGCGTCTGCAGCGTGCCGGTCAACGATTTTTCGCTGTACGACCATGTGCTCGACACCGCGGTGCTGTTCGATGCCGTGCCGGAGCGCTATCGCGCGCTGCGCCAGCAAGATCCCCTGGCCGGTTACTTCGCCATGGCCCGCGGCGGCCACGGCCTGCACGCATTGGAAATGACCAAGTGGTTCGATACCAACTATCACTACCTGGTACCCGAGCTGCACGCCGGTCAACGCTTTCAACTGGCCGGTGACAAGCCGCTGGCGGAATGGCGCGAAGCGCAGGCATTGGGACTGGATGCACGCCCGGTACTGCTAGGGCCGGTGTCATTCCTGCGCCTGGCCAAGACCACCGACGGCAGCGATGCGCTGGCCCTGCTCGACGCACTGTTGCCCGCTTACGCGCAGCTGCTTGAGCAACTGGCCGATGCAGGCGTGCCATGGGTGCAATTGGACGAGCCATTCCTGGCGCTCGACCTCGATGCGGCCAGCCGCGAAGCCTATCTCCATGCCTACGTCACCCTCGCTCGCGGGCGTAGTCCGAAACGCCTGCTGGCGACCTATTTCGGCGCCCTGGATGACAATCTCGCGCTGGCGACTCAATTGCCGGCGGATGGTCTGCATATCGATCTCGCACGCGCCCCCGAACAGCTCGACGCTGTCCTGGCGGCGTTGCCCACCGGGCGCGTGTTGAGTGCCGGCGTCGTCGATGGCCGCAACATCTGGCGCAGCCGGCCTGCCCAGGTGCTGCCGCTGCTGGAAAAAGCACTCGCCAAGCTCGGCACCGAGCATCTGTGGCTGGCACCGTCGTGCTCGCTGCTGCACGTGCCGATCGATGTCGCCCAGGAAACCACGCTGACCGCCGAGTTGCGCGGCTGGCTGGCCTTCGCACTGCAGAAACTGGAAGAACTGAAGCAGTACGCCCAAGCCATCGCCGGCGATGATGCCGCCCGTGCGGCACTCAGCGGCCAGGACGCCTTGCTCGCCGCACGCGCCAATGCAGCCGGCGTACAGCGCAGCGACGTGCGTGCGCGCCTGAACGGGCTCAGCCCGCAGGCGGCCCAGCGACGCTCGGCATTGAACCATCGACGCGTCGTGCAGACCGAATCGCTGGGCTTGCCGCTGTTGCCGACCACCACCATCGGCTCGTTCCCGCAAACCGATGCCCTGCGCCACGCCCGCGCCGAGCATCGCGCCGGCCGCCTCGACAACGAGGCCTACGACGACTTCCTCGCCGAGGAAATCGCCCAGGCACTGCGCCATCAGGAAAGCATCGGCCTCGACGTGCTGGTGCATGGCGAGCCCGAGCGCAACGACATGGTGGAATACTTCGGCGAGCAGCTCGAAGGCTTCGCCTTCACCCGCCAAGGCTGGGTGCAGAGCTACGGCTCGCGCTGCGTCAAGCCGCCGCTGATCTGGGGTGATGTCGCGCGCCCGGCACCGATGACGGTGCGCTGGTCCGCCTATGCGCAATCGCTCACCAAGAAGCCGGTGAAGGGCATGCTGACCGGGCCGGTCACCGTCCTGCAGTGGTCCTTCGTCCGTGACGACCTGCCGCGCGAAACCGTCTGCCGGCAATTGGCCCTGGCCTTGCGCGACGAAGTGCACGATCTGGAAAGCGCCGGCATCCAGGTCATCCAGATCGACGAACCGGCCCTGCGCGAAGGCCTGCCGCTGCGCCACGCCCAGCAAGCCAGGTACCTGGAATGGGCGGTGCAGTGCTTCCGCATCGCGGCAGGTGGCGTGCGCGATACCACGCAGATTCACACCCACATGTGCTACGCCGAGTTCAACGACATTCTCGAAGCGGTCGCCGCCCTGGATGCCGATGTGATCTCGATCGAAAGCAGCCGCTCGCGGATGGAACTGCTGGCCGCGTTCGAACAGTTCCGCTACCCCGGCGATATCGGCCCAGGCGTCTACGACATCCACTCGCCACGCGTGCCCGGCCATGTGGAAATCACCGACCTGCTGCGCAAGGCCATGACCGTGCTCGATCCAAGCCAGCTGTGGGTCAACCCCGACTGCGGCCTGAAAACCCGCCACTGGGCCGAGGTGATCCCGGCACTGGAAGCCATGGTGGGCGCCGCCCGGACCCTGCGCAGCGAACTGGCCGTAACGAACTGAGACGAGACCTGCCCTGCTTAAGCCCTGTGCCTGGAACGGAGTAGCGGCTGACGAAGGGGAAGGCTGCGGCCCTCCCTTTCCCGGCCGTTCCGTGCAGGCAGCCGCAAGGCTCGATCAGGGCGAATTTCCGCTACTCGCTGCTTTGGCGGGAGCTGATTGAGGCCCACCATGGCCTGCCGCCCCTTCCCTCGCCCAGAGGGAAGGGTGCTTTTCATAGGTAAAGACGGCTGAACATCGCCTCACTGCCATTTTCATGCGCTAACCTGCCCGGTGAAATCCGTCACCGCCGCGTGTATCATGCGCGACTTCCTCCATTCATCTCTCTATCCGTAGAGAAGGATATATGCCGCGATGAGCAGCCATCTCTTCACCTCCGAGTCGGTCTCCGAAGGCCATCCGGACAAAGTTGCCGACCAAATTTCCGACGCCGTGCTTGACGCGATCATCGCGCAAGACCCGCGCGCCCGCGTTGCCTGCGAAACCATGGTGAAGACCGGTGTGGCGATCGTCGCTGGCGAAGTCACCACCAGCGCCTGGATCGACCTGGAGGCGCTGACCCGCAAAGTCATCATCGACATCGGCTACGACTCGTCGGACGTCGGCTTCGATGGCGAGACCTGCGGCGTGCTCAACCTGATCGGCAAGCAGTCGCCCGACATCAACCAGGGCGTGGACCGCAAGAAGCCCGAAGAACAGGGCGCTGGCGACCAGGGCCTGATGTTCGGCTACGCCACCAACGAAACCAAAGATTACATGCCGGCGGCGATCTACTACTCGCACCGCCTGGTCGAGCAGCAGGCCAAGGTCCGCAAGAAGAAAAACTCGCCGCTGCCGTGGTTGCGCCCGGACGCGAAGAGCCAGGTCACCCTGCGTTATGAGAATGACGTGGCCGTCGCTATCGACGCCGTGGTGCTGTCGACCCAGCACGATCCGAGCGTCAAGCAGAAAGACCTGATCGAAGCCGTGCGCGAGTACATCTTGAAGCCGGTGCTGCCGTCCAAGCTGCTGCACAAAGGCACCAAGTTCCACATCAATCCGACTGGCAAGTTCGTGATCGGCGGCCCCGTGGGCGATTGCGGCCTGACCGGTCGCAAGATCATCGTCGATACCTACGGCGGCTGGGCCCGTCATGGTGGCGGCGCGTTCTCGGGCAAGGATCCGTCCAAGGTGGATCGTTCGGCCGCCTATGCCGCGCGCTACGTGGCGAAGAACATCGTCGCCGCCGGCATTGCCGACCGTTGCGAAGTGCAGGTCAGCTACGCCATCGGCGTGGCCGAGCCGACCTCGATCTCGGTGACCACCTTCGGCACCGGCAAGATCAGCGACGACAAGATCGAAAAACTGATCCGCAAGCATTTCGACCTGCGTCCGTACGGCATCATCAAGATGCTCGACCTGATCCACCCGATGTACCAGCAGACCGCCAGCTACGGCCACTTCGGCCGTACCCCGTACGAAGTGAAGGGTGCCGACGGCAAGACCTACACCGCGTTCTCGTGGGAAAAGACCGACAAGGCCGACGCGCTGCGCGCCGATGCCAAGCTGAAGTAAGCCATTGCTACAGCAGTAAGACAAACGGGCCGCCTTGTGCGGCCCGTTTGCGTTATTGAGGTCATGCTCGAAGAAGTCAGGCGAAGGGTCGGCAGCGGCTTTCCGCTACAATGCGCGCAGGTCCCTTATCCAACTCCAGCGCGTCGATTTCAGCATCGGCGGCCCCCTCTTGCTCCAAAGTGTCGATCTTTCGATCGAAGCGAATGAGCGCGTGTGCATCGTCGGTCGTAACGGCGAAGGCAAATCCACCCTGATGAAGCTGATCGCCGGCGAGCTGCATGCCGACGATGGCGAAATCCGTCTGCAAAGCGGCGTAGTCGTCGCGCGCATGGCACAGGAGGTGCCGCAAGACACCGAAGGTACCGTCTTCGACGTCGTCTCCGACGGCCTGGGTGACCTCGGTCACCTGCTGGCGCGCTATCACCACTTGCTTGCCGAAGGCGATTTCGATGCGCTGGGCGACGTGCAGACGCAGATCGAAGCCCAGCACGGCTGGGATCTCGACCGCCGCGTCACCGAAGTGCTGACCAAGCTCGAACTACCCGCCGACACCGACTTCGCCGCCCTGTCCGGCGGCATGAAGCGCCGCGTGTTGCTGGCGCAGGCGCTGGTGCGCAAACCCGATGTGCTGCTGCTGGACGAGCCGACCAACCATCTCGATATCGAGGCGATCGGCTGGCTGGAAAACTTCCTCAAGCAGTTCGCCGGCAGCATCATCTTCATCACCCATGACCGCAGTTTTCTGCGCGCGCTGGCCACCCGTATCGTCGAAATCGACCGCGGCCAGCTCACCAGCTGGCCGGGCGACTACGAAAACTATCTGCGCCGCCGCGAAGAACGCCTGCACGCCGAAGCCCAGGCCAACGCACTGTTCGACAAAAAGCTGGCGCAAGAAGAAGTGTGGATTCGCCAAGGCATCAAGGCGCGCCGCACCCGCAACGAAGGCCGCGTGCGGGCACTGAAAGCGCTGCGCAACGAGCGCGCCGAGCGGCGCAATCTGGTCGGCAACGTCAAGATGGCGCTGGCCACTGCGCAAGCATCCGGCAAGAAGGTGATCGACCTGGATCACGTGCATCAGGCCTATGGCGGCCGCGTGCTGATCGACGATCTCACCACCACGCTGATGCGCGGCGACCGTGTCGGCATCATCGGCCCGAACGGCGCCGGCAAGAGCACCCTGCTCAAGATCATGCTGGGCGAGCTGACCCCGCAACGTGGCGAGGCCACCACCGGCACGGGCATCCAGATCGCCTACTTCGATCAGCACCGCGTACAACTCAACGACAAGCTCAATGCGCTGGATAACGTCGCCGAGGGCCGCGAGTTCATCGAGTTGAACGGTCAGCGCAAACACATCGTCGGCTACCTGCAAGACTTTCTGTTTTCGCCCGAGCGCTCGCGCGCGCCAATCACCCGCCTGTCCGGCGGCGAGCGCAATCGCCTGTTACTCGCCAAGCTGTTCGCCCAGCCGTCCAATCTGCTGGTGATGGATGAACCGACCAACGACCTCGACGTCGAGACGCTGGAATTGCTGGAAGAATTGCTGACCGAGTACCAAGGCACCTTGCTGCTGGTCTCGCACGATCGCGAATTTCTCGACAACGTGGTCAGCAGCACCCTGGTGCTGGAAGGCAACGGCCAGGTCGGCGAATACGTCGGCGGCTATAGCGACTGGCTGCGCCAGCGCCCGACTGCCGCGCTTGCCGTCGCCGCCGCAGCTGCCAAACCGGGGTTAACCCGCAACGATCCGGCGCCGGCCCCGGCGGCGCCGAAACGCAAGCTCAGTTTCAAAGAGCAGCGCGAACTGGATCTGCTGCCTGCCCGCCTGGAGCAACTCGAAGCCGACATCGCCGCACGCACCGCGGCGATGAACGAGCCGGCGTTTTTTCAGCAAGACAGCGCCGCCATCGTCAAGGCGAATGAAGCCATCGCCGCACTGCAGGCGGAGCTCGACACCGCCTTCAAACGCTGGGAAGAACTCGAAGGCAGCTGATCTCAGCTGCCGAGGAAGGCCGCCGGGGTGTAAGGCATCCTGGCGATACCGTTGAACCAGCGCAATGTCAGATAAGCCGGCAGGCCCAGGATCAAGGTCCAGCGGCTCACCGGATGCAGGTCATTCTTGGCCGCCTGCAACGGTACCTCGCCGGTGGCCTCATCGGTCGAAGTCAGCTGTTGCTGCATCCAGCTAACCCAGCCGCGCATCACCCCACGGCGCTCGCGCTGCACACGAATGGCTTCTTCGTAGGGAAAGGCCACATCGCGATCGTGTTCGCGGAATAAGCGCTCCTGCCAACCGAACAACGCCTGCAGCTGCGGGTGATGACTGAAATGCGGCACGATGCGCAGCGGCCGCAACAACGACGCCAGGGTCAAATCCGCCGCGCTGAATTGCTGGCCGACCAGAAAACCATCGCGCTCGATTTTCTGCGCCACCGGCAACAGCAAGGCCTCCAGTTTTTCATAAACCTGATCTTGCCGGTTGCGATGAAAATGAAAGCGAATGGTCAACATCATGCCGATCGCCGGTGACGCCACCGTGCGCAAACCGCGTCGGGCAAACACCCCGCGATACACATTCGACAAGAACAACTGCGCCAGCGCGCGCGGGCATTCCATGATCAGCTGGGTGTAGCCAAGTCGCCGCGCATATAGGCCCAAGGTCGAATCAAGCCGCAGCATCCATTGCCACACCTGCTCACGCTCGACCGGATCAGCGGGAAACAAACCACGCTCGGGATAGGCCTCGTCGAGATACCGGATGATCGGCGATGAATCGCTCATGGCGACGCGAGTGGCGGTGTCGTGAATCAGCGGCACCGTCTGCGGGCAATCGAAGCGGCGCATTTCCTTCTTGGTAAAGGCAACGATATCGATGCCACGCCACGGCAGTTTTTTGAAGTCCAGCGCCCAACGCACTTTTTCCACGTAGTGCGACCAGTGCAGCTTGTACAGCTCGATCATGATATTGCCCCTGAGGTGCCTGCGATGGCGTGGCGCCACTTGCACGAATGGGGGCGGCATCGCCACCGTGCAAGCGGTGCCTGCTCATTGCCTGCTCAACTCAACCGGTATTCTGTAGCCCTTGCGAAACGCCGTTGACGCAAGCCACCAGGGCACGCAGCAAGTCCTCGTCCTCTTCGCCGCTCGCGCGCCAACGCCGCAACAAATCCACCTGCAGCAGGCTCATCGGATCGATATACGGATTGCGCAGCTGGATCGACACGGCCAGCCGTCGATTGCCTTGCAGCAGTTCATCGCTGCCCTGCAATCGCAGCAAGGCACGCCGCGTGCGCTCGAACTCGGCGCGAATCAGTTGGAAGAACGGCTCGTGCAACGGACCGGCCAGCCGCGAAAACGCCTCGGCAATGTCCAGGTCGCACTTGGCCAGCACCATCTCGACGTCGTCGAGCATGTTGGCGAAGAACGGCCAGTCGCGCGCCATCTCGGTCAAGGCCGTCTCGCCGTACTCGGCCATGCCGCGCTCCAGCGCCGTGCCAAGGCCGTACCAGCCGGTAATGATCGAACGGCATTGCGTCCAGGCGAACACCCATGGAATCGCCCGCAGGTCCTGCACGCCACGCATGCTGCGGCGGCGCGATGGACGTGAGCCCAGAGTCATCCGTTCGATCACATCGATCGGCGTGGCCGCGCGGAAGTAATCGATAAAACCCTCATGCTCGACCAGCTCGCGATAGGCCTGCCGACTGTTCTTGGCCAAGGCATTCATCTGCTCGCGCCAGGTATCCTCGCGCGGGTCCGGCGTGCGCGGCCGCAAACTGGCGCGCAATACCGCCCCCACCGTCTGTTCCAGATTGCGCAAGGCCAGCGCGCGAATACCGTATTTGCGATGAATCACCTCGCCTTGCTCGGTTACCCGCAGCACCCCCGCCACCGAACCGCGCGGCGACGACATCAACGCCGGGGTGATGCGAGCGCCGCCACGGCTGGCCGAACCGCCACGGCCATGGAAGAAAGACAAACGGATGCCAGCCTCATTCGCCACCGCCAGCAACTCGACTTGGGCGCGCTGCAAACCCCAGCGCGAGGCCAGCGTGCCGCCATCTTTGCCGCTATCGGAATAGCCAAGCATCACCCATTGCCGATCACCGCGTGCGGCGAGATGACGGCGATAAACAGGATCGTCAAACAAGGCCCGCAACGTCGCCGGCGCATTGCTCAAGTCATCGACCGTTTCAAAAAGCGGCGCGATATCCAGCGGCACGCCGGGCGCGGCTTCATCGACCGCAGATGTCTGCTCGGCCAGGCCGCCGTATCGCGCCAATGCCAACACCGCCAGCACGTCGGCGGCCGAACGCGCCATGCTGATGATGTAAAGCCCCACCGCCTCGGCGCCATAACGACCGCGCGAATCGTGCAGCGCCGCGAATACCGCATGCAGCGATACCGCGTTCGCATCGGCACTCTCGGCAAAGGCTTGCTGGCCACTGGCATACGGGCGCAGGCGCTCGACCCGCGCTTGCGGTTCGCGGCTCAGCCAGTCGGTGTCATGCAGCAACGCGGACAGCGCCTCATCGTGCACGCGCGAATCTTGTCGCACATCAAGCCGCGCCAAATGAAAGCCAAAGCTGCGCACACGCCAGATCAAGCGCTGTATCGCATACGCACCAGCATGCAGGCCACGATGATCGATCAAACTGGCGGCAATGATTTTTAAGTCATCCAGGAATTCATCGGCCGATGTATAGCCTTCCACATGCTGGTCGTCCTCGGTGGATTTCAACCGGGCGCCCATCATGGCCAGCAGGCTGCGATACGGCATATCCGCATGCCGTGGCCGTACGTGTGCCGCCGCACTGGGAAAGCGCTGGCGGTAATCGGCCAGGCGCTGTACCAAGGCCGTATCCAGCGCCACCCGCCCCTCGGTCTGGCTGAGCAGACGTGCCAAGCCGGAAACATCAGCCTGATAGTGTTCCAACACATGCGTGCGCTGGGTAGCCAGGCTGGCGGCAATGGTGTCGGCACCCACATTCGGATTGCCGTCCATATCGCCACCGACCCAGGTGGCAAAACTCAGTAAACGCGGCAACGGCACGGCGACTTCGTAGACCTGTTGCAAGGCATCGGCGAGCGACTCATACAGCGCCGGCACGATGCGGTAAATCGGATTGGCCAGATAAAAACCGACGTGATGGTGCTCGTCCTGCACGCTAGGCCGTACCGGCGAGGCCTCGGCGGTCTGCCAGGTGGCATTGAGCGCCATGAAGATGCGGTCGTCATCTTCTTTGCGTTCGTGCGGTGTGCGGGTGGGGTCGAAGTTATCGACCAGCGCGCGCACGATGGCCTGCTCTTTCTCCAGCAACGAGCGGCGCACCGCCTCGGTGGGATGCGCGGTGAATACCGGCTCGACCTGCAAGCGCATCAACCAATCGAGCAGTTCGTCAGCCTGCACGCCCTGAGCTTTCAACTGGGTCAGCACATCGAGCAGCGATTCGGGCTGCGGCGTGCCGCCTTCGCGCTGATAGTCACGGCGGCGGCGGATGCGATGCACCCGCTCGGCAATATTCACCGCCTGGAAATAGCTGGCGAAAGCGCGCGCCAGTGCCTCGGCATGTGTCGGGGTCAGCTCGGTCAGCAGGCTGGCCAGCGACTCGGGCGACGACTGCGTCGGCTGATCGGTATGCTGGCGACGTGCAATGGCCGCGATGCGGACACGTTCGACTTCAGCAAGAAAATCGGGCGAGACCTGCTCGGCCAGCATATCGCCGACCATCGCGCCTAGTCGGCGCACATCCTCGCGTAGCGGGGTTTCGGAAAGGGCAAACTCGGGACTGCGCAGCTGGTTCATCGAGGCGATGCGATCCGCAGGGAGTGGAAGGCCAGAGACTACCCCAAGCCGCCCATCTTTGCTGCACTGCCACACGACCACGAACGCCACCGCGCGCAAGCCGTAGGTTGCGGTGAGCACATGCGAACCCCAACCAGGCGCGGCGGTCAGCGTTGTTGGGCACCCCTTCGTTCAGCCCAACCTGCCTTAGCGGCTCAGTGCTTGGCGGTCGGCTTGCCCGGACCGATGTAGCGCTCCAGCCAGTGATTGGTTTCGGCCAGCATCTGCATCACCGACTCGCGCGCACGGTAGGCATGCGCCTCGTTCGGCAGCAGCACCAGTCGCGCGGTACCGCCCAGGCCTTTGATCGCGGCATACATGCGCTCGCTCTGAATCGGGAAGGTGCCGGAGTTGTTGTCTTGCTCGCCGTGGATCATCAGCAAGGCGTCTTTGATCTGGTCGGCATAGTTGAACGGCGCCATGGCCTGATAAACGTCTTTGGCCTGCCAGTAATTGCGCTCCTCGGCCTGGAAGCCGAACGGCGTCAGCGTGCGGTTGTAAGCGCCGCTGCGGGCGATACCGGCCTTGAACAAGCGCGAATGCGCGAGCAGGTTGGCGGTCATGAACGCACCATAGGAGTGCCCGCCGACGGCAATGCGATTGCGGTCGGCCACGCCACGGCGCACCACTTCATCGACGGCGGCTTCGGCACTGGCGACCAGCTGCGGCACGTAAGTGTCGTTGGGTTCCTTGTTGCCCTCGCCGACGATCGGCACCGAGAAGTTGTCCAGCACCGCATAACCCATCGACAGGAAAGCCTGCGGGCCCCAGTAGCTGATGCGGTTGAAACGGTACGGCGAATCGGTGACCTGACCCGCCGCATCGGCCGATTTGAACTCGGCCGGATAAGCCCACATCAGCATCGGCAGCGGACCGTCGCGCTTGGGATCGTAATGCGGCGGCAGATAAAGCGTGCCGGTCAGCTCCACGCCGTCTTTGCGCTTGTAGCGGATCTGTTGCTTGCTCACGCCCTTGAGTTGCGGCGTGGGATCGGGGAAACGCGTCAATGCACGCGGCGCAGTGGTAGGCGCGGCGAGATTGTGTACGTAGTAATTCGTGGGCTCGGTGGGTGATTCGCGCGCGGTCAGCAGCGATTGGCCGGTGTTATCCAGCAGCACTTTCGGTGCTTCGTAGTACGGCGCCTGCGACCGGAACAGCTCGGTGCTTTGCCCATCGCGCAGGCTGACCTTGTTCAAGAACGGCCGGTCGCCTTCGGGTGAGGCGCCTTCGCCGATGCGGTAAATGCTTTCGCCATCCGCGGTGACCAGCAGCAGCGATTGACCTCGCTCGTTACGCACCGTCACCGGTTCACCGGGATCTTTATAACGGTCTTCGGACGAGGCATCGCGAATCAGCTGCGGCGCCTGTTGCGGATGATCCGGCGCAATGCGCCACTCTTTGATCTTGCGGGTTTTCCACCACGACTCGCTCAGCAGGGCCAGCTCGCCGCTACCCCAGTAGATGCCGGCATAGCGCGTGCTCAGGCGAGCCAGCGTCACTGGCGGCTGAGTGAAAGGCGCGGCCTGCATCAGCACGGCATCGCGGATATCCGCCTTGCTGGCCGGGTCGCCACCGTCCTGCGCCTCGGCCCAGACCAGGCTTGCCGGCGCATCGTTACGCCACTCGATATGGCGCACGCCGGTGGGCACGGCGTCGTTGCCGGTGGGCAGGCCTTCGACCAGTGGCAGATGGGCAATCTCCTTGACCAGCGCCCCCTGCAAATCCAGCACTTCGATCCGATGTGGAAAACCATCGACCGGCACCAGATACGAGAACGGCCGCTCGATCCGCTCACGCAACAGGTAATGCCCATCCGGCGACGGTGCCAGCCCGGTGGTCAGCGCCGGCGTGCCGATCTTGGAAACGCGCCCTTTGAGGTCGATCAACACGGCCTGGGTCAGCAGGTAATGTTCGAAGCGGCGCGCGTCGTCCTCGTTCTTCAGCAGATCTTGATAGGTGCGAATGGCCTTGACGCCACCACCGGCCTGGGTCGCCTGTACATTCGGCCCGCTCGGGATACCATCGGATGCCGCCACGCTGCCCTGCCCCTCGGGCCGCACCAGCACCAGCAGCTGCTGACTGTCCGGCATCCAGCGATAACCCGCGCCAGCCACGGTATTCAACGGCAAGGTAGTGAGCTTGCGTGCGCTGCGCGCCGCGACATCCACCAGCCACAGTTCATTGCTGCCCGCCTTGGCGTCCACCCGATTAAACGCCAGATAGCGCTGATCCGGCGACCACTGCGAGGTCGCAAGCGACAACGGCGAGGGCAAACCTTGCAGGCGGATTTCCTTGCCGCTGGCGATATCCATCAGCCACAAGTCGCTGCCGAAGCTGAAGCGGCTTTGCGCATAGGTGCGCGGATTGATGCGCAGGCCGGCCAGCTTCAGCTCGGGCTGCGCCACCACGTCGATACCTGGCAAGGCCGGGGTCTGCGACAGCGCCATCAAGTCGTGATGCGGGCTGATCGACAACTGCGGCGGCCGCGGCGCATCGACCACCGCCTGCAAGGGTGCAGGCGGCAGCTCATAGCCACCTGCGACAGGCGCCGTCTGCGCGACCAGGGCCAGCGGGCAGCACACCCAAAGCGCGGCGAGTAGGGCAAAACGTCGGTTGGGTCTGTACATACACGGCCACGCCTGTCGAATGATTTTGCGACCTTAGCGGTTACTCGCCTGCCGGGCCTAGGCCATCAGTCATGCCTGCGGGCCGGGACAGCAGCAGAAAATCCGCGCGCCTGTTCACCATCGGCTGCTGCCTCTCGGCGAGCCTGGAGGTATACTCGGCAGTCTTCGCTAAGGGGCGCTGCGACCGTGCATGTGAACGGCCAGGCTTGGCGGAATGACCTTGTAACGGCGCCCGGTTAACCATGCGATACCCCTATCGCAAGCTTCCGGAGCCTTACTCATGAATGCTGTCACCAAAGATTCCGCCCATCAGGACTTCAACGTCCGCGATATCTCCCTTGCCGAACTCGGCCGCCGCCGTATTCGCATGGCCGAAGAAGAAATGCCCGGCCTGATGCAGATCCGCGCTCGCTACGCCAAAGAAAAGCCGCTGAAGGGCGTGCGCCTGTCCGGCTCGCTGCATGTCACCAAAGAAACCGCCGTTCTCGCCGAAACCCTGCGTGAGCTGGGCGCGTCGGTGCGCTGGGCTTCGTGCAACATCTTCTCGACCCAGGACGACGTCGCCGCGGCGATGGCGGCCGGCGGCCTGCCGGTATTCGCCTGGAAAGGCGAGACCCTGGAAGAGTATTGGGATTGCACCCTGGACATGCTGACCCACCCGGGCGAGCTCGGCCCAGAGCTGATCGTCGACGACGGCGGCGACGCCACCTTGCTGATCCACAAAGGCCTTGAGCTGGAAAATGGCAGCGACTGGGTCAATACCGACAGCCCGAATCACGAAGAGCAAGTGATCAAGGATCTGCTCAAGCGCGTGCTGAAAGAGCGCCCGGGCTTCTGGAAAAAGGTCGCCGCCGATTGGCGCGGCGTCTCCGAGGAGACCACCACCGGCGTGCATCGCCTGTATCAGCTCGCCGAAGCCGGCCAGTTGCTGGTGCCGGCCATCAACGTCAACGACTCGGTGACCAAGAGCAAGTTCGACAACCTGTACGGCTGCCGCGAATCGCTGGCTGACGGCATCAAGCGCGCTACCGACCTGATGGTGGCCGGCAAGGTCGCCGTGGTCTGCGGTTATGGCGACGTCGGCAAGGGCTGCGCGCATTCGCTGAAGGGCTTTGGCGCTCGCGTCATCGTGACCGAGATCGACCCGATCAACGCCCTGCAGGCCGCGATGGAAGGCTTCCAGGTCGCCCCGGTGGAAGACACCCTCGGCCTGGCCGACATCTATGTCACCACCACCGGCAACAAGGACATCATCACGCTTGAGCACATGGCGGCGATGAAGAACAACGCCCTGGTCTGCAACATCGGTCACTTCGATAACGAAATCCAGATCGACCGCTTGAACACCGCCAAAGGCGTCACCCGCGAAACCATCAAGCCGCAGGTCGACCGCTACACCTTCGCCGGCGGCAACAGCATTTACATGCTGGCCGAAGGCCGTCTGGTGAACCTGGGTTGCGCGCATGGCCATCCGAGCTTCGTGATGTCCAACAGCTTCAGCAACCAGACGCTGGCGCAGATCGACTTGTGGACGAACAAGGACAAGTACGAGAAGACCGTTTATCGCCTGCCGAAAAAGCTGGACGAAGAAGTGGCTCGCCTGCACCTGGAGCAGATCGGCGTGAAGCTGACCAAGCTCACCCCGGAACAGGCCGCTTACATCGGCGTGCCGGTGGAAGGTCCGTACAAGCCGGATCATTACCGTTATTAATCGGCGTTATTGATCGGCGTTATTGATGGCTCGCTGCCAACTGGCGGCTAAGTGATCGACAAGAGCGGCCTGCGGGCCGCTCTTTTTTTATGCCCGAAAAATACCCGCTGCGTGTCACTCGCTACCCCGGCCTATCGGTTACCGTCGGAACGATCGCGCTTAAAGCAACAAAGAAAGGATCCGCATGCCCCGCCTCGCATGCGGTATCCGAGCTGAGCAGCACGGATGTACATACGCGCTGGCAATGGGATAACGGCGCCTATCGCATCGAAGCCAGCCTGCAAGGGCCTGATCTAGCCTTGACGATTCAAGCCAAAACCGCCGCCACGCTGGATTTTCTCAGGCAACCCGCGGCAGCCATGGGGCAAGGCTTGATTCTGCCGCTTGCCGAGGGGCATTACGTGCCGCGCGGCAATAGCGCCTGGCAAGGCTTTATCACCAAGCAGCTCAACGAACTCAACACCACGCAAGACCTGAGCTTGCCGCTCTGGGGTATGGATCACGGCGCGTTCTCACTGAGCTGGCTGCTGACCAACCCCTTTAATAATCGCTTGCTGCTCGCCGCCGATGGCGATGCACTGACCATCGCTGCCAGTCATCAATTCACCCGGCTCGACCCCGGCGCGCCGTTGACCATGCTGCTGCATCTGGGCGCAGCCGATCCCTTGGCGGGCGCAAAGCGTTATCGGCAGTGGCTGATCGACAACGGTCGCTTCGAATCGCTCAAGGAAAAAATCGCCAAGACACCGGACATCGATAAACTGATGGGCGCCACCCATACCTACCTGTGGGGTAGTGGCCTGCTAGCCGTCAAAGACGTCGATCACTGGCCTGCCCTGCTTGTCGTGCTGCGCAGCCGGCAACCGCTGGCGGTCGATCTGCTTGGCCGCTTCAGCAGCGAAGCCAGCGCGATGCTCAAACAGGTAAAAACCACGCCTGATCATTACCAGCAAGGAGTGCTTATCGCCGCACTCAATGCCGCGCTCAACAGCAAGGCACGCGCGCAGTGGCTTGACGATGAGCCTGACATGAGCGCACTGGCGGACAGCTACGGCAGCTTGCGCACGCAAGTCGCCGAGGTGTTTGGCCAGGCACTCAAACCCGATCTCACGCAATGGGGCGGTGGCGTATCCATCGCCACCATCGAGCAATTGCGGGCCTCGGGCATGTCACGCCTGTGGCTGGGGCTTGGCGATGGCTGGGAGGGCGGTTTATGGCATCCCGAAGCGATAGCCGCCGCGGTACATGCCGGTTATCTGATCGGCCCCTATGACTCCTACGAAACGGCGCTGTCGCGACAGGAAAACCCTGACTGGATCACGGCCCACCTCGGCCAGCAGGCCTACCAGCATTGCGCCATCGTGCTCGACAACGGCAAACCGAAGAGCGGCTTTCAACAATCCGGTCATTACACCGATCCGCGCTGTGTAAAACCGTTGATGGAAGCGCGCGTCCATGCGCTGCGCAACAAGGTGCCGTTCAACAGCTGGTTTCTGGATGCCTATGCCACCGCGATGGTGTTCGACAGTTATCGCCCCGGCGCAACCATGACCCAACAGCAGAATGCGCAAGGCTATATCGCCAGCATGCGCTGGCTGGCCGAGACGCTGCATTTGCCCACCGGTTCCGAAGACGGCAACGCCACCACCGCACAAGGTTTCGTGTTTGCCCACGGCATGCAAACGCCGGTGATTGCCTGGGGCGATCCCGACATGGGCAGCGGCGCCAGGAAAAACAAAACATCGCCTTATTACCTCGGCAACTGGTATCCCGCCGATGAGCCCAGCGTGTTTTTCAAACCGGTGCCGCTGAAGGCGCTTTATCGCACGGTGTATATCGACCCGACTTATCGGTTGCCGCTTTATCAGGCGGTATTCCATGACTCCATCATCACCACCCATCACTGGTCGTTCGACAATCTCAAGCTCAGCAACGTACATATCGAAAACGAACTGACACAGCTGCTCTACAACGTACCGCCGCTGTACCACCTGAGCGCAGCCAGCCTGAAAACCCGACTGCCGTCGATGCGGCGACAGGATGCGTTCTTCCGACCACTGCACCAGGCACTGGCCACCCAGGCATTGACCGACTGGCGTGGGTTATCGCCCGACAAGCGCCTGCAACAAACCACGTTTGCCGACGGCACCCGATTGATCGCCAACTTCGCCGATGAAACCCGCCAGTCCCATGGCGATCAGTACGACGCCCACAGCATCACCGCCATCCGTCCCGACGGCACCCGCAGCCGCTATATCTCCCAACCGGAATAACCCCATCGGGACCGGGCTCCCCACGCGCGGGGAAGAGGTAAACACTTGCGACACCACTAAAAGCTAGCCCCGGTCATCCCCCCGTAGCCAAAACGCCAACCAGCACCGCCAGAAAATACCGCCAGGCAGCAGGCTGTTCATCCATATATCTTTCCATCCCGAGAAAGAGATATATACTCGCCAAAACGCCGCTACGAGACCTGCCGCGATGCCGCCGATCAGCTTCGAATTCTTTCCGCCCAAGACCGACGAACAGCGTACCCAGCTCGACCGTGCAGCCAGTGCGCTGAAGCCGTTGGCGCCGGACTACGTGTCGGTGACCTTTGGCGCCGGCGGCTCCACCCTCAGCTACACCAGCGAAACCGTGCAGCATCTGCACCAGCAACACGGCCTTGATGTGGCGCCCCACCTCTCCTGCGTGGGCGGTACCCGCGCCGAGTTGGCCCAATTGCTCAGCGGCTACCGGGCGGCGGGTTATCGCCGCATCGTCGCGCTGCGCGGGGACCTGCCTTCGGGCATGGCGACCACCGGCGATTTTCGTTACGCCGCCGAGCTCGTGCGGTTCATCCGCGAACACAGCGGCGATCACTTTCACATCGAAGTGGCGGCCTACCCCGAGATGCACCCGCAGGCCGACGACGCGCTGGTCGATCTGCGTCATTTCAAGGCCAAGGTCGATGCCGGCGCGAATGGCGCGATCACCCAGTATTTTTACAACGCCGACGCGTATTTCCGCTTTGTCGACGACGTGCAGCGACTGGGGGTCAACATCCCGATCGTGCCGGGCATCATGCCGATCTCTAACTACACCCAGCTAAAGCGCTTCTCGGAATCGTGTGGGGCGGAAATTCCGCGCTGGATCGCCAAGCGCATGCAAGCACATGGCGATGACGCCGAATCGGTGCGCGCCCTGGGCGCCGAAGTGGTCGCGCAGCTATGCCGCCGACTGCTCGACGGCGGCGCGCCGGGCCTGCACTTTTATACGCTTAATCGCGCCAAGACGACGCAATTGGTGTTGCAGCAGTTGTAGCCCTGAGTTGCCGTTAACCGGTCTCCGGGCGGCACCGCCAGATGCTGCGCAGTCGAGAGTATTACCGCCCTCGCGGCGGGTATGCTGCACGCATGCGCCTGCCCTATCTGCCTCTATTGCTGCTGCTCGTCTTCGCCATGCCTGCCACCGCGCAAAGCGTGATCCATCGCTGCATCGGTGCCAATGGCGGCCCGGTTTTCACCGACCAACCCTGCCCCGCCGTGCAAGCCCAAGCGACGCAAGCCCCAGCCCGTTCGGCGACGGCACCCAACAGCATTGAGCCACCGCCGATCTTATGCGCGGCCAATCTGGCCGAGCTGCGGCAAAGCGTGATCGACGCCTTCGCCAGTCGCGACCCTAACCGGCTCGCCGGGCTGATGCTGTGGAATGGTTATGGCAGCAGCGCGACGGTGGCCAACATCCGTTCGCTGACAGCCTTGATGAAACAGCCGCTGCTCGGTGTCGACCCCGATGACACGCCCGAAGATGCGCCGGTCGATAGCAGCGATCTTTCCATCGACGGCACCAAGGCACCCAACCCCGAGCCATCCACCAGCGCGAAAACCAACCGACTGGTCGTGCGCACCGGCACCGATGAAGCGGATGGCAATCTGCACAAACAGCATTTCACCGTGGTGCGTCAATATGGCTGCCTGTGGCTGCGTAACGCCGGTTAAGCGCGTACCGCAAGAAGTCGCCCAGGCATGAAAGCCTTTGCTAACACCTGAGCGGTTATCATGTCGCGCATTTCTTGGAGAATCGACATGGCGCAGCAGTACCCGGAATGGATTTGGCAAAACGGCAATATCAAGCCATGGCAGGAAGCCACCACACATGTGATGTCACATGCCCTGCACTATGGCTCCTCGGTATTTGAGGGTATCCGTAGCTACGCCACCCCGGACGGCGCGGCGATTTTCCGCCTTACCGACCATCTCAAACGCTTGTATCAATCGGCCAAGATCTACGACATGGTCTTGCCTTACTCGCAAGATGAGCTGGCGGCCGCCTGCCGCAACGTGATCAAGAAGAACGAATTGGGCGCCGCCTATCTGCGCCCCGTGGCCTACCGTGGCCTGGGCGGCTTTGGCCTCTCCGCCGAAACGCCGATCGATGTGGCCGTAGCCGCATGGCCGATGGGCCCTTACCTTGGGCCGGAGGCACTGGAAAGCGGTATCGACGCCTGTGTATCGAGCTGGCAGCGTTTCGCGCCCAACACGATCCCCGCCGGTGCCAAGGCTGGCGGCAATTATCTTTCCGGCCAGCTGATCGCCCGTGAGGCGCGTCGCCTGGGCTTTGGCGAGGGCATCGCCCTGGCCTCCAGCGGCCTGCTTAGCGAAGGCGCTGGCGAGAACTTGTTCCTGGTCTTCGACGGCGTGCTGCACACCACCCCGGCCAGTGCCTCGATTCTTGCCGGCATCACCCGCGATACGCTGAAAACGCTGGCCCGCGAAGACGGCATCGAAGTGGTCGAACGGGATATCCCGCGCGAATACCTGTACCTGGCCGACGAGTTGCTGATGTGCGGCACCGCCGCCGAAATCACCCCGATCCGTTCGGTCGATGGCAAGCAGGTCGGCGCGGGCAAAGCCGGCCGCGTCACCCGTCGTTTGCAAGAGTTGTTCTTTGGCTTGTTCAACGGCAAGACCAACGATCAATGGGGCTGGCTGGAACCGCTCTGAGAATAGGCTGGGTTCGCGAGACCGCGCGGGGCGAAAATTCGTCGCAAAAACGACCCCACCCCAACCCTCCCCTGCGTGCAGGGGAGGGAGCCGACCGAGGCAGAACTACTCCGTTACCGCACTGAGTACCCCGGCAGGCTCCGCCACCTGCACGGCTTCCTCACCCACATGCTGCTCGAGCAGCGCCATGAAGTGATGCCGCACCGCAGCGACCTGCTTCAGGTTCAGGCACTTCTCGTCACCCGAATAGATAAAGCGCAATTGGCCGTGCAACGAGTACGTGCCGATGCTCATGAATCGCACGCTGAACGAGTGCACATAGCCGTGGAAATCCGCGACCTGGAAGGGCGCCTGATCGTCGGCGAGGATCAGGTTGCCGAGGTTGGAGAATGAAAACACCCCACGCCTGCCATAGCGACTCAACAGATTCTGCAGCCGCGCGATCGTGCGCATCTTGCTGACCGAAGGAATTTTGAGCATTTCCAGAAACTGATACTTGCCCGGCGTATTGGCCAGCTCCACGGCGATTTTCTCGTTGCTTTCCCGATGGATGTCGCGCGCCCTGGCCCAGAAATCCACTCCATGGCTTTGACCGGTCTTGATCTTGAAACTGCCGCCGCCGAAGAACAGCATGTCGCGCTTAAGCATCGACAGACGCCCGCGCCGCCCATCGAAGGGAACATCCAGCCACGCCGGCGAGCTCTTGCCCAAGGCCTGCTGAAAAGCCAGGTCGAGGGCCGTCAGCAAAGCGGCATTGATAGGTGCTTTCTCAAGTTTGCAACGCCGCCGCAAGGCTGCCGACAAGGCCGGACTAGCCGCCCATTCCTGGAAAATCTCCTTGTTCTGCAACGGCCGCCTGGAGCCGGGGATGAGTGCGATCACGGCATTGGCCAGACGCGCCGCTTTCTTGCGCTTGAGCAAGCCCTCGTCGCCGAGGTCGCCGATGATGTCCTGGATGGTGATCGGCTCGTAGCTGAGCAGTTCCTCGTCGCTGTAAAGCGACTTCAGCAACTCACGGATCAAGGTCAGCATGCTCATGCCATCGCAAATGCGATGCGCGGCAGAGATGAATAGCTCACCATCCTGCGCCGTCCTCAGCCAGACGATGCGCAACTGCGGCTCATCCTGCGCAAAGGGCGTAGCCAATTCGATATGGCGTTCTCTGAGCAGATCGCCATCGGCCACCCGCTCGACGACACGCAGCGAGATCTTCTTCGTGACCTCTGGCTCGTAGTAGTAAAGCTCGCCGCGCTTTTCCTCGATCAACATCCGCAGCGCGGGATGCTTGCGCTGGATCTTGTCCAGCGCCAGGCGCAACTGTTCGACCGACAGACTGCCCTTGATGCTGAGGATGAAGGTGACGTTGACGTCGACCAGATGCTCGACGGTGGAAAGCCTCCGTTTCATGTGTCCCCCTATTTGGCCGTCACTGATGAGTTGGCGCCGACCGTGATGACCTCGCGTGCGGATCGCTTGCAGAACGCCGCCATCTTTGGGCGCCGGGCTTCGAACGTGCCGAGCCTGCCCATGCGGCCGTCCAGATAGCCGCAGGCGATGGCCACGATCTTGCGCCACTTCTGCGGCTCGAACAGCAGCACGCACAAGCCCTGATGGAGCGCCAGCACGCCACCGAACCAATACAGTCGCCACTGCGACCGATAAAGCCGGAACGCGTGCACGATGTTGCGTGCACCGTAATAACGCCGCCATGCGGCGTGGTTGGTCGTGAACAGCTTGCCGTGCCGCTCGATGTGACCGGTGGTCTGTCGCATCGTCACTGCCGCATTCATGTAAACCGGCACGCCCTGGCTCGAAGCGCGCAGGCCGTATTCGACGTCCACCGCCTCGATGAAGTAATCCTCTTTGAAAGCCCCCAGCTTGCGATACGCCTGGGCGGAAATCGCCGAGCCCGAGGAAATCACGAATAGCGTGGGAAACAGCCCCTCGGTTTCTTTGTCGATGCGAAACGGCTTGGGCATCCTTTGCCCCGGCGGCACCACGGGCATGCATTTCTGCAGATTGATCTCGTAGATTTTCGGCCCGACGATGAATTCGTCGGTATTCAACGTCGAGCACGCCTGCATCATTTTGCTGAAGAAGAATTCGTCGATATCCGAATCCTGGTCGAGCAGAAAAATGATCTCGCAGCCCTGGCTCAGCAAGGCCTCGGCGCCTTTGTTATAGGCCCCGGCAAGACCGCCCTGATTGTGATTGAAGATGACTGTCGTGCCGTCATGCCGCAGCGCTTCGTGCAAATGCGCGTCAGGCACGGGCGAATTATCGACCGCGATGACGTTGTCGCACGTCGCCCTGGCCTTGCTCAGATTGCGCAGGAATTCGGTGGTGGGATGGTAGAGAACAAAAATCAGGCCAAAGGATTTCATACCGCCTCCGCACGCATCGGCACCGGCACATCGGCCAATGCGGGCTCATTGAATATCTCCGCCGGAACAGCGGCGAGCAGCAAGGCCATGGCTTTCTCCTTGATGATCGACGCCTGCTCGCGTGGCAGCGACAGTTCGTCTGAAACAAAAGTGAAGTTCAAGCGGCCGGCAAAGCTCGACATCGCGATCAGATGGGCCGGTGTCGGCGCCAACATGGCGGACAGGCAATGCATCGTTTCCACCCGGAATTGCCGATAGTCCTGGGCCAGCTCCACGCGCCCCAGATAGCTAAGCCTCACATCGCGGCCACCATGCCCCGATTGCGACGAGGCGATGATCCGGTCGAACCAGCCATGCAGATGCTCCATGCCGAGAAAAGTCTCATAGACCTTGCGGCTCATGCTGGCGATCTTTGTCGCCAGATCGCGTTTGAAAGCACGGGCCAGGCCCCAGAAATCAGCGCCCGCGGATGCCTCGAAACAGGCTTTGTCCAAGGCCATGTCGACGGTTGGCGCAATGGCGAACAACGCGTCGGCTTTCAGCGCCGGCAGGAATCGCCGCGCATCCACCGGCGCGACGAATTTATCGACACCGCGCGGCCCCAGCACACGGCGAAACGCCAGCATGAAAGCGACGCTGGCCGCCGCAAAGAAAGTGACGCCTTCGGCTTTGCAGCGCTCGAACAGATGCTGTGTCACCGCCGGCTCGAACACCCACTGCAGTTGATAAGTCTCGCCATACACACGGGCCGGGCCACGACGCCGGGTCAGAATGAACAGCTTGAACAAGGCCGCCTTCAAGCGGGTTCGGCGCTGTATGCGGCGGTCACGCAACACCTCTTCGGGAAAGAGATCCTCGAAGGCATTGAGCGACAGTTCGTTGCCAATGTCGTCATCGGGCTGATCGCACAACTGCAGAATCTCGCTCAGCAATGTCACGATGGAGCGGCCATCGCAGATGCAGTGGTGACAGACCAGCAACAACTCGCTGACGCCCTCGCCACGCAGCCAGATCATTCTGGCCAGCGGCTGACGGCGGCCATCGAACAGCTGATGCACAGCGTCCCAGGCAAGCGCCTGCCAATCGTTATCGCTTTTGCGCTCGACAATGTGCAGCGGAATCGGTGGCGCATGCTCTTGCCATACGAACCATGGACGGCCGTCTTCGTCACCAATCAGGCTGCGCAAGATCGGATGCTTGGCTTGTATGCGCAGCAAGGCTTTCCGCAACGAGTCCTCGTCGACCGTCCCACGAATCTTTACTGGCAATACGGCGCTGACCGGCTTGATCCCATCCAGGTACAAGCCGCGCTCGAAAAGCGTCAGGGGGCGTTTCATGTTCGGCACTCCTGTCGCTGTGGCCGTTCTGGACAAGACATCTTCAAGTGGTCGCCCTGGTTGCGTGCTGCCGGTTGATCTCGCTACGTTGTTCGGCCACCTCGCCGTGGCCTGTCGCATCATCTGGCCGCCGACGATCAGACCGTTTGATTAATGACTCGGCCTTGATGTTCGTGACGGAGGCGGCGTCAGTACGGTCACGTGCGTAAAAGCGGTCTGCACACTCTTCAGCCGCAAGGGCACGCGAATGTATTCGCCGCGCTGCCACAGCCCGACCTGATCCAGATAATTGGCGCTGCCCGCCCAGCCGTCCTGGCCGCCCAGCAACACGAAATCATTGGCATCCAGGTCGGAGAGATCGGAGATATGCCGCGCACATGAGCCGAAGCTCGCGTTGTGGCGCCCCGTCTGCAGCAAATGTCCGCTCTTGTGCACGGTGTTGTTGCCACCGCCGGCGGCGAAATCCGGTGCATTGAAAAAACGCCCGAAACCCGGGAAGTAACCCAGCGGATGTTTCAGGCGGATACGATGCACCTCGCCCCAGCGCGCATGCTTTTGCAGTTGCTTAGCCGTCGCCGGCAAGGCTTGTTCCACCGCCTTGCGCAAAGTCTCTGCAGGCAACGCGGTGAAATCTTCAAGCAACAGGCTTTGGGTCATCCATACCGTCTGGTAGGCACGCAGTTGATGGCTATCGTTCAATTGCTTGGCGACACCGGCCAGCAACAGTTCGAAGACCAGAGCACCGACCGAATCCTGGCTGTAATCGCCATTCCAGTAGTTCAACGCGTCCAGCAAGCGCTGCTGCGCGGGCTGGTGCGGCGGCGCTGGCCACGCGGTCAGCAAGGCATCGCGAAGGCGCAGGCTGCCTGGCCCGGCGACATCACGCTGCACCAGGCGCAAATCATCGATATCCAGTGGCTGGGTACCACCCAGCAAGGCGGCCAGGCGCTCAGCGCGGGCGGGTGGTGCGAACAGATAGCCGACCGGGAAATCCCCGCCGCGCGGGCGATCATTCGCCGAGGCGACAAAGCCCTCTGCCGGATCGAAGCGCACCGGCATGCCGCTGGTGTCAGCCACCTGTTGCCAATGCGTGGCGGCCTGCGGCGACAGCACCAGATCGTCTGGCGCCTCCTGCGGGCGCTTGGGCAAATGCCCGGCCAGCACGTGTGCCACGCGACCATCGCTACCAGCAAAAACCATGTTGATGCCGGAAACCCCATAGCCGCGCAGTGCCTGATGGAAAGACTCCCAATCGCGGGCGCGCGCGACACCCAGCATGGCGCCTATTTCCTGGCTGGGCTGATGCCCGATCCAGCGCAAGGCCAGCGACTGCTTTGAGGAGAGCAACAAGCCATCGGAAACCATCGGCCCCAAGGCGCTTTCACGCAGTTGCAGCCGGCGACTGCGCGCGCCGCGCGCCCGGACCGTCACAGTACGCGCAACGATCGATTCGGCTGGCTGCTCGCTGACGTCGTACAAATCGCTGCCCTGTGCATGCAGGCTCGTGGCGCCCCAGGCAATCCAGCGATTGCGGCCAAGCAGCATGAACGGCAGCGCCGGCATCATGACGCCCACGCAATGAAAACTCGGCGAGTACATACCGACGATCAGCCACGCATTAGGCAGGCCCAGCGGCAACTGCGGATCGCTGGCGACCATCGCCGCACCATTGCGCGTGCGGCGCGCCGCCACCGCCGCGCTGTTGCTGCCACTGCGCAACATCGCCGCAAGCGCACGCTCGCCCAGATTGCGCTCTTGCGCAGCCAGTGCCGACGGCATGCCGCCTTCCAGCAAGCGTGCCCATAAAGCCTTCCATACGGCCGGTGCAATGCGCTCGCGATGCGGCAGCAGACGCATCCACACCAGCCAGGTGATATCGGCCGCGGCCAACCGGCCCACGGTCAGCAGATCGGTCAGGGTCCAAGGTTCCGGCTTGAACCCGAGCAACGTGAATTCAGCGGGTTTCTCGGCACCATCCATCAACACGTGATTGATGCCGTCGACGAAGCCCTCGGCTAACTGACGGTCTTCATCGCTCATGCTTTCCAGCATGGCCGGTACTGCGCGGCCAAAATCGAACAGGCGCAGCGAGCGGTCGATCTCCACCGCCAGCGGGCCGACCATCTCGGCAATCCGGCCATAGGCGATGCGCCGCATCACTTCGATCTGGCCCAGGCGCAGATGCGCGTGCACGACGCCAAGCGCCACCATCAAGTCGCGGTCATCGGCCGCCTCGACGAAAGGCACTTGGTATTCGTTCCAGCGTATCGTCACCGCGGCGGTCACCGGGGCGTTGCTGAGCGGCAGCATGGCCAGCCGCTGTTCAAGACTGAGTGCCACCGGCTTGCGCACGAAGGCGGCCTTGCCGAGCAAGGCCGCAGCCACGCCGATGCCACCCAGCAGATTCGACCAACCAAGCTTCATGCAGCACTCCGTGCCGATGCCAGCGGTGCCGACTGCACAGCAAGCTGCGGCAGCAGCTTCCACGCTTGCAACTGGCGCACCGCGGTGTCTACGCCGTCTTCGGCGCGCACCAGCTCCCCCAGCCGCCGTGCGGCCTGTTGCATCGCCGGTTGCTGCGCCGCAAGCAGCGCCTCGACCAGGGGCTCGGGGCGCAAATCCAGCCGATCCAGTGCCGGCGGCGCCACGCCCTCGCGCTGCAGGCAGCGCGCCCAGAACGGTTGATCGCCAAAGAACGGCACGATCACCGAGGGAATACCCGCGCGCACGGCCGCCGCCGTGGTGCCCGCGCCACCGTGATGTACCGCGCACGACATCCGCGGTAGCAGCCAATCGTGCGGCGCGTGGCGAATGAAAAACATTTTGCCGTCCTGGCTGCCGTCTACCCCATCCAGGCCGCCCCAGCCGGTCGCCAGCACCGCGCGCTGTCCGCTCTTGCGCACCGCCTCGAGCACCATCTTGGTAAAAGCCTCGGTGTTGCTGCTCAGCATGCTGCCGAAGCCAATGTAAATCGGTTTAGGACCGGCCTCTAGAAACGCACTCAAGGCCTCGGACGGCTGCCACTGCGGCTGATCGAGAAACCAATAGCCCGCGACCTTGACGGTATCCGGCCAGTCCGCCGGCGGCGGCATGACATGCCGGCTAAAGCCGTAAAGCACCCGAGTGCTCAGCAGGTTTTTACTGAAATAAGGGCCGTACCAGGGGTATTTGCGCAAGCCCAGGCGCGGACGCACGATGCCGTTGATGCACGGCTTCATCACCGACCACACCAGCAACCGCAGCAGTTGATAGGCGCCCATGTTCAAGGCCGGCGACAACTTGCGCTTGGAACCGACGAACACGGTCGGCGGCAAGATTTTCGAAGGTGTCAGCGGCTGCAATTGAATGCATGTCCAGCCCCTCGTCGACCAGGCCGCGATCATTCTCCAGCAAGGTTTGGAAATTGCTGGTCAACGGAAAGAACTCCAGCCCGGCCGAGCGGATCATCTCGGCAAAGTTATCGCTGGTGACGATGCGCACCGCATAACCGGCCTTCTTCAGGCCGATACCGAGTGCCACGCAGGGGCGGATATCGCCCTGCGTGCCGATGGTGAAAATGGCAATCGTCGGACCGCTCATGCCGGCACCCCTTGCGCATAGGCTAGTGAGGCGACCGATGCCGCATGGCGGCTATCGAGTCGCTGTTGCAATACACGGGCGATCTGCGCCGCCGGCACCGGATCCAGCATGGCCTGATGGTGGCAATCGATGTCGTGCACTTCGACCCGACCACTGACCCAGGGTTGCCAGGCGCGCGGCTGGTAATGCAGTACGCCGGCCAGGTCGCTCTGGCCCTTTTGCGTGGCATGGAAAAACAACACATCGGTATCGATCCGCGCCGGCTGATAACGACGCGCCAGGGTCAGATGATGGCGACTGAGCGCGGCGACCCGCTCGATCAATTGCGGATCGTCCTTGAGCAGTTCCTGGATCAGCGGCAGCTCGAATACGTTGTACTCGCGGCACAACAGTTCGATCAGTTCATCCATATTGGCGGGCGGGTTTTCACGCGCCTGCCGGTGGAAGCCGAGGAAGTGCAGCACCGATTGCACTTCGGCGGCTTCGTCGGTATTCACCTCGTTGGTGACGAACGGATAAGCATCCATCATCACCAGGCATTCGACCCGCTCGCCCTGTTGCTGCAGCAACGCGGCCATGGCATGGCCGATCAACCCACCCAAGGACCAGCCGAGCAGGCGGTAGGGGCCGTACGGCTGCAGTTGGCGGATCTGCGCCACATAGTCCGCGGCAATGTGTTCGATGCTTTCAGGCCGCACGGCATCGCGCAGTGCGCGCGATTGCAGGCCATAGACCGGCTGCCGTTCATCGAGGTGACGAAGCAGACCGCTATATGCCCAGCTCAGGCCCGCGACCGGGTGGATGCAGAACAACGGCCGATTGCCGATGGCCGCGCGCAGCGGCAAGATCGCGCCGAGCAAATCGCCCTGGCTCTCTGCCTGTTGCAGATAGCGCGCCAAGCCGGCGATGGTCGAGGCTTCGAACAGGCTGGCCAGCGGCAGTTCCATCGCGAAATGCGCAGGGAACCGCGTAATCATCTCGGCCGCACTCAGCGAGTCGCCGCCCAGGGCGAAGAAATTGTCATGAATGCCGACCCGCTCCAGGCCCAGCGTCTCGCACCACAGCGCCGCCAGTTTTTGCTCCAGCGGATTGCGCGGCGCTTCATACGCCGAATGCCGGACGCGCTGCGGTGCCGGCAACGCGGCCCGATTGAGTTTGCCGCTGGCACTCAGCGGCAAGCTTTCCAGCGCCAACACATGCGGCGGAATCATGTGTTCCGGCAGATACTGCGCCAGCTCGGCCCGCAACTCATCCGCATCGATAGCTTCGCCGGCAGCCGGCACGACATAGGCGACAAGCACCGGCTCGCCTAGCTCGTCACGATGCGCCACGACCGCGGCTGCGGCGATCGTCCGTAGCTGTAGAAGCTCATGCTCGATTTCACCCAGCTCGATGCGATGACCGCGAATTTTTACCTGTTGGTCGCGACGGCCGACAAATTCCAGGCAGCCGTCCTCACGCCAACGCACACTGTCACCGGTGCGATACATGCGGCTGCCATCCGCGGCGAAGGGATCGTCGAGGAAGCGCTCCTCGGTCAATTGCGAGCGATGCAGATAGCCCTTGGCGACACCGGGACCGGCGATATACAACTCGCCCACTGCGCCGGTAGCCACCAGTTGCCGCTGTTCGTCCAACACATAAACGCGGGTATTGCGGATCGGCCGGCCTATCGGCGGCGGGTCGAGCGCATCCGCGCTCAAGCGCATGGTGGTGGACCACACCGTGGTCTCGGTGGGGCCGTACATCTGGGTGACCCGCGCCGCGCGCTGCAATAGCCGCTCGGCCAGTTCGCCGCTCAGGGCCTCGCCACCGACCAACACGTGAATGCCCTCCAGGCGCAACTCGGCACTGCTCAACAGCACACGCCACAGGGAAGGCGTCGCCTGCACTACGGTGACCTTGGCGCGCTGGATCAAGCGCGCCAAGGCCGGCGGCTGGCGCACCGTTTCGCCATCGGCGATGACCACCTCCGCGCCGACGGTCAACGGCAGGAACAACTCCAGCCCGGCGATATCGAAGGTCACCGTGGTCAAGGCCAGGAAGCGGTCCGCCGCACTAGGCTCAAGCTCGTGCTGCATGGCTTGCAGGAAGCTGCCGAGATTGCGATGGGTGACTTCCACCCCTTTTGGACGTCCGGTGGAGCCTGAGGTGTACAGCACGTAGGCCACCCCATCGGGGGTGGAACGATCGGGCTCGGCCATCGGTTTTACCGAGAGCTCGCGCACTTCTTCCGGATGCACCAGCAATAGCCCACCGCGCACGAATCGTTCGCGCCATTCCAGCGCGGTCACCAGCACCACCGGCCTGGCATCATCGAGCATCGCGTCCAGGCGGCCGGCCGGGCCGTCCGGGTCCATCGGCAGGTACGCCGCGCCGGTGCGCATGATGGCCAGCAACACGATCAACAGTTGCTCGTTGCGCGGCAGTGCCACGGCGACGATGTCACCCGGGCGTACGCCGTCGTCGATCAGCCAGCGTGCCTGCTCCACGCTACGCATATGCAGCTGACGGTAAGTCAGCTGGCGGCCATTGCACTGTACCGCTGGCGCATCCGGGGTGCGTGCGGCCTGCGCCGCCAGCCATGCGGGCAGGCTAGGTGGATCCAGCGGCGCGGCGGTGTCGTTGAAATCCAGCAGCAGGCGTTGACGTTCGTTGTCACCGAGCAGATCGATCTGGCTCAGCGGACGCGTCGGTTCGGCCAGCACGCCGTCGATCATCTGGATCAGGCGGCGGCTGTGCTCATTCAGCTCGTCCATGCTGTAGAGCGCCGGGTTGCCGTCGAAATCAAAACGCAGATCGGCACCGGTGCCACGGTCGTAAACGAATACCGTGAGATCTTGAATCGAGCCGTTGGAAATATTGTGTGGAATCGAGCTGGCGCCGGCGAAATCTAGCGAGTAGTCAAAGGGCTCGATATTCACGCCAAGCCAGGCGATCTGTTGCTGTTGATTGATCAGGCCCAACTCACGCCGCAAATCTTCGAACCGATATTGCTGATGCCGCAGCGCCTGGCGGATGACCCGCGCCACTTGGGCAAACAGCTCCACCGCGCTCAACTGCGGTGTAAACGACAGGCACAGCGTGACGATGTTGACCATCATGCCGGGCGCCGCGCGCACCACCGCATTGACACGGCCGGCCACCGGCATGCCGATGACCAGATCGCTGGCCCCGGTGATGCGTTGGTAATACGCCGTCACCAAGGCGATCAGCACCTGCGGCAAGCTCGCCGCATGCTGTTTGCCCAGTTCGCGTAGCTTCTCGACCGTGGCGCTGGGCAAATGACCGACGCTGCGCTGCAGACCACCCATGCCATGGCGGCGGCTACCGCGGGCCAGGGTTACCGCCTCCGGCAACGACGCCAGCTGCTCGCTCCAGAACTGGCGATCGCGATGAAAGCGATCGGAGTTCCGATAGGCGGCCTCCGCCTCGATCAGGTCCGACAGCGCACCAAACTCGCAAGGCGCCGGCTCGCGGCCTTCGACATACGCGGTATAGAGCTCGGCCAGACGCTGGGCCACCATGGCCACGCTATGCCCGTCGTAAACCGCATGGTGCGCGCGCTGATACCAGAAATAGCGATTTTCAGCGGCCTTGAACAACGCACTCACCCACAGCGGGTCGTTCGCCATATCAACCGGCCGGCTCAGCTCGGCCACCATCCATGCCTCGGCGGCCTGGCGCGGGTCAGCCTCATGACTGACATCGAGCACAGGAAACTCGCCGTTGTATTCGGCACGCACGATTTGTCGCGGCTTGCCGTCTATTTCAACGATGCGTACACGCAGGGTCTCTGCTTCACGGGTCACCTGGCGCAAGGCCTGCAAAAATAATGCAGGCTGCACCGGACCGCAGATTTCCACCGCCTCGGCAATGTTCATGGTCGAGTCGGCGCCGCCGATCTTCTGGCTGATCCACATGCCACGCTGAGCGGTGGTCAGCGGTAACGAAACACTGCGCTCGTCGTTCATCGCACTCCTTCCTTCGAGTACGCCTGCCGCCGCTGCGGTGCGCGACGATCCATCGCCACCTACCCCCGTCGCGACCACAGACTTCCTCGTCTCTCGTGGTCAATGCTGCTGTCGTTTGCAAGGGCGTCGCCGCCGCTGCGGTATGGCGTTTTCAAGCGGCAAAAAACCGCCGCCACGGCCATAAATGACCGTGCTTAAAGGACTAGCCAGACTTTATCTTTCAAGGTGAATTAAGAGACTTTGCAACCACCATCAATCGATGGCATTAGCGCCACCGATTAATAGGTGTACCTATTCTGAATAATCGTGATGAAAATTCCGTGATGCTGCTGGTGCGGCCCGCCGACATGCGCGGAAAAAGGCCTTAAAACCGCTCCATAGCTTGAGTATCGGCAGTCATAAATGGCCTGTCCATCGGGCAAAATGTGCGCCGCGTCACAACTTGTGCAACGCAGCAAAATATCCCGGATAGATCCGTATTTCAGCGCTCAAGCAATCGACGAATAATGAAATATTCGTCAATGAGTAAACCCAAACAAACCGGCCAACTTAATAATGAAATATTTGTCAACGCGGTAACTTTATTATCATCATATTTGCCGCTTCACACATTATCGTCACAGACCGGAAGCGCCTTTGTAACAGCCCATGCACTCGATGCTGGTCAGGGGCGGTAGACCGGATGAGGGGCACAGGCTGCCGGGAATTGCGCAGCCTCTCGCTTCGCCCTGCATAGCAAAGCGAAGCGAATCAGATCATCAAGAAGATAGACGGCCGAGGATCAGCTAAGCCGGATCAGCCGAATACGATGCTCGCAATCGCGCCGTTCGCGTCGCTGCGTGGACGCATCGACACCTGCCAGCCGTACAGCTCGCACAGGCGGCGCACAATCGCCAGGCCGAGACCGGCACCGCTACCACCAGCGCCTTCACCGCGCACACCACGCTGAAACAACCGTTCGGCATCCTCTGGCTTGATCCCTGGGCCGGTATCGATGACCTCAATGCGGCTTTGCCCGACGACGACAGTAACCATGCCGGCCAAGGTGTACTTGATGGCGTTGCCGATCAGATTGGTCAGCGCCACCGACAACACCGAAGCCGGTGCATTCACGCTGACGCCCTCGTGTACCACTAGCTCGATTTCCAACGGCTTGTCACGCATTTGCGGGCGCTGACTCTCGATGACGTCAGCCGCCACCTTGCTTACATCGGTCTTCTCGCCACGGGTAGGCCCGCGCCGCTCAGCCCGCGACAGCAGCAGCAACGCCTCAATCATTTCGTTGGCCTGGCGCGACGCACGCTCGATACGCTTGAGGCGCTCGCGCAACTTGTCGGTGAGATCGGGCGAGCCTTGCAGTAATTCGGTAGTGCTTGAGATCACTGCCAGCGGCGTGCGCAACTCATGGCTTACGTCAGAGTTGAACTCGCGGTCACGCTCGACCATCGCGGTCAGCCGGCCGGAGTATTCGTCCAATGCCAGCGCCAGCTCACCGACTTCGTCGTCGGCAAAATGCGGCGCTAAAGGCTCGGCCTTACCGCTCTTACGGAAGTCACGCAGACGACGGGCCAGATCGCTTACCGGCTTCAACACTTTGCGCGAAAGCCACAGACCCAAGGCCAAGGAAAGCAGGCCAAACAAAAACACCGCACCGATCACGCTGATGAGTAGCTGTCGTTTGCCCAACTCTTCGCGCGACGCGTCATAGCGAATGAAGCTGATAATGCCGTTTTCGCGATAGACGGCCAGCTTGTAGTGCCGAACCTGCCCGGTATCGGGATCGGGCTCATCGATATTGTGCACACCGCTGGGCAGGTTTTGCCATGACAGGGGTGCTTTATAGAGCGTGCGGTCGCTAAGCACAGTGCCCGTAAGCAGGCGCGAGCCGCTGGGCTTGCCGGCATAAGCCTGCTGGTTCGCCCATTTGGCGTCGTCGTACAGGCTGGAGTTGACCAGCTGATCTTCGACCCGCGAGCGAATATTCAACGCCGCAAACGCAAATAACGCGCTGAGGCCGAAGCCGAACAGCGCGAATGAGACGACCAGGCGAAACCGTAACTTACGCCTAGACTGCATCCTGCTCGACCATGCGATAACCAATGCCATGCCGCGTATGGATCAACGGCTTGTCGAACGGCTTATCGATCGACGCACGCAGGCCATGAATATGCACACGCAGCGAATCGCTATCGGGCAGACCTTCGCCCCATACGCGCTGCTCCAACTGTTGCCGCGTAACCACCGACGGGCTGGCTTCCATCAACGCTTGCAGCAATTTCAGGCCGATCGGATTGAGCTGGATCGACTTGCCGGCGCGGGTGACCGTGAGGGTGTCCAGGTTATAGGTAAGGTCATCGACCTTCAGCACGCGGCTTTGCGGCCCCTTGCCCCGGCGCGCCAGGACCTCCAACCGCGCAACCAGCTCTTGCAGCGCGAATGGCTTGGTCATGTAATCGTCGGCACCGGAGTCGAAACCCGTGAGCTTGTGCTCCAACGAATCGCGCGCGGTCAGCATCAGCACCGGCGTTTGCTTGTGTGCCTCGTGGCGCAGCTTACGCGCCACATCCAGGCCGTCCATGCCGGGCAAGGTCAGGTCGAGCACGATCACATCGAAGTCATGGACTACCGCCAGATGCAGGCCGGTCACGCCGTCACCGGCGAAATCGACCACGTGGCCACGGTCTTCCAGATAGTCGCCGATGTTGGTTGCGATATCGCTATTGTCTTCAATCACCAGTACGCGCATGCGTCACTCCGCTACGCAGCCGACGCACAGGCCGGCCGGGCTGCCAGCTTAACAATTAACAAGTTGGATGGGGTAAGTGGGAAACAGATCGCCAGGGCGAAACTGAACAAGGCTTCATCCCATTTTTAAACGGCAGAAAGAAAAAGGCCCAGGTACGTCGACAGTGGCCGGCGCGCCTGGGCTCAAGTACTGCCCCGATGCCGTCATCTGCAGTCACTGACCTTTCGGTTGAAGTGTCGAACAGCTAACAGCGAGTCCTTTATAAGGTGGCCAGAGTTACGGCACAGTTAACCCGTACTCACTGCGCCGTTAATCCGTGAGGTCGCATCACTTTTTCGGCTTGGCGTGCTTTTCCAGATGCTGAATGATTTGTGCAGACACGTTCACACCCGTGGCCGCTTCGATGCCTTCCAGGCCCGGTGACGCAGTCACTTCAAGCAGCAACGGACCGCGCTTGGAGCGCAGCAAGTCCACGCCGGCGATACCCAGGCCAAGCGCGGCAGCGGCCTGCACGGCAATACGTTTTTCGTCGGCGCTCAAGACCGCCGCGCTGGCGCTGCCGCCACGGTGCAGGTTGGCGCGGAATTCACCGGGGCTGGCATCGCGTTGCATCGCCGCCACCACCTTCTTGCCGACCACGAAACAGCGCAAGTCACTGCCATTGGCCTCGCCGATAAATTCCTGCACTAGAAAATTGGCATACAAGCCGCGAAAAGCCTCGACCACGCTTTGCGAGGCGCTGCGTTTCTCCGCCAGCACCACGCCGGTGCCCTGGCTACCTTCGTTGAGCTTGATCACATGCGGCGGCTCACCCAGCATCGCCAGCACGTCATTAGTGTCGTCGGGGTTATCGCCGAACACGGTGACCGGCATGTCCAGCCCCTGCGCCGCCAGAATCTGCAGGCAGCGCAGCTTGTCGCGGGCACGCAGCACGGCATCGGACGGGTTGGGGGTGTACACCCCCATCATTTCCAGCTGACGCAGCACCGCCGTGCCATAAAAGGTACTGGAGGTGCCGATGCGCGGAATCACCGCATCGATGTCGCGCAGGGCCTTGCCCTTGTAACGAATCGCCACGTCGCCGGGGGCAATCCGCACATAACAGCGCAAGGGGTCGAGCACGCGTACAACGTGACCGCGTTCACGCGCCGCCTCGACTAGTCGCGCAGTCGAATATAAACGGGCATTGCGAGACAGTATGGCAATCTTCATGGAGTGTCCGTAGCTACGGCCGATGACCGTGGCTGGGTGTAAGAAAGCGCCGGATCGACCGCAAACCGCCCGAGCAGCGCGGTACGTCCCAGCAACATGGGAAACAGCATATGGCGGCGATCGGTCAGATTGATGTCGGCATAAAAAGACCGCCCGGCCAACTGGACTTCGCTGCGGATGAACCAGCGCTCGGTACGCCGGCCACCGGTATCGGTGACCACCCGGCGATCCAGCGCGGGCGCCTCGCAATGTATGTGGGTGTGCTGGCGCCGGTCGGTGTCGACGACGAAGCGCAGCCAGGTCGCGCCATCGCGCTCGAAGCTCTCCAGCGTATCCACATGCAGCGAGCTGCTGCGGGCGCCGGTATCGAGCTTGACCTTGAGCGTGGCAATGCCGAGCTGCGGCAACGCCAGCCGCTCCCGCCAACCGAGAGTGATGAGTTCCGCCATATCGGTGCAGGGTCTGGGTAAGCTCGTGGAGCAGGGGGGATGGAGCGGGTGAAGGGAATCGAACCCTCGTCAGTAGCTTGGGAAGCTACAGCTCTACCATTGAGCTACACCCGCGTCGTCGGCGGATGGTAACCGGGAGCGCCAAGCATTGGAACTAGTCCAAAGGCTTTGCCTCCACTCCTGCCACGATCCTGGCCCGATCATCGATAAGCCAAAGCTGACGCACAGCGCAACGCCGCCATGGCCCGCTGTGCGTTGAGTCACCAGGCGGGCAGCCAGCACATGCAACGCCCCTGCCCCATCGAGTCGGTGGCAACCCGGCTCAGCTGACAGCGTTTCTTCCCGGATGCACGCCGCCGCTACCGGCAACCCCGGCCGCTGTCGTTACAATAGCCCGATGCATATCACGCTCAACGGCAGTCCACGGGACTGCCCCGCCGCCATCACCGTCGCCGAACTGCTTGAAGAAGCCGGTTACGGCGGCCGCCGCGTAGCGGTGGAACTGAATCATGAAATCGTCCCGCGCAGCCTGCACGTCAGCCAGGTCCTGAGCGAGGGCGACCAGGTCGAAATCGTTCACGCCATCGGCGGCGGCTGATTCACGCCCGCTTGCCGCACCGTCCTGGCGTTATCGCCAATGAAGAGCCTACTGATGAATATCAAAACCCACGATTCCGCCGATCCGCTGATCATCGCCGGCACCAGCTATGGCTCACGCCTGCTCACCGGTACCGGCAAGTACAAGGATTTTGACGAAACCCGCCGCGCCACCCAGGCCGCCGGCGCGCAGATCGTAACCCTGGCGATTCGCCGGGTGAACATCGGCCAGGACAGCAGCCAGCCCAACCTGCTCGATGCCTTGCCGCCGGAAGAATTCACCCTGCTGCCGAACACCGCCGGCTGTTACAACGCCGTCGATGCCGTGCGCACCTGCAAACTGGCGCGCGAACTGCTCGACGGTCACAAATTGGTCAAACTCGAAGTGCTGGCCGACCAGCGCACGCTGTTCCCCGACGTGGTGGAAACCCTCAAGGCAGCCGAAGCCTTGGTCGCCGATGGCTTCGACGTGATGGTCTACACCAGCGACGACCCGATTCTGGCCAAGCGCCTGGAAAACATCGGCTGCGTCGCGGTGATGCCGCTGGCCTCGCCGATCGGCTCAGGCCTGGGCATCCAGAACCGCTATAACCTGCTGGAAATCATCGAAAACGCCAGCGTGCCGATCATCATCGACGCCGGTGTAGGTACCGCCTCCGATGCCGCCATTGCGATGGAGCTCGGTTGCGATGGCGTACTGATGAATTCAGCCATCGCCGGCGCCAAGAATCCGCTGCTGATGGCGCATGC
>NZ_JAPDPE010000149.1 GCF_026283955.1 Dyella silvatica | reverse complement strand
CATGCTGCTTTGCGCCGACGATGCCTCGTCGTCGCCGCGGGCGCCGATCCCGGTTTCCGAGCAGGGGCGGTGCACGGTGGCTTTGCGTGCCGTGGCCGGGCCGTTGTCTGGCCGAGTGCTGTCCCTGCAGGACACACTGACGCTGGGGCCGATGGGGCGTTATTCGCTCGAATTGCCTCAGGCTGAGAGCGCGGCTTTGCGCATTTTTTGGCAAGACGGGCAATTACTGCTTGAGGCTACCCAGTCATCGGCGCGTTATCCGCTATGCGTCAACGGAGTTGAGGTGCAGCAAACCGTGTTGCAGCCCGGCGACCAGCTGGGTCTTGCCATGCACCGTTTCATCGTCGATGCACCCGGGATGGAGTTGGAGCCCGAAATCGTGGCGCCGCCCCCCGCCCCCGAGCGTTTGCCGGAAGAAGATGCGGGTCCGCGCGGCGAAGTCTGGTGGTTGATCGTTACGGCAGCGGCACTGGCTTTGGGTATTGCGCTGGTATTGCTGGTGCGATTTTGAGCCACGACGCTTGATCGATGAAGCGACGCGGTCGAGCTATCGCCGCGCTTCCAATGTTCCACGCGATGTTGTTTCTCCTTCTAGGCTGCCCACGTTCCCTGGCTCTCGTCTCATCGGCATAATGCGGTGACGATATTCACGGGAAGCGGCCAGTGAGCAGGGTTTGGAATTTCAGTGCGGGTCCGGCGGCATTGCCGCAGGCGGTGCTTGAGCGTGCACAGCGTGAGTTGCTTGACTGGAACGGCAGCGGTGCCTCGGTCATGGAGCTATCGCATCGCGGCAAGTTGTTTATCGGACTGGCCGCACAAGCGGAAGCCGATCTGCGAGAGTTGCTGGCCATTCCCGCCGACTATGCCGTGCTCTTTTTGCAAGGCGGCGCTACCCAGCATTTCGCCCAAATCCCCATGAATCTGGCGGTCGAGGGTGACCGTGCCGATTACATCATCAATGGTCATTGGAGCGAGAAGGCCGCCAGCGAGGCTGCGTCCTACGTGCGCGTGAACATCGCGGCAAGCAGCAAGGCTGACCATTATCTGCGCTTGCCGGCGCGGGATAGCTGGCAGCTGGATCCCGCTGCGGCCTATGTGCATTACACGCCAAACGAGACCATTCATGGTGTGGAGTTTCACGGCATTCCCGAAGTAGGGCAGGTGCCGTTGGTAGCGGACATGTCGTCGAACATTTTGTCGGAGCCGATCGATGTCAGCCGTTTTGGCTTGATCTACGCCGGCGCGCAGAAAAACATCGGCCCCTCGGGCTTGATGGTGATGATCGTGCGGCGCGACTTGCTACAGCGGCCGACCCGGCCGATGGCGCGAATCTTCCGTTATGCCGAGCATGCCGCCAATGACTCCATGCTCAACACCCCCAACACCTGGGGCTGGTACCTCGCCGGGCTGACGTTTCAATGGCTGAAGCAACAAGGCGGGCTGGTCGCGATGGCGGCACGTAACCGTATCAAGGCCGAGCTGCTGTACCGGACCATCGACGAATCCGGCGGCTATTACCGCAATCCGATTGATCCTGCCGCACGCTCGCGCATGAATGTGCCCTTCACACTGCATGACGCCTCCCTGGATGCCGTCTTTCTGCAGGAGTCGGAAGCTGCCGGGCTGCTTGCCTTGAAAGGGCATAAGGCCTTGGGTGGCATGCGTGCCTCGCTGTACAACGCCGTGCCGCCTGAGGCGGTCGAAGCGCTGGTGGCCTTTATGCGCGACTTTGCCGCACGCCACGGTTGATCGTGCAGCGGTGGATCGTGAATTTCGGGCTTGCGCCACTGTGAGCGCCATGTACCATCCGATGAGACATCTTTCTATCCAGACGGCCGTAGCATGACCGACGAACGCAAACCCGATAAGAGTGGTCCGCTCACCCAGGTGCGTGAGCGCATCGACAGCATTGACAAGCAGATTCAAGAGCTGATTTCCGAGCGCGCCAATTGGGCGCAGGAGGTCGCCAAGGTCAAGGGCGAGGGGCTTTCCGCGATCGATTATTACCGCCCTGAGCGCGAGGCCCATGTGCTGCGCATGGTGGTGGACCGCAATGGTGGTCCCTTGTCCGATACCGAAATGGTACGGCTGTTTCGCGAGATCATGTCGTCTTGCCTGGCGCAGGAAGACCCGCTCAAGATCGGTTTTCTCGGTCCTGAGGGTACCTTCAGCGAGCAGGCGGTACGCAAGCATTTCGGTCATGCGGCCTACGGTTTGCCCTTGGGCAGCATCGAAGAAGTGTTCCAGGAGGTGGCGGCCGGTCATGCCGACTTTGGCGTCGTGCCCGTCGAGAACTCAGGCCAGGGCATGATCCAGGTCACCCTGGATATGTTTCTTACCTCGGATGCCACCATTTGTGGCGAGGTCGAACTGCGTGTGCATCAATGCTTGCATTCGCAACTAGGTCGGCTGGAAGACGTCAAGCGGGTTTACGCCCACGCGCAATCCTTGCAGCAGTGCAAGACGTGGCTGCGTATCAATCTGCCCAATGTCGAATGCATCGCTGTGAGCAGCAACGCCGAGGCGGCGCGGCTGGCGCGGCATGCGGATGAGGCGGCGGCGATTGCCGGTGAAACGGCAGGTCGCGTTTATGGTTTGAAAACCGTGGCCAAGGCCATTGAAGACCGCGCCGACAATACGACCCGCTTTCTGGTGATTGGCCGCTCGCTGTTTCCACCCTCCGGCAACGACCGCACATCGTTGTTGATCACGGTAAACGACAAGCCGGGTGCGCTTTACGATGTGCTCAGCCCGTTTGCCAAGCATGGCGTCAGCTTGAACCGGATTGAGTCACGCCCGGCGCATACCGGTAAGTGGCAATACGCATTTTTCATCGATGTATCTGGTCATATCGAGGACGCCAGCCTGCAAGCGGCCGTGCAAGAGATCGGCGAAAGCGCGGCGAAATTGCGCGTGCTGGGCTCTTACCCGGTGGCCCTGCCATGAGTGATCGCTTGGATTGGGAGAGCCGGGCGGGTAAACCACTGCAAGGCAGCCTGCGTGTCCCTGGCGATAAATCGGTTTCGCACCGTTCGCTGATGCTGGGCGCCTTGGCAGAAGGGCGCTCGCACGTGCGCGGCTTTTTAGAGGGCGAGGACACAAGGGCTACCGCTGCGGTATTGGCGCAGCTTGGTGTACGCATCGAAACACCTGCCGACGGTGAGCGGGTTATCCATGGTGTTGGCTTGCATGGCCTGCGCGGCACCAAGCAAACCCTGGATTGCGGCAACACCGGCACCGGCATGCGGTTGCTTGCGGGTTTGTTGGCGGGACAGACATTCGATAGCACGCTGATCGGTGATGAGTCTTTGTCGAAACGGCCGATGCGCCGGGTAACCGAGCCACTTGCCCAGATGGGCGCAGAGATCGACACCCGGGATGGTTTGCCGCCGCTGCAAGTACGCGGTGGGCAAGCCCTGCGTGGCATTCGCTACACGCTGCCGGTGGCCAGCGCACAGGTGAAGTCCGCGCTATTGCTCGCAGGCCTGTATGCCGAAGGCGAGACCGAGGTCATCGAGCCGCATCCGACGCGCGACTACACCGAGCGCATGTTGGCGGCCTTTGGCTGGCCGATTACTTTTGCACCGGGTTCGGCGCGGCTATCGGGTGGGCATGCCTTGCGTGCGACCGATGTCGATGTGCCGGCGGATTTTTCCTCGGCGGCGTTCTTCATGGTCGCTGCCTGCATCGTGCCTGGCTCTGAATTACGTCTATTGTCGGTCGGCTTGAATCCTCGTCGTACCGGCCTGTTGCATGCCTTGCGCCTGATGGGGGCCGATATTCGGGTTGAGAACGAACATGAAAGCGGCGGCGAGCCCGTCGGTGATTTGATCGTGCGTCATGCGCCACTTCATGGCATTGAACTGCCGGAGGCGCTGGTGCCGGACATGATCGATGAGTTGCCGGTACTGTTCATTGCCGCAGCCGTCGCGGCAGGACCCACCGTTATTCGCGGCGCGGCCGAACTGCGGGTGAAAGAATCCGATCGCATTGCAACGATGGCAGCAGGTATGCGCGCCGTCGGCGTAGCCATCGAAGAAACCCCCGATGGCGCCTTGATTCAAGGCGGCACGCTAAACGGCGGTACGGTAGTGAGTCATGGCGATCACCGTATTGCGATGAGCTTTGCGGTAGCTGGCTTGCTGGCGCAGGGGGTGATTCGGATTAATGACTGCGCTAACGTCGCCACCTCGTTTCCCGGCTTTCTCGAATTGGCCAATGGCTGCGGTTTTGCGCTTGCTCAAGCAGGCTAATGGCGTTTATGTCTTCTCCTGTTCCCTCCTTTATTGTCGCCATACCCGCCCGGTATGGCTCGACTCGGCTACCAGCCAAGCCTTTGCGTGAGATCGGTGGCGTGCCGATGGTGGTGCGCGTGGCCCAGCGCGCACTGCAGGCGGGTGCGGCCCAGGTGGTGGTGGCCGTCGATGATCAACGGATTGCCGATGCGCTTGCCGGGCAGGGCGTCGAAATCTGCATGACCCGCAGTGACCACGCGTCCGGCAGCGATCGCCTGGCCGAATGCGCCGCGCACTACGGTTGGCCTGACGACCTCATCGTGGTGAACCTGCAAGGTGACGAGCCTTTCGCACCTGCGGCTGGTATTCGTGAGGTAGCGCTTGCATTGGCCGAGGACGATGCCCCGATGGCGACACTGGCCACAGAAATCGTTCACGCCCACGAGTTGTTCGACCCGAACGTGGTGAAGCTGGTGCGAGCGACCGCTGGCCGCGCCCTGTATTTCAGCCGGGCGCCGCTGCCCTGGGCGCGTGATGCTTTCGCGGAACATCGCGATGCATTGCCTGCCGGCTTGCCGTTCTTAAGGCATATCGGCATCTATGCCTATCGGGCTGGGTTTCTGAAGCGCTACGCCGGCCTCAGCCGCACGGCGTTGGAGCAGGCCGAGTCTCTAGAGCAACTTCGCGTGCTCGAGCATGGGTACCCGATTGCCGTGCGCCTTACGCCCGAACCTTTTCCGCCAGGCATCGATACCTTGAGTGATCTGCAGCGTGCCGAACAATGGCTGCGCGCGCAGCATTGACATGCAACGCATACTTTTCGTGTGCCTGGGAAATATCTGCCGCTCTCCACTGGTTGAGGCCGTGGCTCGTCATGAGCTGATTCGTGCGGGCCTGGACGTGACCGTGGCATCCTGCGGCACGGGAGCCTGGCATGCCGGCAGCGGTGCCGACCCCCGTATGTGCGCCGCGGCTGCATGGGCGGGTTATGACCTGACCGCTCATCAGGCCCGGCAAATTCAAGCGGATGATCTCAAGCTCAATGACTTGGTGCTGGTCATGGATCGCGACAATCTGCGCGACGTATCTCGTCTCGACTGCGCTCAGGCCAAGGCTGAAGTCGGCTTGTTTCTGGACTGGGCGCGGGTGTCGCCGCCGCTGGATTTCCCCGACCCGTATTACGGCGCGCGCGCCGGTTTCACCGAGGCTGTTGCGTTGGCCGAGCGTGGTGTAGCGGGCCTGATAAGACGCCTGCGTTTTGGCTGATCACCCACGACCTATCAGCGATCCAATCGGGCTAAAATCTCCGCATGCAGCCCACTACGCCGCACCCCTTCGACGGCAAGTCCTTTGTCCGTAACCTGAGTAGTTCGCCCGGTGTCTATCGTTACTTCGATGATGCCGACGAATTGTTGTATGTAGGCAAAGCCGGCAATCTCAAAAAACGGGTAGGCAGCTACTTCCTCAAACCCAGGATGGAACCGCGCATTGCCGCCATGGTGGCGCAGATCGCGCGGGTCGAGATCACCGTAACGCGAACCGAAGGCGAGGCCTTGCTGCTGGAATCCCAGCTGATCAAGTCGCTCAAGCCGCGCTACAACATCTTGCTGCGTGATGACAAAAGCTACCCATATATCTATCTGTCAGGCGGGGAAGACTATCCGCGGCTGGCCTTTCATCGTGGCGCGCGTAACCTGCCTGGGCGCTTTTTTGGGCCGTACCCGAGCACGTTTGCCGTACGTGAAAGCCTTAACCTGATGCAAAAGCTATTCAAGGTGCGCCAGTGCGAGGACAGCTATTTTCGTAATCGCTCGCGTCCATGCCTGCAACATCAGATTGGCCGCTGTAGCGCACCCTGCGTGGCATTGATCTCGGTGGACGACTATCGCAGCGATGTGCGTCACGCCGAGATGTTCCTCGATGGCCGAAGCAGCGTGGTGATCGACGAACTGGCCGAAGCCATGGATCGCGCCAGCAAAACCCTGGCCTTTGAGCGTGCAGCTGCCATTCGCGACCAGGTAGCGGCTTTGCGTCAGTTGCAGGCGCAGCATCATGTGCAGGGCGCGAGCGCCGATATGGATGTGATCGCCTGCCGCATTGAATCAGGCCTGGCTTGCGTCAGCGTGCTTTTTTTCCGCAACAGCATCAGCCTTGGCACGCGCGATTTCTTTCCGCGATTGCCGTTGGATGCCGAGCCAGCCGATGTGCTGACTCAATTTATCGCCCAGTATTATCTCGATCGCCCGGTGCCGCGTGAGCTGATTCTTGGCGAGGAGTTGGCCGACCAGGCGATTCTGGCCGAGCTGCTGACCCAGCAATCCGGACGAGCGGTAGAGCTCAAGGCGCGGGTTCGTGGCGAGCGCGCGCGTTTTCTGCAAATGGCGGAGCGTAATGCGCAAGCCTCGCTTACCGCACGCCTGGCCAGCCGGCAAACTCTGGGTGCCCGCTTCGACGATTTGCAGAAACTGTTGGAATTGGGTCAGTCGCCGCGCCGCATCGAGTGTTTCGACATCAGCCACACCATGGGCGAGGCTACGGTCGCGTCCTGCGTGGTCTTCGGCCCTGAGGGGGCGGAGAAATCGCACTACCGCCGCTTCAATATTGCCGGTATCACGCCGGGCGACGATTACGCCGCCATGCACCAGGCGCTTACTCGGCGATTCCGCAAACTTGCAGAAGGAGAGGGCGCGCGCCCAGATATTTTGTTGATCGATGGCGGTAGCGGCCAGGTGGCTCAGGCACTGGACGTGCTGCGCGAGCTTGGGGTCTCCGGGATCCAGGTTATCGGCGTGGCGAAAGGCCCGGGTCGGCGTGCCGGCGAAGAAACGCTGGTTTTGGCTGACTCTGGCCGCGAGCTGCATCCAGGGCCGGCTTCCCCGGCCCTGCATTTGGTGGCTGCCGTACGTGACGAGGCGCATCGCTTTGCCATCAGCGGGCACCGCAAACGGCGCGAAAAGGCACGTGAGCGCAGCGTGCTTGAGGATGTGCCGGGTATCGGTGCCCGTCGTCGCTCGGCCTTGTTAAAGGCTTTCGGTGGCTTGGCCGGGGTAGAGGCGGCCGGTGTCGAGGAATTAATGCGGATCAAGGGGATTGATCGTGGCCTCGCAGATGCGCATTAACCTGCCAACTTGGTTAACCATATTCCGCGTAGCGTTGCTGCCCGTCATGGTGGTGGTCTATTACCTGCCTTTTCATGGTCACAACATCACCGCAGCAATCGTTTTCATCTTGGCGGCCATCACTGACTGGTTTGACGGCTATCTCGCTCGCCGGCTTAACCTGACCTCGGCCTTCGGGGCGTTTCTTGATCCGGTCGCCGACAAGCTGATGGTCGCCGTGACCTTGTTCCTGCTGGTCGAGTCGCACCGTGGTGGCTGGCCTGGCATTGTGATGGCGGTGACCGCGGCGGTGATCGTCGGGCGCGAAATCAGCATTTCGGCCTTGCGCGAATGGATGGCGAGCATCGGCATGCGCGCCACGATCAAGGTGGCCTTCGTCGGCAAGCTCAAAACGGCCATGCAAATGATTGCGCTGGTGGTGTTGATCGTGCAGCACGATGCAGAGGCGTTGCGTTTTTATCACGTCGGCGAGGCGCTGCTGGTGATTGCCGGGGTGTTGACGATCTGGTCCGGCTTGCACTACTTGCGGGCGGCATGGCCGATGTTGCGCAGCGCAGAGATGCTGGAAGATTCAAGCAAGCGCGATGCATGAATCGACGTATGACAAAAGCTTGACGAGCCGTATTTACTCGCTAGAATGCGACTCCAATGCGGGAATAGCTCAGTTGGTAGAGCACGACCTTGCCAAGGTCGGGGTCGCGAGTTCGAGTCTCGTTTCCCGCTCCAGTTTCAAAACAAAGCCCCGGACACGTACGGGGCTTTGTTTTTCCAAAGTTACTCAGGTTCAACCGTTCATCGTTTCAGTGACCGAAAAAAGCACGTTGTAGCTATTCACAACGGAACCGGTTCTGCTATGATTCGCGGCTCAGATGCGGGAATAGCTCAGTTGGTAGAGCACGACCTTGCCAAGGTCGGGGTCGCGAGTTCGAGTCTCGTTTCCCGCTCCAGTTTTGCAAAACCTCGGCAATCCGAGGTTTTGTTTTTTAAGTGAATCCGATGCTTGCACCAGGTAGGATTTACGCGATGGCCCGGTGGCAGAGTGGTCATGCAGCGGCCTGCAAAGCCGCGTACGCCGGTTCGATTCCGACCTGGGCCTCCATCGCAATCAAAGACTTAGCGCCCATGTGGCGCTTTTTCTTTGCCCGGCATCCTGTGCTCAGTGCCGGAGAAATGCCGTTTACCACGCGGTTTCAGCTGGCAAAGCCGCGTCAGCTCGCGGTTTAACCGCGCGCGCGAGTTCTCGTATGGCCGCGAAACGGATTCCGCGCCGACCCAGGGCACATCACGTCTCCAACTATGCCGACACGCCGGGCCTATGGCGGGCTTTGAGGGTAGGTGGAATGGGGGCGAGTAGGTACGGTGCATCTGGGCGCGCTGCCTGTCTCTGACGGGATGTGCCGCATGGCAGTCATTTGCCGGTACCCGCTATGGCTGGAAGACCTAGGAATTCTCCGTATTGCGGCAGTGTGTGACAGCTATCACTATGGCTCGATAAGAAATTACGCTTTGGGGGGCGTATGGGGCCGTTGGGTGCAAGAATTATCATGGCGATCGTTATCGTCGGCTGGGCCTGGACCTTCGGTCCGGTGATTCGCTACAGACTCAGGCGGCGTAAGTAAGCAGGCTTAACGTATCGATCACCCTTGTGGCGTTTAGGTATACGGCTAAGGCGTGTACCTAATGCATGCTGCTGCGTCCTATCGCGCATAGGTGGTCGTGGGGTGTTCGGTTTGCGTTCTGCAGGCCCGCTTGCTTATTGATGATGCGGGCTGCTCTAAGCTGAGGGCCTGGCTCGCTGCATTAAAGCAACCAGTGGGCTAGCCGGCGGGTTGCTTTCGCATGCTCTTGAGTCTTTTTTGCAACGCTTCCTTTCTGGCCGGCGCCGGGCCCCCGGGCACGTTACGGCCATTTATCTGTGTGTGACGGTGCCTGCACATGGCAGAAAATGTCGGATGCCACCTGCGCCGCGATTATTTTCGCGAGCGCTTGCTTGCGACCTGAGAAGCGTGGGTGACTTGAGCCTCAATCAGCCGACCGGATGGGCTTCTTCGATCGCGGCAGAAGGGTTGGGAGTGATCGGCCGGGTTCTCGTTTGATGATCTGTGTCGGACTGCTGAGGTTCGTCTCATGGCATTTATTCGCGACAGTAGCAGGTGCGGGTAGAGCACTTACGTCAGCGCCTGGGTAGCGTTGAGTCTCGATGCACGCGAATCGCCTGGGTCTCTCAAGGAGTGGCGCCGTGCTTGTGGTGCGGCATCGATTAGCGGTGATTGAATTCTCATGCGCCACAGATGAGGTGAGTCAACAGCAGGTCGAAAGAGGGGGCTGGTTTCTTCGCCTGCCACTCGATCATGTCTAGTTGGTGTGATGGCGCTAAAGCATGGATCTTCCCGCTGCGCGACATGGGTCCATAGCTTTGAGTGCTTTTTATGAGTTGTCTGCGCGGTAGTGAGTTCTAGTTGTGGCTAGGGCATGCGCAGGCTCATCTTCTTGGCGACCTATATGGCCATGAACACAAGAGCTCACGTGGTGTTTGTGCTTCACAGCTTCTTGATGACTTGCTACTGCGGTAAACATAGTGGCATCGATGATGCGTGTCGAAGACGTTTGTCTGTACTGATTCTTAAAGTTCTACATACATAACTTTCACCTTGCAGAACGTTGTTGTAACCGCACCTGTATGGCTTCGTGTTAAGGATCAATTCGTGGCGTGATTCTCGCTATGGTGTTTTGATCTTCGTTTACCATGTTTGAAATTTCATCCGGCAATACATGAGTTGGTGAAACAGGGGGATGTCGGGTTCAGGTCGCCGAGTGTGGCCTCAACTTTGTTTGCAGAGATTGGGCAAAGCAGTGTTTCAAAACATCTTGCTTGTTTGCGTGGGCAATATTTGCCGTAGCCCCACGGCGGAATATTTGTTGCGGCAGCGACTGCCGCCAAATCATGTCGGTGTATCCAGCGCAGGCTTGGGTGCACTCGAAGACAGTCCCATGGATGTCACCGCAGAGCAATTGCTGCGTGAGCATGGCATTGACGGCAGTGCGCATCGTGGCAAACAGCTCGATGCCGACATGCTGCGTCAGGCGGACTTGGTGCTGGTGATGGAGAAGGCCCATGCGGCCCGCATCACCCGTATGGCACCGGAGGCCAGTGGCAAGGTATTTCTGCTGGGTAAGTGGCAGGACGAGCAGGATATCCCCGATCCCTACGGCCAGCAGCGCCCCGCGTTCGAACACGTCTATAAGCTGATCGATCACGGCGTGTCGCGCTGGTTGCCGTATTTGTAGTCCCCCTTCCCAACTAAAAAGTCTCCATGTCAAACATCAGCAACGTTGTGCGTGATGAGGAAGAGCTCGACCTAAAGGCCATGCTCGGTACGTTGGTGGATCACAAGTGGCTGATCATCATCGTCACTGGGTTGTTCATGATCTGCAGCATTGCCTATGCACTACTGGCTATGCCGATCTATGAGTCGACCGCCGTCGTGCAAGTGGAGCAGAAGGTGCCAGACCTGCCTGGCCTGAGTGCTCTGAGTCAAACCTTGGGTGCTTCCAATTCACAGGCGACCACCGAGATTGCGCTAATCACCTCGCGCACGGTGATTGGCAATGCGGTGAACGATCTCAAGCTGGATATCACGGTTGAACCGCGGTATTTCCCGTTGTTCGGTACCGGTGTCGCGCGCCGCTTTCGCAACGCGCACCCCGGCGAGTTGGCTAGCCCATGGTTGGGTATGCGTAGTTACGACTGGGGCGGTTCGCAGCTTGAGCTCGCGCAGATCAGCCTGCGTGACGACCTGCTTGGTAAGTCGCTGACATTGACCGCCGGCGAAAATGATACCTACAGCTTGCAGGATGACCGCGGTCTGTTGCTGCAAGGCCGCGTGGGGCAGTCGGCGAGCGGGCAGGGAGTGACGCTGCTGGTTAAGAAGCTGCGAGCGAATCCAGGCACTCGTTTCAATGTCCGGCGTGAGCGTGTACTGACCACGATCACCGCGCTGCAAAAGGCGATTCAGGCGAATGAGCTGGGCAAGGACTCAGGCATCATTGGATTGTCTTATCAGAATGCCAACCCGACAGTTGCCATCGCGTTACTTGATCATGTGTGCGAGTGGTACGTGCACCAAAACGTCGATTGGAATGCGGCCGAGGCCGCCAAAAGTCTACAGTTTGTGCAGGAGCAATTGCCTAAGGTGCGGGCGGATTCGGACCGCGCGCAAGCACTGCTGAGTGCATTCCAGATCAAGGCGCATTCGGTCGATAT
>NZ_JAPDPE010000148.1 GCF_026283955.1 Dyella silvatica | reverse complement strand
GAACGAGACCATGCGATGCGGACCGATTGCCACCAGCTCTTTCTCGGTGGAATAAAGCCCGTTGACGTAGACCTCGCCATCGCCAAGTTTTGGCGATGGAATGCTGCCCCTGGACTCCCACACCTCGCCCTCGTAAACCGGCCCTTCGAAAAACTCCACCGCGTCACGACCTGCCACGCCGATCATCCGCTCATTGAAAATCATCCGATTGAAAATCGGACGCTTCGCTGCGGCGGGCATCGGAAAACTCAATTTGGCCGGGTAACGCTGCCAATGCCCATCGATCACCGCATAGAGATGCAAGGCGCTGTCTTCTGGAATGCCCAGATAAAACCCATCGACCGGCACCACCGCCGACTGGCAAGCCAGCTCTTTCGCGGCGAGCAACTGAAATGGCGACAACAGCAGCAAGGCCAGCAGTAAACGTTTCATCATTCATCCATGCAGTGATTCAAAGCGGCGCCGCGCCGGGCGCGCGACGCCATCCGGTCAGACCACCACGACAGGAATTTTGCCGATGCGCGCCTGCCATTCTTTCGGCCCGGTCTGGTGCACCGAGCTGCCAAGCGAGTCGACGGCAACCGTTACCGGCATGTCTTGCACCTCGAACTCGTAAATCGCCTCCATGCCGAGGTCGGCGAAACCGACCACGCGGCTGGCCTTGATCGCCTTGGACACCAGATAAGCCGCACCGCCGACCGCCATCAGATACACCGATTGATGCTTTTTGATCGCCTCGATCGCGGTCGGGCCACGCTCGGCTTTGCCGACCATACCGAGCAAGCCGGTTTGCGCCAGCACCTGTTCGGTGAATTTATCCATGCGGGTAGCCGTGGTCGGGCCGGCTGGGCCCACCACCTCGTCGCGCACCGGATCGACCGGACCGACGTAGTAGATAAAGCGGCCACGGAAATCGACCGGCAGCGGCTCGCCCTTATTGAGCATCTCAACCATGCGCTTGTGCGCGGCATCGCGGCCAGTGAGCAACTTGCCGTTGAGCAACAGCACCTCGCCGGGTTTCCAACTGGCGACGTCGGCCGGGGTCACCGTATCGAGATTCACCCGACGCCCCTTGCTGGCATCGTAGGTAAGCTGCGGCCAGTCTTTCAGCGACGGCGGGTCGAGCATCACCGGGCCGGAGCCATCCAGGGTGAAATGCGCAGGGCGGGTCGCCGCGCAATTGGGGATTAACGCCACCGGCAGGTTGGCCGCGTGGGTCGGGTAATCCTTGACCTTGATGTCGAGCACGGTGGTGAGACCGCCCAGGCCTTGCGCACCGATGCCGAGCGCATTGACCTTGTCGTACAACTCGATGCGCAGCTCTTCGGCGCGATTGCTCGGGCCACGTGCGATCAAGTCCTGGATGTCGATCGGCTCCATCAAGGCCTCTTTGGCCAGCAGCATCGCTTTCTCGGCGGTGCCACCAATGCCGATGCCCAGCATGCCCGGCGGGCACCAGCCGGCACCCATCGTCGGCACGGTTTTGAGCACCCAGTCGACGATGGAATCGGACGGATTAAGCATGGCGAACTTGGACTTCGCCTCCGAGCCACCGCCCTTGGCCGCCACGATGACATCGAGCGTATCGCCCGGCACGATCGACACATTGATCACCGCCGGGGTGTTGTCCTTGGTATTGCTGCGTTTGCCGGCCGGATCGGCCAGCACGCTGGCGCGCAGCTTGTTGTCCGGGTCGTTATAAGCGCGGCGCACACCTTCGTTGACCATGTCTTCCAGCGACATCGTGGCATCCCAGCGCACATTCATGCCGACCTTGAGAAACACCGTGACGATGCCGGTGTCCTGGCACAGCGGCCGATGCCCTTCGGCGGCCATGCGCGAGTTGATCAGGATCTGCGCCATCGCATCTTTGGCGGCGGGGCTTTCCTCGCGCTCGTAGGCGGCGGCGAGATGGGTGATGTAGTCCACCGGGTGGTAATAGCTGATGTATTGCAGAGCGTCGGCAACGCTTTGAATCAGGTCGTCTTGCTTAATCGTGGTCATGGCGGCGGCTGTGGCTACGGGATGGGGTGCAATCGGCTGAGGTAGCGCCACAAACCAGTAGTTCGCAACGCGCAAGCGGCCTATTGTGCCGCAAGCGGCCCGACACACCAAAAACAACGGCCGCTCAAGGCGGCCGTCGTGGTACTTCCAGCAAGCTCGATACGAGCGCTTGCGATTAGAAGTTGAAGCGGTACTCGCCAAACACCGAGTACATCGCCACATTGGTGCTGAGCTTGTTCACATCCGACGAATTGCCGTTGCTGTGGTAATTGTCGTAGTTCACGCCGACGCTGAACGCCTTGTTGATGTTGTAGCCCACGCCAACGCCGAAGTACTCGCCGGTGCCGGTGGTGGAAGACGAACCGCGGAAATTGCCGATCGGGGTGTAGCTACGAACCTGGAAGGCATTGTGCGCGCGGTACCAGCCGCCACGAGCCGAAACGTACCAGCTGTCGTTGATGTTGTAGTTCAGGTTGCCGCCGAGCAGCCAGCCGCGGCTTTTCTGCTTGAGCGAGCCATGGCTGCTGTCGTTGGCGATACGGCTTTCGGCATTGCCGAGGTTGACGTAACCGGTTTCCACACCGTAGTCGACCACGCTGTTCCAGCGGTAGCCGATACGCACGGCGCCGGCCAGGTCTTTCTTGTCTACGCTGGTGTGGTTCGCACCGGAGGCATTAAGGCCGCCGAAAGCGTTGCTGATGCGGTAGTCGGAGGTACCGAGGTTACCGTTGACGAAAAAATTGCCGGTGTCAGCAAACGAAGCAGTCGAAGCTGCGCCGATGGCCAAAGCCACGGCAGCCGTCAGAAACTTATTCATGGGGTAGCTCCATTATATTTTTTGAAAGTCCGCCGCCCGGACCACAGATGGGGGATGTCCGAGCGGAACGCGCATTGTAAATATTCTGTAATGAACAGCCAACAACAACCTGCGAATAACGCGTCAACTGACTGTTTATGAACAAAAATACTCGAACCACGCAATCATTTCGCGCGCAGAAATCAGCACGGAATCAGCGAAAACGGTATCCCGCGCAGGCCGAATACATGGCCGCGTTGCCGGAAACGCGTTGATCTCGGGCGAGCCTGCGAAGCCTCGAGGTGACTTGATCATTGCCGCAGCTCAGGCCGAGGCGGAAGTTCGGCGCTTGGTCATCACCGGCGCCGACACCCGCCTAGTCGTTGCTGCCGATGCCGGGCGTGAAGTGGCGGCCCCGGCAGCGCACCTTTGAGCTGGAGATTTTGCTTGGCCTTGTAAATATCGCCGTTGCGTTTCGCTGTCGCCATGCGACGAAAACAACGCCGACTTCGCCCCTTTCGCACACGGCTTGGGCAAGCAATAAAACGCCTAGTTACTCGCAAAAACTTGCGCTCGCACAGACACTTTCGCAAAACATTCACACGCGCTAGCGTTGCACCAGTCAGGGCGGTGTCGATCTACAGGGGGACGCGACCGCAACGACGGCAATACGTATTAGGGGTCATACGTTTTTTTTAGTAGATGCGCTTTACGGCCTGGCCGAAGTGCGGTGGCGGTGTCTTCGTGATGCCGTCACAGATTCATGTCGCCGCTTCGCGCCAGACTTCTTCGCCACCGGAGATAGTCACATGCTTACGCAGTTGCATCGCAAGTCCCTCGCCACATCTCTCGCACTGCTGCTTTGCGGCGTTGCCGGCACAACCGCCGCCAGCGAAGTGCAACCGGCACTCGATGTCGGCACCACCAATACCGCGCAAACCATCAACGTCACCCTGGTGCTCAATGCACATCACCAGGAAGCTCTGGAAGACTATGCCTATCGCAGCGTGACGCCCGGCGACCCCGCGTATCACCGCTTTCTCAGCACGGCGCAGTTCGCGCAGCAATACGGCGCCACCGATGCAGAAATCGCCCAAGTGCAGGCTTTTTTGAAGAGCAACGGCATTGCTGCCACCGAAGTGACCGCGAATCATCTCGCGATCAAGACGCGCGGTACGATCAGCCAGTTCAACCACGCTTTTCAAACCACGCTTCGCGATTATCAATCGGCCGAAGGCAAGCGCTTTCATCGCCCGAGCCATGCAACCACGCTGCCGGCGGCGATCGCCAATACGGTGGTGATGGCCGCGGGCCTCAACACTGAGTCGAAATATGTGGCGCATCACTTGCACGCCAACCTGCCCGCGCCTGCGCCCAATAGCGTGGCGCCGATGGCCAGCGGCCTGCTGACCGCGAAGGCCGCCAGCAATGGCACCGCCAGCGGCGTGCCGGGGCAATACACCGTCGGCGATGTCGCCAACTTCTACAACATCAATCCGCTGTATGACGCCGGCATCAACGGCAAGGGCTCGACCATCGCCATCGTCACGCTGGCGGACTTCTATCCGGCCGATGCGTACAGCTACTGGAATATGATTGGCTTGGCCACCAAACCCAATCGCATTACCCAGATGCATGTCGACGGCGGCGGCGCGATCGGCGCGGCGGCCGGCAGCGGCGAGACCTCGCTCGACGTGGAGCAATCAGGCGGCCTGGCCCCCTTCGCCGACATCCTGGTGTACGACGCACCCAACGCCGGCAACGGTTTCATCGATGCCTTCAATCAGGCGGTCTCGGACAATCGCGCCGATACCATTTCGTCGAGCTGGGGCAGCCCGGAAGTTTTCTATTACGACTCGTTGCTCACCGGCGGTGACTCTACCGGTGAACTGCGCACCTTCCACCAGATCTTCCTGGAAGCGGCGGTGCAGGGTCAGTCGGTGTTTGCCTCGTCGGGCGACTCCGGCGCCTATGACACCGTCCGCGCGCTGGGTCACAGCTTGTTCAATGCGCCGTTGACGGTCGATGCACCCGCCTCGGACCCGTTCATCACCGCAGCTGGCGGTACCACCACGCCGTTCACTTATCAGTTCGCCGGCGGCCCGAAGGCCTCCGTCACCCAAGAAAGCGTGTGGGGCTGGAGCTATCTGCAGGCATACCTCGACAAGATTCGCCCGGGTCGCTACGACTTGTTCTCCACCGGCGGCGGCGGCGGCGTCAGCGTGTTCTGGCGTGAGCCGGTGTATCAATTCTTTACCCGCGGCATCCAGCGCAGCCAGCCGAATCAATCGCTGATCGCGCTCAACCCGAGCCTGGTCTTTCCAGGCAATACGCAAACCACGCCGCTGACCTTGCTGACCCTGCCGGGCAATTTCCGTGGTCGCAACGTGCCGGACGTTTCGTTGAACGCGGACCCGGAGACCGGCTACATCTTCGTTTCCACCGCCGACGGCGGCGTCGGTAGCGGCGAAGGCGGCACCAGCTTCGTGGCGCCTCAGCTCAATGGCATTTCTGCGCTGCTCACCCAGAGTTCCGGCCACCGCGTCGGTTTCTGGAACCCGCAGATCTACTTCTTGCAGAACGTCTTTGGCTATGGTTCGTGGTCGGCCTTTAACGACATCAATGCCGGCGACAACTGGTTCTATAAAGGCAGCCGTGGCTACAACCCCGGCGCAGGCATCGGCACCCTCAACGTGACCAATTTCGCCTTGTTCCTGGGTAGCGGTTTCTAATCATCGTCAGCACGCCTCCCCCTGCTCGCAGGGGGAGGTTGTGGCGCGGCGCATACGCCAGGAATGCCATGGCGATACCGCCAGCCCAAGCGCCCTGCTCGCCACCATAGCGTGAACAGGCCCTAGCTCTCATTCAGGGGCTTGCCGTCACCTCACCCAACCGCCATGCTCGTCTGCGGTTTCCCGCAGCGAATATTTCATGAGCGATTCCTCCTCGTCCGGCGGCTATCTCCGCCGTCTCGGCATGTGGGACGCCGCCCTGATCGTGGTCGGCGGCATTATTGGCGGTGGCATTTTTCTCAACCCGGGCATCATCGCGCAGCGCACCGATTCGGGGCTGGCGCTGTTGCTGATGTGGGTTGGCGCCGGCGTACTCACCTTGATCGGCGCGCTGTGTTACGCCGAACTCGGTGCGCGACGCCCGCGTGCCGGCGGCAGTTATGTCTACCTACGCGATTCGCTGGGGCCATTGGCCGGTTTTCTGTTCGGCTGGACCATGCTGCTGGTGATTTATTCCGGCTCGGCCGCTGCCGTAGCCACGGTATTCGCCAGTTATTCGGCCGCGGTGTTCGGCTTGCCCAAAGACTCCGTTGCGCCGCTGGCAGCCGGTGGACTGGTGTTCGTGGCGGGTATCAACCTGTTCGGCCTACGCCTGGGCGTGCAGCTGCAAAACCTGTTCACCTTGCTCAAACTGCTGGCCGTGGCGATGCTGGTGGTCTGCGGTTTGTTCTTTACCGGCATCGGCAGCGGACACGCGGGCAGTCATCCGATATTCGCGCTGGACCCGGCACGCAGTGGCGTCGGCTTCATGGGGGCCGCGCTGCCGGTGTTGTTTGCCTACAGCGGCTTCACCTATCTCAATAACCTCGCCGGTGAAGTGCGCGAGCCACAACGCACCTTGCCGCGCGCCTTGTTCGTCGGCATGTTGCTGGTGATCCTGATCTACGGCCTGGTCAACGTGGCCTATCTGGCCGTGCTCGGACATGCCGGGTTGGCGGCCAGTCAAACGCCTGCCGCCGATGTGATGCAACAAGTGGCCGGGCCGATCGGCGCCAAGCTGATGGCCATCGGCATTGCCGTATCCACACTCGGCTTTTGCAATATCACCCTGGTCGCTGGCGCACGGGTATTGCAGGTGATGGGCGCCGATGGGCTGTTTTTTCGCAGCGTAGCGCAGCTGCACCCGAAACATCACACGCCCAATCTGGCCCTGCTGCTGCTCACCGGCTGGGCCTGCGTGCTGGCGTTGAGCGGCACCTACGGGCAATTGCTGGATTACGCCACCTTCGGCGACTGGCTGGCCTGCGCGTTTGGTGTCGGCACCTTGTTCTGGTATCGCAAGCACGACCGTGGCCCGGTCGATTTCCGGGTGCCGGGATACCCGTTGCTGCCGCTGATCTTCATTGCCACGGTGGGGTTTGTGGTGGTGCAAAGCTTGCGTGACAGCCCGGTCAATACTGGCATCGGCGTGCTGATCATGCTGTCGGGCGTACCGGTTTACTGGGTCTGGCAGCGGCTGTTTAACCCCAAGTAATCCGCGCAGCAGCGGGCGCCACCCAGGGGCGCAGCCCTTAAAACCAGCATGCAGCTTGGCGTTCAAGCCGTTTGAAGGTATCTCGAACGGCGGCGCAGACCGCGCGCGTGCCTTCACGAACTCACTGATCAGGCCTGGCCAAGGTAGGCTCATCCCCCCACGCGATGCCACAATGCACGCGATACGTGAGGAGAGTTTCCCAATGGCGCAAACGCAGGTCCAGGCGGCACCCGGCATTTCCAGCAACAAAATCGTGCCTGAAGCGGCGCGCGAGGGTATCGACCTGGAAATCAACGGCAAGCGTTTCCGGCACACCGGTGACGCGCACATGCCGTTGCTGTGGTATCTGCGCGATGTGCTGCAACTCACCGGCACCAAATATGGCAGCGCCCAGCCCGGCAACGGGGCCGACCTGGTGCTGGTGAACGGCAAGGCCGTCTCCGCCATTACCGTGCCGATGAAAGACCTGGCCGACAAAAAGGTGATGACGGTAGAAGGGCTGGCCAGCGCCGACGGCAAACTGCATCCGCTGCAGCAGGCCTTTATCGACGAAGACGCGATCGGCTGCGGCTACTGCACACCAGGCTGGTTGATTGCCGCCAAGGAGTTGATCGACCGCAAGCGCGATCCTTCGGACAGCGACATCGATCAGCTGCCCAATCTCTGCCGCTGCGGCTGCCAGACGCGCGTGCGTCGCGCCATCATGCGTGCTGCTGCCAGCCTCAACGGAGGCCAGGCATGAACGGTACGGGCGGACTCTCGCGCCGCGGCTTTCTCAAAGTGCTGGCAGGTAGCGCAGGCGCGCTGGTGGTGGGCATGCCGTTCGAGGCCGCCACGGCGGCCGACGCACCGTTGCCGCTGGCGTTTCTTGGCGACACGCTTTACGGCCTCGGCGTGTATGTGCGCATCGATGCCGACGGCAATGTACTGATCGGTGCGCGTGACCCCGACAGCGGCACCGGCAACGCCACTACCCTGCCGCGCATCATTGCCGACGAGCTCGATGCCGACTGGCAGCGCGTTACCGTGGTGCCGCTGGGCCTGGGCGTGGAAAACGGCAACGGCGAGGCGAACTGGATTTACGGCCACCAGCTGGATGGCCTGGGTACCTCGACCACCGCGGCCTGGTCCGACCTGCGCCAGGTTGGCGCGCTGGCGCGCTGGCTGCTGCTGCAAGCGGCCGCACGCCAGCTGGGCGTGCCTGCCGAACAACTGCAGGCCAAGGCCGGTGTAGTGATCGCGCCGGACGGCCGCCGTCTTGGCTACGGCAGCCTGGCCGAGGCCGCGGCCAAGATCTCCCCACCGACCAACCCGGTACCGGTGAAAACCGCCGATCGCTACACCTTGATCGGCCAACCGGCCGGTGACGTCGATGCCCATGCCTTTGTCACCGGCCAGGCCCGCTTCGCCATCGACCACCAATTCGGCGATGCGCTGGTGGCGGTGCTGGTGCATTGTCCCTGGCCCGACGGCAGCCTCGACGGCATCGACGCGACCGAAACCAAAGCCGTGAAAGGCGTGGTGCAAGTGCTGCCGCTGTTGCCCGAGCACGGTCAACCGCTGGGCAGCACGGTTATTGCCCCGGCCGTAGCCGTGCTGGCTGAAAACACCTGGGCTGCGCTGCAGGGTCGCGCCAAGCTCAAGCTGCAATGGAAGCCCGGCAGCAGTGACAGCGAAAGCAGCGCCGCGCTGGAAGCCCACGCCATCGACCTGCTCAACGACAAAAAGCAGGCGCCGACCACGCGGGTGCGCAATGATGGCGATGTGGACGCGGCCAACAAGAAAGCCGCCATGCGCGTCGAGGCCACCTACCTGCAACCCTGGCTGGCGCATGCCACCGCCGAGCCGATGAACTGCATGGCGCGGATCGACAAAGACCGCGCGCTGCTAATCGTCCCCACCCAGGCACCGCAACAAGCCTGGGCGGTCGTACAACGGCTGACCGGTTTCAAACCTGAGCAGATCGAAATACGCGTGCCGCGTGTCGGTGGTGCCTATGGTCGTCGGCTTGATCACGACTATGTCGCCGAAACGGTGATGCTGGCCAAAGCGGCCGGCAAGCCGGTACGCCTGCTGTGGACCCGCGACGAAGATTTCACCCACGATTACTACCGCTCGGCCAGTGTGCATAAGTTGAGCGCCGCCCTCGATCGCAAGCGCCAGATCATCAGCTGGAACCAGCGCCTGGCCAGCGCCTCGGCGCGCGCCGGTCGCGGGGTACCCGAACAACGCTTATGGACGTCCGAACTCGACGTCAATCAACTGCCCGCGGGCCTGCTGCCGAACTATCGCAGCGACTGGTATGCCTTGCAGTCGTCGATACCCGGCGGCCATGCGCGTGGCATGCCGCATGTGAACAACGCTTTTGCCGTTGAGAGCTTTATCGACGAGATCGCCCATTCGTTGAAAGAAAACCCGCTCGACACCCGCCTGCGCCTGCTCGGTCAGCCACGCCAGATTCCGCTGCACGGCTTCGGCACCACGCTGGATACCGAGCGACTGGTCAACGTGCTCAAGCGAGTCGCCGACCAGATCGAATGGAAAAACTGGTTACGCACCGTCAATGGGCTGGGCATCGCCTGCTGGCATGTCAACGGCGCTTATGTCGCGCATGCGATCGAGGCGTCGCTGGAACGCGACAAGCTGACCATTGAGCGCGTCGTCTGCGCGGTCGATGTCGGCCGCGTGATCAACCCGACCGGGCTGGAAGGCCAGATCGCCGGCGCCACCCTGGATGCTTTATCGACCGCGCTCAATCTGGCGATCACCTACAAGAACGGCCAGATCCAGCAGCGCAACTACAAAGACTATCCCTTGGCCAGCATGGCCCAGTTGCCCAATAGCGTCGAAGTGATCGTGATGCCGGGCGACCGCGAGCCCACCGGCGCCAGCTTTCTCGCCATGCCCAGCGCGGCGCCTGCCCTGGCCAATGCATGCTGTAACGCGCCTGTCGCGCACTCACCATTGCGGCCGGCCGTCATTCGCCTCAGGCATGACGGCCGGCTAGCGGTGATGCTCGATCCATGTCGCCACATCGTCGGCCCCCTGCCCGCGTGCCAGCGACGCCGCACTATGGCCAGCCTGATCTTGCAATGACAGGTTGGCGCCTCGCTGGCGCAGCATCTCGACCAAGGCCCGGTTACCTGCCAGACCGGCATACATCGCAGCGGTTTGACCGGAGCTGTTGCGATCGTCGACCTTGGCGCATGGCTGACTCAGCAACAGCCGGGCAATCGCCAGCTCGCCCTTGAAGGTCGCGCCCATCAACGCCGTGCTGCCATGGCTGTCGCGCGCGCAGGCATCCGCGCCCAAGGCCAGCAAACGCTCCACCGTGACCTTCTGCCCGTGATACGCGGCCAGAATCAAGGCGGTGTAACCCTGCGGCGTGCGTACATCCACCGGAAAACCCGAGCTCACGTACTCGTTGATTAACGTGATGTCGCCACTGCGCGCCGCCTCGAAGTAATAGGTCTTCAATTCGGCAGCGGCAGCGGAGCGAGTATTTGATTCGTTGGCCGCAACAGCGGCATTCGCGACACCGTTTGCCGTGCCGGCCGGCAATGATGACGGTGCATGCGATGCACTGCAGGCGGCCAAGATCAGGACGAACAAAACCAACCCATGCTTCATGGTTATGCACCTTTGGGGAAGGGAATAGGTGCCGGCGGCCTGGGAGTGAGAGCATGCCTCCCAGACCGCCAGCCACTGCAAGCTGAGAAGGCCTACAGTGCTCGCGCGAGGCGTTGGATATCGTCTGGACTGGCGCCGAGCGCCTTGCTTAGCCGGGTGCCGTAATCGGCATCGGCCTTATAGAAATAACTCAGCATGGTGTCGCGGATCTTGGTGTTTTTGACCTGCCCCAGATCAGCGGCCAGATTGCTGATCAAATCACTTTTGTCTTGCATCGACAGGCTGCGATACAGCTCGCCGGCCTGCTCGAAGTTCATCGTGCGATGCACGCGCTGCTGCTGGGTGCTGCCACTCAACGGCAGTGCACTCGCCTTGTAGCGCGGATCGTCGGCATAGGCGCCCTCGGCCTCGCTGGGCTGATAATTCACATCCGAATTCGTGTGGCCGGTATTCATTGCGCCGTCCTGGTTGTAGTTGCGCACACTGGCCAGCGGACGGTTGATCGGTATCTGTTGGTTGTTGACCCCAAGGCGATAGGTTTGCGTATCGACATACGAGAACAACCGCCCTTGCAACAATCGATCCTCCGAAGCCTCGATACCCGGCACCATGCGGATCGGCGCAAAGGCCGCCTGCTCGGTTTCCTGGAAGAAATTATCCGGCACCCGATTCAAGGTCATCGTGCCCAGTCTGGTCTCCGGCACACCCGGCCAGATCTTGGTAGCATCGAGCGGGTCGAAAGCAAAACCAGCTAATTGCTCGGGCTTGAGCACCTGCACATAAAGATCCCACTTGGGGTAATGCTTGGCACCGATGGCGTCGTACAAATCGTGGGTGAGGTTATTGAAATCCTTGCCCTGCACCGTCTCTGCTTCTTTCGCGGTGAGATTTTTCACGCCTTGCTCGCTGCGCCAGTTGAACTTGACGTAATGCACCTCGCCCCTGGCATTGACCAGTTTGAAAGCGTGCACGCCAAAACCGTTCATGGTCCGGTACGAGGCAGGCGTGCCGTTGTCCGAATACACCCAGGTCAGCATGTGCGTGGCCTCGGGCACATGC
>NZ_JAPDPE010000147.1 GCF_026283955.1 Dyella silvatica | reverse complement strand
GCATGAGCGGCACCCATGGTGCCGGTCATGCTTCCACTCAATGCTGCGTATTCAAATAGCCGATCTTGGTAGCCACTGGCGCGAAGACACCGGCCTCTGTGAACCAGAGCAAGTCCGTCCTCTTGTCCAGTGCGATGTTGTAGTAGCCGCTGTTGACCGATGGAATCGTGTACTCGGTAAATCGAGCCACGAGCGGATCGAGGCGACCGAGCAAGCCGGTGTCTTCCTCAAGCCAGACGCGCCCCAGGTAATCCACGCGCATGTCTTCCGCTTCGGCCTTGGCCGTAGGAATGGGGTATTCGATCCAGCCCTGCGTTACGGACGGCTGTACGGTATGGATGCTGGGAGGCACGGACGTATTCGTGCTGGGCACGCGTGCTGTCACGACGCGCGCTACGGGGGCGACCTGACTGCTTGCCGTGTGTGTGCCGGGCACGACCACGGCATCGCTGTGAGGCGCGATGGCAGGTACAAGCAGGGCCAGGGCATTGGCGTAGTACTCCGAGACCCAGATCGTGCCGTTGGCATTCGCCACGATGCCGGAAGGCGTGCCTCCAAGCGTCGGCACCGTGTAGGTGCTGATCACATTTGTCCATGGATTGAGGCGGCGAACCTTGTTCGTGCCAGCCGCGCCGACACCATCGAAATTGCGTTCCGCGAACCAGACGTTGCCGAACGGGTCCAGGCTTAGTTGCTCTATGTTGTCATCGGCATGCTCCAACGGCACCGACCATTCGGTGATCTCGCCGCGCGGAGAGAGCCGGCCGACACCCGCGGTCTCGGTAAACCATTTGCTGCCATCGGCAGCGATCTGGATAAAGAACGGCGACGCGCCGGAGGGGATCGCAAACTCGTCGATCTTCCCGCTGACCGGGTCCAGATGTCCGATGGCATGCGTTGCGCTATCGGTAAACCAGATGCCGTCCTTGCCCGCCTTGAGAATGAAAGGCTGCCCGCCGTTGGGTACGGGGAATTCGGACGAGCTGTGATCCGGGTGCAGCACGGCGATTTTCCCCGCGGTGGTCTCGGCGTACCACACGCCACCATCGCTGGCGATGTCGACGCCCTGCGGCGAGCTGGCGGGGGAGGGTGTTGCGAATTCGCCGATCGTGGCTTGGGCGGTCGACGCGTGTGCCGACATGCCAAACAGAGTCGTGCTCACGATAGCCTGCACGGCCAGGTACAGGATGCGTTTCATCATGTAGCTCCTTGTGATTTTACCGATGTAATAACGGGACGAACGGGGTGATAACCCCGGTGAATTATCATGGGGAAGTATGAGAATGTGGGGTGACGAAGTGCTGGAAATGAGGGCATCGGCTAAGCGTGGCGATGTCACAAACAAAGGGGCTAGCTCGCTCGGTCTCTTTTCTTGCACGCCGATGAGAACGGTGTTGCCGAGCCGTCCACTGGCGAATAGGTTGGCGTTGACGCCGTCGACTTGATCCATTGCTTAGTTCGGGCGCTGGTGCCAAGCCTTATCATTGCCTGCAGCGCGGATGAAGTGCTCAAGGAGCGGGAGTTTATGCGTTACCTAGTTTTCTTCAGCCTGTGGCTGGGTTTTGCGCAGGCGTGGGCATCGCCTTGCGAAGCCATTGATCGTCGTCTCTCGACGTCGCAAAAAAATGTCTGGGCACCTGCTATCGCGAAGCAGCTGGGCGCTTCTTCCGTCTCGGTACTGCAATCGTTTTCAAAAGGCGATTGGAGAATCATCTACGTAGATAGTCCAATTTCCGATCCACCATTTCTTTTCTTCCATGGTGATCCACGGACGACTCACTACGTCGATGCGTGGGCAGGTGGTGCGACGAAGGATGAAGAGGCTGAGATCCGATCCTGGGTAAATCAGCAGGTGCCAGGTATTCCCACGGAGCTTGCTGCGTGCTTTGCATGGCATGTCACGAAGGGGCGCGATAAGTAACTAAGTGTTCTGCCGATCTACTCGCAGGCTAAATTCGACGTATTAGCAATGCCCCTGATTAGGCACCCGACGCGAACGCTGAACTTCGGGCGTCAGCCGAACGATTTCAACAAACTGTTGCATTGATCGATAGGGGCTGGAGTTCAAAGTCGATATGTCGGTGAAGGGGACTTGGACTGCAAGGCGACGAATGATCTTATGTCTAGAGCCTCATCTGGCTCAGTGACAATGAATTGGAGGTATGTTGGCGGCATGGTTACCTACTCGAAATATCTCTCTCCGGTCGGCTGGTATGTGGGCTCGTATTTGCTGCGGTTCATTGAACTCAATGCCATGGGCAACAACGACCCCGATGGTCGATTCTTGGCCTGGGAGAACACCGTTATCGTCCAAGCCAGCGACTTCGACGAGGCGTATCGCAAGGTTCAAGCGATAGCCAGCCAAGAAGCGACTCCGTATGAAGGTGGGCCAGACGCTGTTCCGGTTCAATGGGTCTTTGAAGGTATAACCGAGCTACTTCCGATCTATGAGCCGTTGCAGGATGGTTCCGAGATCATGTGGACGGAGCACGAGTCACTTAAGTTGAGCGATTTAAAAAAGCGAGCAAGATCGCTTGATCAGCTCAGGGGAAACATAAGTGCCAAAGAAGCGTGAGCGAAATAAGATGCCAAGCCTAAAGAAAGACGCGTTCGGCCAGTAGTCGTTAGATCCGGTTTCGATCCCAGCGCAGTCATCCAAACTCGCAGGCCAAATGCGGATGGGTCGAATCTGCTCGCCAGCGAATCGAAACCTCCCCCGCTGCCACACGGTAGCTGCCCACGAGCTTGAGAATTTAATCCATGATCTACGATGTTGTGATTGCCGGTGCCGGCCCTGTCGGCTTGTTTCTCGCCTGTGAGCTGCGCCTGGCTGATCTTTCGGTGTTGGTGCTGGAAGAAGCCGAGGACGCGCGCGCTCCGTTAAAACGCCTTCCGTTCGGGATGCGTGGCCTTTCGGCGCCGACCATCGAAGCCTTTTATCGTCGCGGGTTACTGGGCGACATGGCGATGCCGCAGCGCGCGAAGGATGACTCCGGCGGCAGCGCTGCGACTGCCGCGCATTGGATGCAACAGGCGCGACGTCCGGGCGGCCATTTCGCCGGCATCCAGTTTTACGAAGACAACATCGACACGTCGAAGTGGCCGTACCGCCTGCCAAGTCCGGCTGGTACCAGCATGATGGTCGAGATGGAGCAGCTCGAATCTGCCTTGGCCGCTCGCGCGAACGCGATGGGGGTGGAGGTCAGGCGTGGCCTTAGCGTCGAGGGCTTTGACCAGTCGGACGAAGAAGTGACGATTCGCGCCCGTGGCGAGATGTTTCGCGGGCGCTGGCTTGTCGGTTGCGACGGCGGGCGCAGCACGGTGCGCAAGGCTGGCGGCTTTGAGTTCGTCGGCACCGATCCGGAGTTCACCGGCTATTCCGTGCAAGCAGGGATGGCCGATGCGGATAAGCTCCGTCCGGGCCGCCACTACACACCCACGGGCATGTATACCTATTCGCCGCCCGGGACCATCGCGATGGTCGATTTCGATGCGGGCGCTTACCACCGAACCCAGCCGATCACGCTGGAGCAGGTGCAGGCGGTGCTGCGGCATATCTCCGGCACCGATGTCACGTTGACCGACCTTCAGCTTGCTACCACCTGGACGGATCGCGCCCACCAGGCGACGGCGTACCGCAAAGGGCGAGTGTTGCTCGCTGGCGACGCCGCGCATATCCATTCCCCTTTGGGCGGCCAAGGCCTCAACCTTGGGCTTGGCGATGCCATGAATCTTGGCTGGAAGCTGGCCGCTACCCTACGCGGCGACGCGCCGGCCGGTTTGCTTGATAGCTATGGCAGTGAACGGCATCCGGTGGGGGTGCGGGTTCTTGATTGGTCGCGCGCCCAGGTGGCACTCATGCGGCCTAGCCGCAGTTCACGCGCGCTCGAAGCCATCATCCGCGATCTTATCGACACCGGTGACGGGGCGACCTACTTCGCCGAGCGCGTATGGGGTGTTTCTCTGCGCTACGATTTGGGGGACAGTCACCCGCTGGCGGGGCGCAGCGTGCCCGACTTCGAGCTGGTCGACGGAACCAGGCTCGGCGCGCTTCTCGGCCAGGGCAAAGGTTTATGGCTGGACTTCGACGCCCATACACCGTTGCGTGCGCTTGCTCGTGGCTGGAGCGATCGGATCGGCTATGTCGCAAGCGACGTCAAAGATCGGCTGGGCTTGAGCGCGCTGCTCGTGCGCCCGGATGGCATCGTCGCCTGGGCCGCCGAGGCTAGCCTTGATCAAGAAGACGCTGCTCAGGCCGCGTGCCGATGGTTCGGCGAACCCGGGCGTTGATGTCTGCCATCAACGCGCAGCCTGTTCGCTTGCGCTCACCTCAACCTATGACCGAACCTGCTGCGCTTAAAAAGTTGGGGCTGACACTTCAGGATGGGTTGTAGGCGACCCAGCCTTTAAAGGTAAACCCGGCGTAGAACAGCTCGACATTGTCGAATCCTGCTTCGGTTAGCAGGGCTACGTCTTGCTCGGGAGATAGCAGGGGCAGTCGATCACTGATCGCGGCGGCGGCATTTTTTGCATCCGATGCAGGAATGCCGGATGCCGCCGCGAATGCCGCGTAGCGAGACAGCCAGCGCGATTTTTCAGCGACGGCCTGCGGAAAACTGTGGTGGGCAACCACCAGCGGCGCAGCGGGCTTTAAGCGTCGCCTTAGCTCGGTCAGCGTATGTAGACGCTGCTCGGCAGCCAGGAAATGCAGCGTCAGCAGGCAGCAGGCGCCGTCAAAAGGCCCCGCTGGCGCGGTGTCGATGTAGCCCTGGTGGAGCTCGACGCGTGAGGCGAGTGGGCCCAAGGTGAGATTCGCAAGCTTGAGCATCTCCGCAGACGGATCGACTCCCACGAAGTGCCACCCCGCCTGTGCGTCTGCAAAGACTTTCAACTCCAAACCGCCACCGGCACCGAGTACTAGGACTTGGCCATCGTCAGGCACGCTTTCGGCAAGCAGCAGCGCTGCCATCTGTTGCATGCCATGAAAGCCAGGTACCTGTCGGACAGGGCCTTCGGCGTAGCGAGCGACAGCGTTAGGGTCGGAGAAAGACGACAAGAAAGAACTCCATGGTTCCAGGCGGCTCATGCTATCGCGAAGCGCGGAAAGTAGGTTGGCTTGAACGAAGTGATACCCAACGTTGCGGCAAGCGGCGAATCGTTGGGGTTCGCGTACGCTCATCCCAACCTCCGATGGATCGCATGCACGCAGGTGTTTCGGGAATGCCGCATGACGAAATCAAGTGGGGTTAACGACGGGCTGCTTATCCAGGGTGCTTAGGGCTTTCTTCAGCAGTGCGTCATAGCGCTGAAGGCGGAAGCGAACGCTGATCTGCAACAGGCTTGCTCCATAGCTCAGTAATAGCGCAAAGATCAGGAAGATTTCTGTCCAGCTTGGATGCGGTGGCCAGCGCATATCTTTGAACTGAAGATAGAGCGCAATGACGATAGGTAGGGCGCCTAGTTTTTCAATGCTGCCGGTGAGCAGGGGCAGCCTTTCCTGCATGCGATCACGCCGATAACTGACATAGTCGCTCAAGGTCTCAAGCTGGTCGCGTGGAAAGGTACCTAGCCAATGAATTAGTGCGGCATGATTCGGAAGGTCAAGATCGAGTTCTTCGGCAAGCTCGCGGCGTGCCTCAGTAAAGGTTGGCCATTTCCGTGGAAGTTGTGAGACTGCGATGACAATGACACCGATTAGCTCGACTGCCACGAATACGCCAGCGAGAACCAGTGTGTACAGCTGATTGTTTGGTAGCACTTTGACGCTGAGAAGGCCTAGTGCCCCTCCTAGCGCCGCCATGGCAAAACCCCATTTTGTTTTCTGCGAGAGAATCACCGAATAGGAGGGATGCTGAGGTGTTTGCTCGATTTGCGCGTCTAGCGCCGTGAAGCTGAGCGGCAACGGTTCCATGTGGTTCCTCCCCCTGAGGAAGTGGTCCTGAATTTGTCTGAGTTTGCGGAGTTCGGCGCGATAAGAACAACACTTATACCCGTCATCTATTTCCTCTTTTGACTGGCATGCGACTCGATGTCGATATCTTCGTCACTGCCCATCTTGCCGCCCTGGAAACCCACCGTGACGCTATGCGGTACTGAGCTCTGCGAGACGTTGGCGTAGATGTTGGTCATGATCATGCCGGCCTGGCAGTCGAGGGCGATGTCGTTATCGATGTGGCCGGTGGCGATATTGACTAGCCGCAGGTGGCGCATGGATGCGGGGCAATCCGCGGTAGATGTGTAGATGCCCAGCAGCAGTTGTTTCTTGGTGTGATACCACATGGGAATTTCGACCACGCCGGTAACGGCATGCTTGGCGCCGTTGGTGTCGTTCAAACTGCCGACCTGGCGCAGGGTGATCGGGAGGGTTTTCTTGCCGTCGTTCCAGGTTCCCGTGGCGCTGTCGTCGGCGACGTTCAACGAGATGGGGCAGGGCACCGGGTGTGCCGCCGAGCGCGCGGGCACGATGGGCGATTCGGCGCTGGACAGCGGTGCGGCCGCTTCGCATAACGCCATGTGGCCGTCGGGCTGGCGCTTGCCCTGGAGTGGAATCGGGGTGCGATGGGCGTCGTAGTAATAGCTGCCCGCGACCTGCCATTGGCGCGGCTCGCCATGATTGATGGCGTCGAAGGTTTGCAGCGAGACGTGCACCGGTACATCGCCGACCGTACCGACGTAGTTCTTCACTTCGTACCAGCCGGCGCTGGCGGTGGTAGCGACGAACAGCATGGCGAACGGCGTGAAGAGGGCGAGATTCCTTGTCATGGCTTGATCCTGTTATTCGTGCCGTTTCGGTAAACGGCAGGGTTATGGTGAACGGGTGACTGGCGCCATCGGTGTAGCCCGGTTGTACTGGCAGCGAAGTTTGCGCCTGTTGATGGGCTGGGGTGAATACTCAATCGGCGCCGGCTAGCTTGGCGCTGGCCAGCTCCTTCAACAACGCCTCGCCGGACCAGGCGGGGCGCTGGGTGCTTTGCTCGGCGCTGCGGATCAATGCGCATAGGCGCGTATTCACCGGTGCGGGTTGGCCGAGCCGTTCGGCCAGGCGCACGATTTCGCCATTGATCCAGTCGATTTCCGTCACGCGCCCGGCTGCCAAATCATCGGACATGGATGAGCGCGCCAGCGGATCGATCGCCAGCATCTTGCTGCCCAGCCGCTGGAACAAGGCATCGGGCAATCGCAACATGGAAGGAATCCAGCTGGCCGGCAGCGGCGTGAGTTTTGCCGGCCGGATGCCGGCTTGTGCCAGCAGGCCGAGTGCTTCTGCCTGCGCCATGGCCAGGCAGCGTCGATACGCCTGCTGCGAGAGTTCTTCTTGCAATGGCCGGTTGGCCAGCGCATTGATCGCAGTGTTGAGATTGAGCAGCAGCTTTGCCCACTGCACCGGCAGCATCTGGGCATGCTGGATCAGCGGCAGGCCCGCCTTGCTGAAGTCGTCGACAAACGCTTGCAGGCCCGGGGCGGCTTTGACTTCAAGCTCGCCCTGCGAACCCTGGTGAAGCGCACCGGGCCCGCGTGCGATGACGTTGAACGGCACCATGCCTTCCAACACCGTGTGCCGCGGCAGTGCGGCGCGCAGCACCTCGGCATGGCCAAGGCCATTCTGGAAACTGATGACCACCGCGCCCGGCTTGAGTACGCGCGCTAATTCCGTGGCGACCACGGATGTGGCGGCGGACTTTACCGTGACCAGCAGCAGATCTGCCGAGGCCGCCGCCGCAGCCGCGGTCGAAAAATGGATGGCGTCGGCTGGCACCTGCCAGTGCTGATGCTGATAGTTGGAAAGCTGCAGCCCGTGCTTGCGCAAGTCATCGCCCATGCGCTCGCGCCCTATGAAACCCACGTCGCTGCCTGCCGCTTGCAGTCGCCCGCCGAGGTAGCAACCGATCGAGCCTGCACCGTAGATCCAGATGTTCGCCATATAGCCCTCAGAGGTTTAGCTGGCCGGAGGCACGGTGGCGACTTCAGGCTTGGATTTCACCAGTGTTTTGATCCGTTCTATATCGGCCGGTGTTGCCGGATGGTAGATCACCATGCTGAGGTCGGGGCGGCCATCGACGGCAAAGGCCGAATATTCCAGCGCGATCGGCCCGACCTGCGGATGATGCAGATACTTGATGCCTTCGCCATGCCCGCGTACATCGTTGTCGCGCCATATGGCTTCGAATTCGGGGCTGAGTCGAATCAGTTCATCGACCAGCGCTTCCACCTCTTTCGATGCTCCCGCCCGTGCGACATCGGCGCGAAACGCGCCTACTGCGAAACGCGCAACGCTTTGCCAATCCGACTGCTTGGCTTGGACATGCGCGGTTCCATGCGACGACATCCCAGGTGAACGTTTTCACCAGGGCGGGGCAATATTCCATGGCATCGAGCACGCGCTGCAATCGTGGGGTTACGCCCTCGATGGCTTGGTAATGAACTTCGGGTGGCCGCCCCAGCGCAAGCAGAAACAGGTGCTCGCGCTCGACCCCGGTCAACATCAGCGCGTGGGCGATTCGGTTGAGCACGCTGGCCGAGGGTGCGCCGCCTCGGCCCTGTTCAAGCCAGGTGTACCAGGTTGCGCTGACGTTGGCGCGTTGAGCGACTTCTTCACGCCGCAGGCCCGGTGTTCGCCGGCGTGACAATGGCAGGCCCAAGGCCGCCGGATCGAGTCTGGTGCGGCGATCCTTCAGGTAGGTTCCAAGCAGGTTGTCGTTGGTGACTGGTGTATTCATCCTGTTAGTTCTTATACCCGTATAACGTCACTACTTTACCCCGATAGATGATGCACCCAGAGTGGCCCCCGATCCAATAAGAGGGCTTCACTATGCGTGTCTTTGTTACCGGTGCGAGTGGATTCATTGGCTCGGCCGTTGTCGATGAATTGATCACCGCGGGGCATCAGGTGCTAGGGCTTGCTCGCTCGGATGCCGCGGCGGCATCGCTGCGCGCGGCAGGCGCGGATGTGCATCCTGGTTCACTGGAAGATCTTGCAAGCTTACGCAGCGGCGCGGCGGCCGCGGATGGGGTGATCCATACCGCCTTCATCCACGACTTCTCGACATTTGAAGCGAACTGCGAGACGGATCGGCGCGCCATCGAAGCGCTTGGCTCGGCACTCGCGGGCTCCGGCCGCCCTTTGGTGGTCACCTCGGGAACCGGCGTTGCCCGCACGCCCGGCCGCCCCGCCACCGAGGACGACGCGCCCAACTCGCCGATTCCCCGCGTAGCCTCGGAAGCCGCCGCCAGCGCCGTGGCCGCGCAGGGCGTGCACGTTTCGGTGCTGCGGCTTCCGCAAGTTCACGACCCGCTTAAGCAAGGCCTGGTCAGTTACCTGGTCGAGACAGCGCGCGAGAAGGGCGTCTCGGCGTATGTCGGCGATGGGCTTAATCGCTGGCCTGCGGTGCACCGGCTGGATGCGGCGCATCTGTACCGGCTGGTGCTGGAGCAAGGTGCTGCCGGAGCCCGGTATCACGCGGTGGCCGAAGAGGGCGTGCCGCTTCGCGATATTGCTGAAGTCATCGGCCAACGCCTGAATATACCCGTCGTGGCCAAATCCGCTGAGGAGGCGACGGAGCATTTTGGCTGGCTTGCGATGTTCGCGGCGTTCGACATCACCGCATCGAGCCAGCGGACCCAGGATCAACTGGGCTGGCGTCCGAGCGGGCCTGGGCTTATCGCCGACCTTCGACAGCTACGCTGATGGGAGTCTTCGGCGCGTCGAATCTCTGCGGCGCGTAAGTCGTCGCAGAGCAAACAGCGCGACGGGCAACCCTGAGCATCATTTCAGGGTTGCAGCGCCGTGACGACGCTGCGGCCCAGGTCGGCGTACAACGCCTCCAGGTCAATGTCCTTCGCGGTCGAGTCGGTGAGAAAGGCCGCCACAATGACGGTGTGTCCGTTCGGCAAGCTCAGAATGCCGATATCGTTATAGGCCGCGGTTCGGCCTTCTAATCCCTTGGCGGTGCCACATTTGTCCGCTAGCTTGATTTGTGCGGGCAGGCCACGGCGTAGCCGATTGGGTATGGTTTGCGCGTACAGCAGGTTCAACAAACGTTGGCTGGATTCGGGTGAGAGCAGTTGCCTGCGCCAAAGTTTGTCGAGGAAGTCCGCAGCGGCGTCAGGCGTGCTGCGGTTACGTGGGTCGGCCAGAAAAGCCTGGAACCCCCGTTGATGCCGCCGTAACGTTTGCTGTGTCGTTTCGTCAGCAGCGGGCTGCACGCCTTGAGGCAGATCCTGGAAAATACTTTCTACCCCAGCCTCATCTAAATCCACGCGCATGCCGGCGATGCCATGTTCCCGCAAAAAGGCCGTAACTACGTCAGCTCCGCCCACCGTTTTCATCAAGGCGTCGGCAGCGGTGCTGTCACTCTCGCTGACGGCGGCGACGAGTAGTCGCTCGACAGAAAAGCTCATCCGCTCGCCATGAAAATGGGTGCCGATCGAGGGGACGGCGGTGCCATCGACCACCTCCGCACGCGTGATCACCACTTGCTGCTGCAGTGATAAGCGCCCCTGGTCGACTTGGGCCAGCACGACGGCGGCTAGCGGCGCCTTGAATACGCTCATCATCGGGTAAGCCGAGCTGGCATTGACTCGCCACTGCGAATGGCTTGATAAGTCGAGCACGGTTATACCCAGATGACCGGGACGGGCGCGTTGAGCCAGGGCGTCCAGCGAGGCCTGCAGATCAGCATGCGTACTGGCCTGGATAGCGACCTGATTCGGGCCATCGGCGGCAACGGTCAGGGCCGGCCAGCCAGCGCACAGCAGCAAGCAGGCTGACAGCAGAAGAGTCGTACACAGAGCCTGGGGATTTCTCATCGAATGTCTTTGGGTTGAGCGTAGTGGCTTGTTCTGTCCATCGAAGTCTAGCCAGATGATGCGGCCCGCGCCCGCTGCGGCGAAAGCCTTGGGCGATGACTCGCGCAGCCGTCAGCGGGTTCACGACTTGGCGGTGAGTTGGTCCGGCGCGGTTAGCTGGACATGGCTTGAGAGACGCGGCCACGTCACGCCTGGTCTGTGGGCCGGCCGCCGTAAAGCCGGTGCGCAGGATGCGTTAAGCGGCACCGTTCCCAGGTTGATCTCACGCAGCTTTATGCGATTGCCCCGCAGGCTAGGCTTGGGCGGTATCGCGCGCTATCGTCATCAAAGGGGCCGGCGATTCTGGCTAAGCCACCATCACGCCACCTACACATTGTTACCAAGCGGGACCTCCATGCAAAAACGCCTGATCTTCTCGCCACTCCTGTCTATCGCCCTGATCGCCACTGCATGTAGCTCACCTATGAAAACTCCCGATATCAAGCCAAACCCCAACCCCAAGCAGCATTACGAGATCACCATGACGGTTGATGGTGCGCCGAAGGGGTTCGATTCGGTGAGCGGGTCGATGCAGTACGTGGTGAAAAACAGCGATGCCTGTGTGGCGCCCGACCCGGTAAGCGGGCATCACAGCAATCTGGCGCAGTTTCTTCCGTTCGACATCAAGAAAGTCGACGAGCACACGTATAAAGGCACAGTCGTCACCGACCATTTTCTCGATGCCGATTACTACGGCCTGGGTGTCTGCCACTGGGTCATGTCGTCGGCCATGGCGGTGTTCAAGATCAACGGCAACAGCATCGACTTGCGACCGAGCATCTTGAATGAGGATCTGGTCGCCGAGAAATCCGTCGATGTTTATTTCCCCCTTGCCGATCTGTCGGCTAGCGATGGCCTGAAATATGGCGATGGCGGGCAACCGCTGGCGGAGGTTTCGCCGCAGATTCGCCAGGCTGTTTTCCACATCACCTTGTCTTCCAGGAAGGAGACGCCATGACCATCGGCACCGAAGATCACGCCAGGCTGGCGGACGACGCCTACAACACCCATCAAGTCGGTCAAGAGGTGGTCTTGGGTGGCGTCCACTATCGGGTGCTGGATGAAGTTCACAATAAGTTGAACGGATATCAGGGAACCGCCTATCTGCGCGAAGGTACCGGTGAGGTCGTGGTCGCGCATTGCGGCACC
>NZ_JAPDPE010000146.1 GCF_026283955.1 Dyella silvatica | reverse complement strand
CATTTCGACGACCAGCTGCGCCTGGTGGTGCTCGATCAAGGCCGCGCTGAATTCGCCGTGGCACATATGCGCAAGCCATTCGAAGTGCGCGCGGGTGCCAACACCATTCGCGATATCGGCACCACCTTCCAGGTCAGCAAAGACGACGACGCGGTTACCGTCGGCTTGCTCGATGGCGTAGTCGCGGTCACCCATGGCGATGGCGATGAGGCCAAGACCCGCACGCTCGCGCCGGACCAGCAAATCCGCATCGCCAACGATAACGGCCATGCCGATATCCAACCGCTGGACACGCAGGCGGCGCGCGCCTGGGCCAACGGCGAGCTGGTCTTCCATCAACACCGGCTCGACGCCTTGCTGACCGAAATGAACCGCTATTCGCAGACCAAGCTGCGCCTGGGCGACATTCGCCTGGCCTCGCTCAAGGTCAGCGGCAGCTTTCATGCCGGCGACCAAGAAGCCCTGGTCAAGGCGCTGGAGGCCGGCTGGTCGCTACACGCCGAAGTCAGCGCCGAGCACGAACTCACGCTGTACCCCATCTCCACCAGGCAACACATGCATTAAAGGATTACGCCACTGAGAGCCGTATCTAACCACTCGCCACCCAAACACTCATTGTCACAACGACGGCTCGTCTAGCCGTATGAGTGTTGGGGGGCAGCACATCATCAAGCACACACGCTTTCTCGTCGCACTGCTTGTGATCGGATGGCTGCTGTCTACGCACGTCTGCGCGACTGCCCCGGAAGTACATAGCTACAGCATCGCGGCGGGTTCGCTGGACGACACCCTGCATGCGTTCGCCAGCCAGAGCGGCACCCAGCTGCTCTATGCGCCCGCGCTGACCTCCCATCGGCGCAGCCCGGGTTTGTCCGGTCGTTTCGACGCTGATCGCGCCCTGGAACATCTTCTGCAGGGCAGCGGCCTGTACGCGATCGCCGTAACCGGCAATACCTACGTACTGAAGGCAAGCATAGCCACCCCCGCGCCGTCCTCGGCGATACCGCCGATCGAGCGCCCGCGGACAACGACCAAGTTGATGCCGGTGGATGTCACCGGTACGCACATCCGCCGCACCAGCCTGGAAACGGCCTCGCCGCTCACCGTGATCAATCGTGAGCAGATCGAGCACAGCGGCTATCAAACCTTGTACGACCTGCTGCGCGCACAACCCGGTATCCGCGTCAGCAACGCACCGGTGGCGATGACCGACGGCGCGGTCTATCAGAACAACGGCCTGTCCGGCGCCACCGGCGCGGCCTCGGTGGATCTGCGTGGGCTCGGCTCGGCCGCCACCTTGTTTCTGATCGACGGTCAGCGCATGGCCAGCTAGAGCCTGGCGCAGGACGACTCGACCACACTCAACGATCTCAACAGCATCCCGCTGGCCTTGATCGAACGGGTAGAAATTCTGCGCGATGGCGCCTCGGCCATTTATGGTTCCGACGCGATGGCCGGGGTGATCAATGTGATCCTGCGTAAAAATGCATCCGGTCTCGGCCTGACCGGAAGCTACGGCGTATCGGCGCGCGGCGATGCCGAGCAGCGCCGCTTTACCGCCAGCATGGGCGGCCAAATCAGTCACGGTGGCCGCGCGCTGTTGAGCGTGGACTATCTCCAGCGCGAACCATTGCTGGGTTCTGCCCGCTCCTGGAATGCACCGAACCAGCCACACCAGGACGCCACCAACGGCAGCAGCACACCCAGCGGCGCCTCGTTCTATCTGACCGGCGATTCAGTGCACCACAGCGCCGCCGATTGCACCGAGAAAAATCGCGATGCCAATGGCACCTGCATTGACGATGCCGCCCGGCTGACCAACCTGCAAACCGCGTTTGTCAGCCGCTCGGTACTCGGTCATGTCGATCAGAATATCGGCTCGGTACAGGCCTATGCGGATCTGCGCTGGACACAAACCACGCAGCGCCAGCAAATGGCACCGGTGCAGGAAGACCTGATGCTGCCGGCCAACCACCCCGACAACAAGCTGCACCACGATCAAGCGATTTACGGCTACTCGGTGAATGACCTGGGGCCGGTACGCGACTTCACCCAAACCACCAATAGCTACATCTTGCTCGGCCTCAAGGGCGGCCTGAGCGAATGGGATTGGGACACGCATGTCAGCTATCAACGCAACAAAAGCGAGGACCGGCTCGACGGCTTGATCCGCACCAGTGCATTCGCACGTGCACTGTATTACGGCACTTATCGTTTCGACGGACACAATAGCGCCAACCTGCTGCATGCCATTTCGCCGACGCTGATCCGCCACGCAAGCTCATCGCAGACCAGTGCCAGCGTGCATCTCGCCGGACCGCTGGCGCAGTTGCCGCAAGGTGCGCTGTCGATGGCCGTCGGCGTCGAGGCCTATCGCGATCGGCTCGCCGACCTGCCCGATCCGTTGCTGCTGAGCAACCAGGTGTTTCAGTTCCAAAGCCCGTCCGCCCGCCACGAGGACCGCTGGAGTTCGGCCGCCTATATGGAATTGAGCGCGCCGCTGACCCGGCGCCTGGAAGCGGACCTGGCCTGGCGTATGGATCGTAATCAAGGTTATGGCCGGGCGATCTCGCCGAAATTCGGCCTGAAGTGGAATCTGTCCGACAGCTTCAGCTTGCGCGGCACCTGGGCCAAGGGTTATCGCGCGCCCACCTTGCTGCAGCTAAGCCGCCCGGCGACCCTGGCGGCGACCGGCTTTCTGCTGCAAGTGCCGAACCAGCTGTTGCCTTGCGTCACCTCGGCGCCGGCCACCGACACCACCTCGTTCTGCGAGGTGCGGCTCAACTCGGTCAACAATGCGCAGCTGCGGCCTGAGACCTCGCACAGCTATACGCTGGGCATGGTCTGGGCACCCACCAATGACATCGGCGTGGCGTTGGACTACTACCGCATTCGCCGCAATAACGAGATCACCCAGCTGCCGGTCACTTATGCGGTGCAGAACCCGGACAGCTATCCACAATTGTTCCAGCGCAACGCACGCGGCGAGCTGTATGCCTTCAATCAGCAACTGGTCAATCTGGGGCATACCGATGCGCGCACCCTCGATCTGGATGTGCGCTACGGCTTTGACACGACGCGCTACGGTCATTACGCATTGAATCTCGGCGTCAACTATCTGATGCGCCTGAATCGCGAAGTGGTCGCCGATACCCCCTTGCTGCACTACGCCGGCTATGCCTCGCAGCCACGCTGGAGCGCACTGGCCGGATTGGAGTGGAGCTTTCACGACTGGATCACCACCGCCAACCTGCGCTACACCGGCCACTACCGTTACGAACCCTACGCGGACAGCTACGAAAGCTGCCCCGACTATCTGGTGCAGCTGGGCAAGTGCAATACGCCGGCCTTTGTTCTGCTCGACCTCAATCTTGCCTACCGCGGCATCCCGCATTGGATGCTGGCGTTCAATGTGCACAACGCACTTAATCACGCGCCGGTGTATTACGGCACCCCGGGCACGGCCTATAACCCCTTGTTCGACGACGTGCTCGGCCGCTACTACCTCTTCAGCTTCACCTACCGACCGTAAGTCTTTGCGCCGCGTCGAGCGGCCCGGCCGCCCCCTTGCCGGCCCATCGCAATCGCCTGCGCCCGGGTAGGGTGACTCGCAGCGTTTTACGTTTACCATATTGGGGAGGGAAGGCACTTGTTCGTGTCACTCGCCAGGACGCACCCATGACTGATGACGACTCACGTCTCTATCCAGGCATTCGCGTTGGCGACGAACCGACGCGGTGCTCACGTCTTTGCTGGGACCTAAGACACTTAAATGGATGGGGATCGATTGATGAAGTTGAAGCTTATCGCCGCACTGACTGCGGTGGCACTGGGAACGTGGCTGAGCGCCGGCTCGGCGGAAGCAATGAATATCCACGTCAACGGCAACCAGGTGTTCCTGTCTGGCGACGTGCAGTATTCCGATTTATACGTGCTTGCCGATGTCATTGACCGCCTGCGCAGCCAGGGCAAAACCATCGACACCCTGGTCATGCGCAACTCCAATGGCGGCGCGGTGTATGCGGGTTATGACATTGGCGATTTCGCGCGACGCAACAACCTCAATACCGTCGTCTCCGGTTATTGCATCTCGGCCTGCTCGATGATGTTCGTCGGCGGCGCTACGCGCGCCTTCGCCAATCAGGATCAGCCGCTGTGGAACCAATACATCGGCATCCATGGCCAGACCGGCGGCGACGGCGGGTATCTGGACTCCAGCCGCAATACGTCGTTCTATCAATACTTCCTGCAGGCGGTCGCCGGCGGCAACCCCGCCGGTACCGACACGAAATTGATCGACGATGCCTTCAGCGACCACGGCAACTCGTTCGCACGCCTGTTCGACCCCGCGGCCAAGCAGAACCCGTCGGTATTCTGGTGCCACCCCAACTGCAGCGACCCCAAGCAGTACAAGGCCTATCCCAACGACGACGTCTACAACCTGGGCTTTATCACTCAGCACACGCCGACCAACACGACCGATACGTTGACTGTCAGCGCGAATGTTTCCGGCAATATCAATCCCAATTACTACAACGCTTACGACCCCGCGTCCAAGCCGTACCTCAACGACGCGATGGCCAGCTTTTCCGAAGCGTGGGATTTTCTTGCCGCGCATTTGTCGCCGCAGTCGGTACCGGTACTGACCAACCAGGCCTTCATGGATGACGTCGAGGTGCAGTTGTACAACCGCCTGTCGCCGGCAGACCGCAAACGCCTGCTGACGCAATACACCACCCAGTACTACCTGCAGACGGAAACCCTGCAACAGTTCCAGCAAAACCTGACCAATCCGAACTCGAACGAAAGCCAGTCGTTGGCGCAGATCAACAATTTTAGCGCGCTGCCGTTTACAGACCCTAATGTGCTGTCGGTGAACGATGCCTACGGCATTATCAAGGTCAACAACGGGGCCACCTGGACGATGGGTCAAGGCGTCCACGGCGCCGCCGACGCACTGATCCTGGACGGCGGCAATCTGCGCCTGAATGGCGGCACGCTCAATATCACCGACAACTATCTGTATAACGGCGGCCGGCTCGAAGGCGCGGGTGCCATCGGCGCGACCACCCAATACAGCACGGTGTATGTCAGCGACGGTGCGCGCATTCATCCCACCGGCCAAGGCCTCGATGTGATCGGCCAGTTGCAGATGAATGCCGGCTCCACGCTGTCACTCGATGTCACGCCAAACATGGGCAGCCAACCCGCGCCGCTGCGCTTCAATCTCTTCGTCGATACCAGCGGAGTACCAGCCCAGGCGTTCACAGGCTGGTTGAACATCAAGGACACGACCGCCCAGCTGGCCCTGCATATCGCGCCGGGTTACTACCAGCCGGGCCAGGTCTTCAATCTGGTCGGTTACAGCACCGATCTTTCCGCGCAATTGGCCAAGGCTGCCGCGCTGGGAGTCGATCCGGCCGCGGTCAATCTGGGCATCATCGGCGGCCATCCTTTCTACAACCTGGTACGCGCCGATAGCCAGGGCCAGCCGATAGCCGGCTATCGCGTCGACCCGACGGCCACCGATGCCCGTGCGGCCGCGTTCCATCCCGTCGACGGTTCGCTGATCAGCTATCAGCTGGTGCAGAAATACACCGGCATCTGGCTGCAGACCAATGATCCGTTTGCCGACCCCAGCCTATGCGGACCGAACGACTGCGTGATCGGTCATCTGCTCAGTACCGCGGCGCAAACGCCGGGGAACTATGGCTTGCAGCCACTGCTGGGCGCGCTGGAGTTCGCCAGCACCACACAAGCCGCTCGCACCGCCGGACAATTGCGCGGCGATGCCTACGGCAGCTTGCGTACCGCCTCGCTAAGCCTGTTGAACGATTTCAGCGGCATCCTCAGCCAGCATCTGCGCGCCACCGATCCGGACTCCGATCAGATCTCCTACATGGCGTTCGCTGCCGGCGCGTCGGGCATGGGCCTGGACAATCCGCGTCATGCCGGCGATCTGTCGGCCATGATGAACTATCTCGTTGCCAACGATGACACCGACGGAGGTGCCCAACACCAGGATGGTCCCGCCGTATGGGGGCGCATTTTCGGCAATCGCGGCCATCTCGACACCAGCAACGGCGTGACCGGCATGTCGCAGCACAGCGTCGGCGTGATGCTCGGCCTGGATAAGCAGGTAGGCAGCAGCATGGTCATTGGTGGCTCGCTTGGCTACGGCAAGTTGCGCGCCGACGGCGAAGGCAGCGGCTTCCGTGGCCGCGTGCACGCACTCGATGCGCGCTTCTACGCCGACTACCGCTACGACCGTGGCTATATCAATGCCGTGGCCGCCTACACCCATCTGCGCAATGCGACCAGCCGCTCGATCGACTTGCCCTTGTATGCCACCCAGGCCAGCGCCCGCTTTAACGGCAATGCGTTTTCACTGCATCTGGAACACGGCCTGACCTGGAGCGACCGCCGCGACATGGTGTGGCAGCCGATCTTGCCCAGCATCGATATCGTGCGCCTGCCCGGCTTCCAGTTCGCCGATCAGGGCGCCGGTGCCCTCGGGCTCAACGTTCATGCCAACAACGTTACCGACACCCGCATCGGCGTGGGCTTGCAAGTCTACAAAGCACTGGAGTTCAGCAATGGCGCCGAGCTGACACCGCACGCACGCTTGCTGCTGCAACATCGCTTCAATACGCGCGAGAACACCTTCATGGCCGATCTGCAGGGTTTCCCGCAGACCGCGTTCGAAGTGACCAGCCAACGTGAAGGGCTCAACCATGCGCTGGTCAATCTCGGCATGAGCGCGCACCACGGCGAGCGTCTGTCGTTCACCATGGACTACCTTGGCGATTTCGCCAAGCGCCATCGCGACCAAGGCATGATGCTTGGTGCGCGTTATCGCTTGTAATCACCAAGGCGACACCTACAACACGGCGGGCCGCTCGGCCCGCCGTCATCGTCGCTCGCGACGTATTAAAACCATAGACGTTTAAAAGGCTAAATAATCGCAAGAACTTGGTAGGGTCTTTCGTTGGCTTGGCGTTTCTATAGAGGCGTGAGGACATTTCGCCTTCGCCACCAAACTAAGGACTACACCATGCCGAAACTCAACCGAGTCGCGCTCGCGTTTTCTTTGTCCACACTTCTTGGAACCGCTGCCGCCACCGATTTGCAAACGCAAGCCGGGCAAAGCCAGCTCAGTGGCAACGGCGTCTCCAGCACGATTTCCGCCAAAGACCGCGCCAGCGGCAGCAATGCCAAGCTCGACAATGCCTTGTTGAACTTGAAGCATCAAACCGCCCCAGCGCTGGCCAGCCCCGCCGCCAGCAGCTCATCGCGCAGCACCCGCCACGTCGCGGCACCGGAAACCTATGTCACGGTGGATATCATCGCCAAAGGCGATCCGAAAGCCCTGAAGGCGGAGCTGGAGAAACTCGGCTTCCAGACCACCGCGGTTTTTCACAACGATATTGGCGGCCGCCTGCCCGTTTCGCAGATTGAAAATGCCGCCGCGCTATCCGGTGTAGTACGCATCAGCGTGCCTGAAAAACATACGCGCGCAGGCAACGTGCGCTCGCAGGGCGATTCGGCACAACGCAGCAAACTGTTGCGCGACACGTATACGATTCGCCCCGCCACCAAGGCCGAGCCCAAGCCGCCACATGTCGATGGCAGCGGCATCACCATCGGGGTGATTTCCGACAGCTTCAATTGTGCCGAGCAGCAGAACCAGGCAAATGTCGACAACCCCGCCTGGAACGTGCTCGTCACTCAAGCCGACGACGTCGCCAGCGACGACCTCCCCGCCGGTGTGAATATCGTCAACGAAGCCAGCGACTGCAGCATCGGCACCGATGAAGGACGTGCGATGGCGCAGATCATTCACGACGTCGCGCCGGGCGCCAGGATCGCGTTCTATTCGCCGGACACCATGGCCGATTTCGCCCAGGGCATTCAAACCCTGGCGCTGCCCACCGACAAGACCGATGCCAACGGCCGTCACGGCGCCGGCGCGCAGATCGTGGTGGACGACCTGGGTTTTTTCGCCGAGCCGCTGTATCAGGAAGGCATCATCGGCGAAGCCATCGATGAAGTAGCCGTCGCTCACGGCACCGCCTACTTCAGCGCCGCCGGCAATGCCGCCAACCATGGCCACGCCGCGTATGACAACAACGCGCCGGCGTTCGCGGCAGCCGCCGTCGCCCGCGCCAAGCAGGCCAAGGTCGCGCCGTTGAACCTGGGCGAGCGACTGATCAACTTCGACGCCAGCGGCAAGACCACGCTGAACAATCTGCCGATCACCATCGGCGCCGGCAGCGCCGATCAGCCGAATCAGGCGACCATTGCGGTGTTCTGGGATCAGCCGATGACCGGCGCCAACGCCAGCAGCTCGCTCGATCTCTGCCTCGGTAACGGCAAGGGTGACCCGCTCGGCAACAATCTTTGCTCCGGCCCGACCGTGGTCGGCCAACCGGCGCAGGCCATTCTGCAATTGACCAACAAGGGCGCGGCCATCCAGGGCAGCCTGCGGCTTGGCCTGGCCCGTGGCCTGGTGCCAGGCCGTGTGCACATTCTGGTGCTCGGCGGCGATGCCGCCATCAATCGCTACGGTACCGACACCGGTAGCATCTACGGCCATCCGTTGTCGCCCAGTGCCGCCGCCATCGGCGCCGCCGATTACTTCAAGACACCGTTCTGCAATGCCAAGCTGGCCACCGCAACCCTGGAAGTTTATTCCTCGGTCGGCGGCCTGCCGTTCCTGTTCAACGCCGACGGCACCGCCAAAGCCCAGGTCGTCACCCCGCAAAAACCTGAGTTCGTGGCACCGGATGGCGTCACCACCACCTTCTTCGGCATGGCCAGCCTGGATGCCGGTGCGGCCAATGCAGCCGTAGCCGATTGCCGTAGTTACCCCCATTACTTGAACGACCAGTTCTACGGCACTTCAGCCGCGGCACCGCACGCGGCCGCCGCTGCTGCACTGCTCTGGCAGGCAGCACCCACGGCCAAGGCAGCCGATCTATACAGCGCCATGAAAAGCTCGGCGCTGGATATGGAAACGGCCGGCTTCGACTACAAATCCGGCAGCGGCTTTCTACGCACCGACCAGGCGCTAGCAAGCTTGCAAGCGCAGTTGAAGAAAGCCAAAGCCAAACTCAAGAAGCCGTAAAACACACCTTTGCATCCACCGCGAGGTAGGTTGGGGTGAGCGCATGCGAACCCCAACGCTTCGCAACGACGCAACGAGATCGCCATAACCTCACCGCGATCCCGCATCAAGAAAGCATTGAGGTGCCATCGACGCAGGTGTTTGACGCGGGCGAGCTGACTCGCTTTTGCTTTTGCTCCTCCCTCTACTTGTAGGGGGAGGTTGGGAGGGGGTGCCATCTTGCCCCAGTGCTACTTGGTAGTGCTCCGTCGCGCTGATTTCATTTTCATGGATAGGCTTCCGCGACCTGGCTCGCCTGCGGCGGGCTTTCGAACCCCTGCCGGGGCCCGAGTCACTTTTCTTTGCGTGGCCAAAGAAAAGTAACCCAAAGAAAGGCCATCTCCGCTTGTCGCCCTTCGGGTACGTGAGGGTCGGCCGGGCTTTTCGACAGGGCTCCTGCCCTGGCGAAAAGGCATTGGCATCCATGCCAATGCCCCTGCGGGCCTGATCGTCCAACCCTCACCGACGCACAGGGGCCCCTGAGATCAAGGACCAGAGCGACGGCAAGAGCAACGACCGTGGTGGCGGCAAGAATGGTGTGAGGTGTTCGCGTTGATTCCCGATCTTGCCGTTATTGCCCCTCCCCCTATGTGTAGGGGGAGGTTGGGAGGGGGTAAGTTCTAGCCTCAGCACTAACTTCTTCCTGAGCACTACGCACAGCAGCGCATCCTCCAGCAATCGACTCGTCACATCGTCCATCGACTCATATTGAGTCGGCTCGACTCTGCCATTCCGAAAAGACTTGGCGTGCAGATCGCTATGTAAGATATTGCCGAGCTGCGCACGAAAACGCGTCACATGCTCTTGTTAGGGTGTGGCAACACTGAAGGGAATCGACAACCGCGCCATGGCGGCTCCTGATTCCTGCGAGCCCATTGACCGTTTGGAACTAGAGAGCAGGGAAAGCACATGCATTTCTTTCGTCGCATATGGCTGATATTCGTCATCAGCGTGCTGGCTGTTAATTTGGCGTGGGCTTCACTGCCGCCGCAACAGGGGTCGGCCGTCACCTCTGGGGCATCGAAAAAAGCATCGAACCTCCCGATCAGTGGTGCGTCAAAGCTGGTCACTTCCACTTTTTCCCAGTCGTCCGGTTACTACGCCGCACCTTACTACGATAGCTATCCGTCGATTTCATCGGCGGTTTCTGCATGGTGGACGACATGGCAGTCTCTTGCGTCACCGCCTTACAACACCGTTTGCACTTATACCTTGGCCCTTAACCCTCACGGGTGGATAGCTGCCGTAGCCACGATGAATTCCCCGTGCTCAGGGTCGCAGGCGTTCTATGCAACGTATTCCTCGTATCAACCAGGCAAAAACTTAGGGAAGCCTTGTAATTGCGCGGGTGATCCCATTGATGTGGGGACGGGCAATGAATATCGCGACGATTCGGATGCATCCCTTGGCGTGCTGAGTTTTAGTCGCTATTACAACAGCCATATCGCTACAGCGTCCTCTCATATAGGCGCACATTGGCGGCATAGTTTTGACCGCAAACTGGAGTATCTCAGCGATGGCACGACATCGATCGTGACCGCCTTTCGGCAGACTGGCTTAGAGGTCGCTTTTAACTTGCAATCCGGTCAGTGGGTTACTGATTCTGATGTAGCGGATCGCCTGACCAAGCAAACGGACGCATCGGGAAATCTCACAGGCTGGTTCTACTTCGATGCCTCCACGCGTGATCAGGAAAGCTACAACGCCCAGGGCAATCTACTATCCATCACGGATACCAATGGCCTGGTCACCACACTCACGTACAGCACAACCTCAACGCCGACTAGCGTCGCGCCCTTTGCGGGCCTCCTGCTGACGGTCACCGACCAGCGCGGACGTTCGCTCCATTTCACTTATAACGCACAAGCCAATATCGCCACCATCACGCAGCCCGATGGAGGCGTGCTTAGCTATGGCTATGACGCCAGTAGCAATCTCATCAAAGTCACCTACCCGGATGCTTCGTTCAAGCAATACGTTTACAACGAAAGCACACTGACTACCAACACCTCCTTGCCCCATGCGCTGACCGGCGAGATCGACGAAACCCAAACGCGTTTTGGCGACATCGGCTATGACACGACAGGCCGTGCCATCCTGTCCCGCCAGGCGGGCGGCGCCGATCTCACCCAGGTGGCCTACAACAATGACGGCAGCACCACGGTGACCTATCCCAGCGGTGTGCAGACGACCCTGGGTTTTGTGGTACCGAATGGTTTGGTGCGTGCCAATACGGTCAGCGTGCCCTGCGGCCCTGGTTGTGGCCAACCGAACAAATCGGCCACCTTTGACAGCAATGGTTATCCCGCCACTCACACCGACTTCAATAACGTCGTTACTGCGACAACCTACGACGCCAATGGTCTGCTCGACCAACAAGTCGATGCGCAAGGCACTGCCAATCAACGCACCACCACGACCCAGTGGGACACCGTCAACCGCGTCCCCCAACTACGCACCGTCGCCGATAACACCGGCGCGATCCAGGCCAAGACCACCTGGGTCTACAACAGCCGCGCGCAGGCCATTGCCCGCTGCGACATCGACCCCAGCGTATCCGCCGCCAGCAGCTACACCTGCGCCACCACTGGCACGCCACCCTCCGGCGTACGCCGCACCACCTCCACCTACTGCGACGCCGTCGACACCACCCAATGCCCGCTTATCGGCCTGCTGCTGAGCACCACTGGCCCACGCACCGACGTCACCGATCTCACGCAATACAGTTACTACCTCAGCACCGACGAATCCGCTTGCGGCACGCCGGGTGGCGCCTGCCATCGAGCCGGTGATCTGTATCAGGTCACCGATGCCTTGGGTCATGTGTCCACGGTAGTGGCCTACGACAAGAACGGCCGTGTCGTGCGTCAACGCGATGCCAACGGTGTCATCACCGACCTGACCTATCACCCGCGCGGCTGGTTGCTTACCCGCACCGTGCGTGCCAACGCCGATGGCTCGGCCTCGGCCGGCGATGCGTTGACCCAGATCGCCTACGACGCCACCGGCAATGTCA
>NZ_JAPDPE010000145.1 GCF_026283955.1 Dyella silvatica | reverse complement strand
CCCTCCCCAACCCTCCCCTGCTAGCAGGGGAGGGAGTAGTGCCGCGGGTCGTGACGACACCGAACCTTTCATCATTCGGCGACTGCATGCAGTCGCACCCGAGTGCGCGCAGGACGCGCGCTGCTCTTGGGACCCCTTTGCCGCGGTGAGGCTGGGGCGACAGGCCCGCAGGGGCATCGACACGGATGTCGATGCCTTTTCGCCAGGGCAGGAGCCCTGTCGAAAAGCCCGGCCCAGCCTCACGCACTCGCAGGGCAGGATGCCCGGAGAGCGCGGCATGGGGGTGGCTTTCTCTTTGGTTACTTTCTCTTGGCCACTCAAGAGAAAGTGACTCGGGCTCCGGCAGGAGGGCGAAACCCCGCCAAAGGCAACAACCTCGCCACACACCAACAACCAAACGAAAAGCCCACCACCAACGAACCCGACCACAGCAACCACCCAAATCCCACCATCACAGGCAGGCGAACAAGAGCCAGGTAGAATGAGCGGCTGTTATCACCGGGCACCCCCATGGCACTCAACGCCACCATCTACAAAGTCGAACTTCAGATCAGCGACATGGATCGGCATTACTACGCCACCCATGCACTGACTCTGGCCCGGCACCCCTCCGAAACCGAAGAACGGTTGATGGTGCGCTTGCTTGCCTTTGCCTTGTATGCCGACGAACGGCTGGAGTTCGGCAAAGGGCTGAGCAACGACGACGAGCCGGACCTCTGGCGCAAGGCTTATACCGATGAGATCGAGCTGTGGATCGACCTCGGCCAGCCGGACGAAGCGCGCATCCGCAAAGCCTGCGGCCGCTCCCAACGCGTGGTGGTGATCAACTACAGCGGCCGTGGCGCCGATATCTGGTGGGACAAGATCGCCAACTCGCTTAGCCGCAGCAAAAATCTCACGGTGCTGGATATACCCGCCTCCACCGTGGAAGAACTCACCCATTTGCTCGAACGCGGCGTGCGTCTGCAATGCCTGATTCAAGACGGACAGGTGCAGTTGATGACCGACACCCTCGCGGTAGCGATCGATCCGCAGCAGCGGATGACGGCAACGGTGCCGGCTTAAGCCTGCATCATGTCTGTAGTCACACGCGCCAGCACCCAACTCGCCATCATCGGCGGCGGTCCCGCCGGGCTGATCGCCGCCGAAGCCGCGCGCGCCGCGGGTGTCGAGGTCGACCTGTATGAAGGCAAGGGCTCGGTCGGGCGCAAGTTTCTCCTCGCCGGCAAAGGCGGCATGAATCTGACCCATGGCGAAGCCAAGGCAGATTTTGTGCAGCGTTATGCCGAGCGCTCCGAGGAAGTAGGCCGCTGGCTGGATGATTTCGACGCCGACGCCTTGCGTGCCTGGGCGCGAGGGCTGGGGGTGGAAACCTTTATCGGCAGCTCGGGCCGGGTTTTTCCCAGCGATCTCAAGGCGGCGCCGTTGCTGCGTGGCTGGGTGCATCGCCTGCGCGAAAGCGGGGTGCACTTTCATGTGCAGCACCGCTGGCTGGGCTGGAACCACGACCAGACCCTGCGCTTCGCCACCGCCCACGGCGAGCACCATGTGCAGGCCCGCGCCGTGCTCCTAGCGCTCGGCGGCGGTAGCTGGCCGCAGTTAGGCTCCGATGGTGCGTGGCAGCCATGGCTGGCGGAACGCGGTGTCGAGGTGGCTCCGTTGCAGCCGTCCAATTGCGGCTTTGATATTGGCTGGAGCGAGCACTTGGCCAGCCGCCACGCAGGTGCGCCATTGAAGCCGGTGGTTGCGCACTGGCGCGATGCGGCCGGTATCGAGCATGCGCGCCAAGGCGAGTGCGTGATCACGGCCACCGGCATCGAAGGCAGTTTGATCTATGCACTGTCGGCCCACCTGCGCGACGCTATCGCTCAGCACGGCCAGGCCAGCGTTGAGCTGGATCTCGCCCCGGATCACTCCCTGGAAAAGCTGCAGCGAGAACTCGAAAAACCGCGCGGCAGCCGCTCACTGAGCGAGCACCTGCGGCGCCATACCGGCCTTGTCGGCGTCAAAGCAGCCTTGCTTCATGAACTACTGAGCAAACCGCAATGGCATGACCCCAAAGCCTTGGCGCAAACCATCAAGCGTTTGCCGCTGCGCCTTTTGCGCGCTCGCCCACTGGTGGAAGCCATCAGCAGTGCGGGCGGCGTGCGGCTGGAGGCAGTCAACGATGGCCTTATGCTGGAGGCCCTGCCCGGTGTGTTCTGTGCCGGCGAAATGCTGGATTGGGAAGCACCCACCGGCGGTTATCTGCTGACCGCCTGCTTTGCCAGCGGCCGGCGCGCCGGACTGGCCGCGGCGGACTGGCTTAACCGCGCCTCCCACCCTCGCAGCGAATAACCCGCAACAGAACGCCCAAGCGCGCCCTACATTTGCGCCCGCCCCTGCCGATACAAAGAGTCACGCGGGGGCGTGCAAGGGGAAGGACCGCAACATGATGGGCCTATGGCAGCGGCTATTTGCACGAGAGCAGCTACGCGAGCCGCCGGCATGGGTGCCGCTTGAAACGGCCACCCCGGCAGCCCAAGCGCTTGCGCCCATACCGTCTGCAGCCCTCACCCAGACGCAGCTCGAAGATGCCTTTTATCGTTTCGTCTTCGGCCTGAGCGCCTGCCCTGAAAACGTGCTCGGCGCACAAGAACAGCTGGCACTACAGCGACTTGACCTGCTTTGCGGCGGCAACCGCTATGAGGTAAGCGGCCTGCCGCGTATGCCAAGCGTGCTGCCGCAATTGCTGCGCGCCTTGCGCAACGATCAACTCAGCGGCGCCAAGCTGGCCGAATTGATCAGCCGCGACCCGATTCTGGTCGGCGAGGTCATGCGCATCACCGGCAGCGTTTACTACCGCACCCTGAAACCCATCACCAGTCTGCAGCACGCCGTCGTGCTGCTGGGCCAGGAAGGTTTGCGTCATGTGGTATCGCTGTATGTGATGAAACCGATTCTGCTGGCCAGCGGCGGCATGTTTGGCCAGGTCGCCGGTCAACGTCTATGGGATCACGCGGAACGCTGCGCGCATGCCGCGGTATTTCTCGGCAAAGGCTTATGCGATCCGTTTGAAGCCTATTTGACCGGCCTGGTCTGCCATACCGGCATCGGCGCGGTCATCCGCAGCTTGGATATCGAATTCAGCGACACCTTCAAGACCTATTCGCCACCCTTTGTCGCGGGCATCGTGCGCATCGCCAACGAACTTACCCTACAGGCAGCACGCTACTGGGAACTACCCGGCAACGTGCTCGATGCATTGGCCGAATGCACCGACCACGCTGCCAATCTACCGATGAGCCAGATACTGCACGCCGCCGACCGTGCCGCGATGATGCAATTGCTGACCGAACAGCGGCTGCTCGATCCGCATACCATAGTCGGCACTGAGCATTCCGAGCGCTTTAGCGCTCAGCAATTAATGCGTTGCCAACGGGAATTGGAGCGCCATTTCAGCGCAGGCGACGCTCACGTCAGTTAAGGCCGATCCTTCGTCTCGATAGCGAAAAGCCGCCGTGTCTCCGTCACTCCGACGCCAGGCTATTCCTTACCTGCGCGGCAATCTCAAACGAGCGACAACGCGCCGCATGCTCGAACACATTGGCCGTCACCATCAGCTCATCCGGTTGGTGGCGCGCGATAAATTCAACCAGCCCCTGCTTTACCGTGTTGGCATCGCCCACTACGGCGCAGGCCAGTGCACGCTCCACACCGAATTTCTCGGTCGGCGTCCAGTACGTTTCGATATCGTCGATAGGCGGCGGGATAAGCCCTGGCCGGCCACGGCGCAAGTTGATGAAACTCTGTTGCTGCGTGGTAAATAAACGCCGCGCATCATCATCACTGGCTGCCGCTACTACGTTCACGCCAAGCATGGCGTAGGGTTTGGCCAGGCGCGCCGAGGGCTGGAAATCGCGGCGATACAAAGCTAGCGCCTCATCCATCGCATCCGGAGCGAAATGCGAGGCGAACGCAAACGGCAAACCCATCGTCGCCGAAAGCCGTGCGCTGAACAGGCTAGATCCCAACAGCCACACCGGCACGTCGACCCCGGCGCCCGGCACCGCGCGCACCGCCTGCCCCGGCACGGCGGGCTCGAAATAATTCAGCAGCTCGTTGACGTCGTTCGGAAAGGCATCGGCGCTATCGAAATAACGGCGCAACGCACGCGCGGTCGGCTGATCGGTGCCGGGGGCCCGTCCCAGGCCCAGGTCGATACGACCCGGATACAACGACGCCAGCGTACCGAACTGCTCGGCCACCTGTAGCGGTGCATGGTTGGGCAACATGATGCCGCCTGCGCCCACGCGTATTTTTTGCGTACCGCCGGCGACGTGCCCGATCAGCACCGCCGTCGCCGCACTGGCAATACCAGGCATGTTGTGATGCTCAGCCAGCCAGTAGCGCTGATAGCCCAGCCGCTCAGCATGCCGGGCCAGATCCAGGGTATTGGCAAAGGCCTGGGTGGCGTTGCTGCCTTCAGTCACCGGGGCCAGATCGAGTACAGAAAACGGAATCATCGGACTTCCTCAAGAGCAGAGCACCTATCTGGGGCCGGCTATCGCAATTGCCAGACCTACCAAGGGTGACGTTGAACCGGCGCTTTTCAACCGGCGTTCAAACCGGGGCCTACAATGGCGCATCTTTACCTGCTGGCTACCCCGATGACCGAACCCGTTCGCCTCGCCAAACGTGTCGCCGAACTGACCCAATGCTCCCGGCGCGAGGCCGAGATGTATATCGAGGGGGGCTGGGTGCGGGTGGACGGGGAAGTCGCCGAAGAACCGCAGCTCAAGGTGCTCGATCAGCGGATCGACATCGATCCGAATGCCCGCCTTGAACCCGCCGAGCCAGCAACCATCCTGCTACACAAGCCGCTCAATCACGACAACGGGCCCTGGGCCAGGTCCGCCTTGCCGATGATCACCGCGGCAACCCGCTCAGCCGACGATGCCTCGGGCATTCACTCGCTCAAACGGCATTTCTCACGCTTGAGTGCGCCGATGCCACTGGACCACGATGCCAGTGGCCTTCTCGTACTGACGCAAGATTGGCGGGTGGTACGCCGATTAAGCGAAGATGCCGAACGCATCGAGCAAGAATACGTGGTGGAAGTCACCGGCACACTTGCTGACGAGGGCTTGCAGCGGCTTAACCACGGACTTAGCTATCACGGCAAGCCGCTACCGCCGTGCAAGGTCAGCTGGCAAAGCGAAAACCGCCTGCGCTTCGCGATCAAATCCGTTCAACAAGGGCAGTTGCGCCAGATGTGCGCCGAGGTCGGCCTCACCATGGTCACCATGAAACGCATCCGCATTGGCCGCATCCCGCTCAGCCGGATGGCCGTGGGCGAATGGCGTTACTTACCGGTCGGCGAGCGATTCTGACTATCGCCCCACCCAGCTGCGATATCGTACGCATCCTCCATCAGCAAAGAGTTAGCCATGGGCATTAGCGGCCGCGATCGACAAATCGACAATATCGAATTCAACGTCGGCGATATTGCCCGCAGCAAAGCTTTCTACGGCGCGGTCTTCGGCTGGACCTTCACCGACTACGGCCCGGGTTATTGCGAATTCAACGATGGCCGCCTAAGCGGTGGCTTCACCACCGCTGGCGCACCCCGTCCAGGCGGTGCGCTGGTCATCCTGTATGCCGACGACCTGGCGGAAACACAGCAGCGGGTGGAAGCCGCTGGCGCCACCATCGTCAAACCGGTGTTCTCGTTTCCCGGCGGTCGGCGCTTTCACTTTCAAGACCCGGACGGCTACGAACTGGCGGTGTGGTCGGCCGACTAACGGTAGCTCAGTAAGCGCCCATGTAATCGCGCTTGCCGATCTCGATACCGTTATGCCGCAGCAAGGCATACGCCGTGGTGACATGAAAGAAAAACTGCGGCAAGCCGTAGCTCAGCAGATAAGTCTGTCCACTGAAGCGACGTTCCTTGGGCGTGCCCGGCCGGGTGATGATCTCGCGCTGTGCACTGCCTTCGAGCTGCGCCGGCTTGACGTTGTCAATATAGGCCACGGTCTTGGCAATCAGCGCTCGTAGCTCATCGAAGCTCTGCTCTTTGTCCTCATAGACCGGAACCTCGACACCAGCCAGGCGGCTCGATACCCCACGGGCAAAGTCGCAAGCGATCTGTATTTGCCGGGTCAACGGGAACATGTCGGGAAACAACCGGGCCTGCAGCAATGCCGCAGGCTCGATCTTCTTCGCTGCGGCATGCGCTTCGGCCTTGACCAGGATGCCAGCCAGACCACCCAGCATTTGCTTGAAGACAGGGATAGAGGCGTCGTAGAGAGAAGTCGTCATGCCGTGCTCGTTTTCATGAAAGAACGCGCAGCTTACTCGATGCCCCGGTGGCCACCGCAGCCCTTACGGCGCAGGATGCCGCGCCTGCCATGCCGCCAACGCCAGCTTGTAGCGTTCCAGCGCCTCTTCGTAGAGATCGAAAATGCAGGGCACACAGCCTTCGCCACAGCAATCGGCCGCATCCGGCTCGACCGGCCGCAGCGGCGGCGGATCATCCGAGGGCGCCGCCGCGCCCTCGGGCTCAACAGGTTCAGGCATGCCTTGGGTCACCCGAACGGTAGCGATCAAAACCCCGCACGATCAGGCCGGCTTGCGGAAGCGATAGATGAACTGATCGGTATGACCGCGTATCGCTTTATCGAATACCTTGATGGTGTGCGTATCCGCTGAGTTGCGCAGCACGTTGCTTTCGCCATCGAAGACGAAGCCGGCGGCTTCTACTTCTTTGCGCACGATGGCCGGATCGATGCGGTGCAAGGTATCGGTATCGCGCAAGCCGGAGCCCGCATCGGCCACATGATCGATGACGATGTACACGCCACCGGGTTTCAGCGCCGCAAAGATTTCTTTGTTCAACACCGATGGATCGACCTTGCCCATAAACGGATCGGGATAGTCGTGGTAATTCTGCGAGGTGAACACGACATCCACCGGCTCAGGCACGCTTAATTGAGCCGCCGGCTGGGCCAGCACCATGACGTTGGCGTAGTGCGGCTGGGCGACCAGCTTGCGCGAAGCCAGCACATCGGATTCCGACTCTTTGGCGTACTCATTCGGCCACAGCACATAGACCCGCCCTTTGTTACCGACAATGGCACTGAACACGCGCGTGAAATACCCACTGCCCGGAATCAGCTCCAGCACCTTCTGCCCTGGCTTGGCCTGGGTAAAAGCCGCCACTTCGGCAATTTTTCGGCGGGCGTCAATGGCCTTGTCAGCCTGGCGCTCAGGGTCATTGACCGCGGCGGCCACGTAGGGCGGTACCAGCGGCTGGGTCATCACACCGGGAACAGACGGTGTCTGCGCCGGTGCCAGCGGCGCCATGCCGAGGGCAATCAATGCAGCAAAAACGGTAGGACGCATGACGAACTCCGTAGCAGGGTTGGGGAGGCGATTGTGCGCCGAAATCGAAACCGCTTGCGCATGACTTTCAGGCCCATTCACCCATGCCATGCCGCCAGGGTCTCGTAACGCCCCCGGCCGGTGACGCTGTGGATCAGCTCAAACCCGGCAATCGGCCATACCACGGGCTCGATGGCCATGGGCTCGCGCACCTCACCATGGATATAGGCCAGCGTGACATGCGGGGTGAAGTTTTTTTCCAGATGTCGGCCCAGCCCAGCCAGAATCAGCGCATGGCGCAAATCTTGCCATAGCCTTTGCATCGGCTCAGGGATGACCCTGCCGCACAGCACGCAGGGTGGCTGGCGGCCACGAAAACCGACCACCTGGTCAAGCACCCATTCGAAAGGCGAGATGGCAACTTTGTCGGCGGCCGCTATCGCCGCGCTGACCAGGTCCTGCCGCAGCATGGGATGATCGCCAAGAAAATGCAGGGTGCCGTGATAGAGCGACGGATCCCGCCATTGAGCACCTGTCGTGGCGCGCTGCGGCAAGCCTTTCGCCGTACCGGCGATACGCTTGCGCACACTCAGATCGGGGACCAGGGCAAAGAACAGCCGATGGATTTCGGCAGGCATGGCCTGACTACCGCCCAGCAAATCCAGCTGGGGCGAATCGGAAGTAGATCGTGAAGGGCTCATGCTGCAGTGCAACCATCCTTTAACGGAAAAGATCAACTATACGGAATCGATCCGCCGCCGCTTTCTTCAGTACGGCGACAAAGGCGACAGGCCTGCTGATTATTGCGCAGCCGAAAAATCAAAGCCGGGCAGATACTTAAAAAAGTAAAAATAAGTCGATCACCGATGTCGATCCGGCAGCGACCCATTCGTCGTTCTGAGTAAGAGGCCCGCTCAGCCCTGCCGCTGGATAACCCGAGGAGAAACGCCATGCGATTCATGTTGATACTCAAAGCCAACCAAGACTCCGAGGCAGGCGTGCTGCCGAGCCAACAGTTGCTTACTGAGATGGGCAAGTACAACGAAGAACTGGTGAAAGCCGGCGTCTTGCTTGCGGGCGAAGGTTTACACCCCTCGTCCAAAGGTGCCCGCGTGCATTTCTCGGGCCATAAACGCAGCGTCGTCGACGGCCCCTTCGCCGAGTCCAAAGAGCTGGTTGCCGGGTTCTGGCTGATCCAGGTGAAGTCGATCGACGAAGCCATCGAATGGGTTAAGCGCTGCCCCAGTCCACTCGAAGGCGAGGCCGAAATCGAGATCCGCCGGGTCTACGAGGCCGAGGAATTCGGCGACGAACTTACCCCAGAACTCAAAGAGCAAGAAGCGCGCCTGCGTGCACAAATGAATGCCTTGCAGTAACCACGCACCGATCAACTCACTCACACCTTCCAGGAGTACACCATGCAACTCAGCGCCTATCTAAGCTTTAACGGCGATTGCGAAGCCGCTTTCAAGCTCTATGAAAAATGCCTTGGCGGCAAAATCACCATGATGATGACCTATGGCGAAGCACCCGAAGAGGTGAAGGGGCAGATCCCCGCCGAAGTGCAGCACCAGATCATGCATACACGGCTGGAAGTCGGCGATCAGGTGCTGATGGGTTCCGACTGTCCTCCACACGTAGCGTGTGAAGGCATCAAGGGCTGCTCCATTTCGATCGGCATAGGCGACCCTGCGCAAGCCGAGCGCATTTTCAATGTGCTGACCGAGGGCGGCAAAGTGACGATGCCGCTGGCAGAAACCTTTTGGTCCAAGAAATTCGGCATGTTGGTCGACCGCTACGGCGTGTCATGGATGATCAACTGCCAGCCGGCTGGCTGATCACGCTGAAGACGCCTTTCGGCCGTGGCACGGCAAGCCGACAAACCTCGCCGTGCCACGCCTCCCCTGAATCACCGCGCAAACTACCGGAACCCTTCCATGTTCAAGATTCTTGCCATCATCGTGGCGCTTATCGCTGCCCTGCTGGTTTACGCCACTACCCGACCAGATACGTTTCGCGTGCAGCGCAGCAACACCATCAAGGCCACGCCGGAGAAAATTTTCGCGCTGATCAACGATTTTCGTGGATGGAGCAGGTGGTCCCCGTATGACAAGCTCGATCCGGGCATGAGCAAGACCATCAGCAACGTCGCGACCGGCCCAGGCGCGGTATACGAATGGGAAGGCAACAACCAAGTCGGCAAGGGACGCATGGAAATCATCGAGTCGTCGCCGTCGTCAAAAATTCTCATCAAACTGGATTTCGTCCGCCCCTTCGAAGGCCACAACACAGCGGAGTTCACCCTGGAGCCGGTCGGCAGCGAAACCCGAGTCACCTGGTCTACACAAGGCCCCTGCCCCTACTTATCCAAGCTGATGGGCATTTTCATGAACATGGATACGCTGATCGGCAAAGAATTCGAAAACGGCCTGGCCAATCTCAAGGCCATTGCCGAAAAATAGACGCTGCGGCAGCCAGCATCGATGCCATCAACCCGGCTCGATGCGCAGCAACCGGGGTTGTCTTGCATCGCGCGGGCGGAGGTGGTGTTATCTCGCGCTGTGAGCGTAACCGACACCCACCGCAGCATCGACGCCGTCTGGAGAATTGAGTCGCCTCGACTCATTGCCGGACTTGCACGCATGGTGCGCGACGTCGGCCTGGCCGAAGAGCTGGCGCAAGACGCCCTGGTGACGGCACTTGAGCAATGGCCGGTATCGGGCGTGCCGGATCATCCGGGTGCCTGGCTGATGACCACCGCGAAACGCCGGGCCATCGATCTCTTGCGCCGCAAAAAACTGCACCAGCGCAAAGAAGACCAACTGACGCGCGAAATCGAAGATCAGCTGACCATGGCTGCACCGGACCTGGAAGCATCCATCGACGATCATGTCGGCGACGACTTGCTGCGCCTGATGTTTGTTGCCTGCCACCCGGTGCTGTCCACCGAGGCGCGCGTAGCGCTCACGCTGCGCCTGCTCGGCGGCCTGACCACCACCGAGATCGCCCGCGCCTACCTAGTTCCCGAATCGACGATTGCCCAACGCATCGTTCGCGCCAAACGTACGCTTAGCGATAAGCAGGTTCCGTTCGAAGTGCCTCGCGGCGATGAACTCGCGGCGCGGCTGTCTTCCGTGCTCGAAGTGATCTACCTGATCTTCAACGAAGGTTATTCGGCCACCGCCGGCGATGACTGGATGCGCCCGGGATTGTGCGAAGACGCCCTGCGGCTGGGGCGCGTGCTCGCCGGGCTGGCGCCGCGCGAAGCCGAAGTCCACGGCCTGGTCGCCTTGATGGAAATCCAGGCCTCGCGAGCCAATGCGCGAACCAGTGCTAGCGGCGAGCCCATTTTGTTGTTCGACCAGGATCGCAATCGCTGGGATCAATTATTGATTCACCGCGGCCTCGATGCCCTTCAGCGCGCCGAAAAGCTCGGCGGCGGCATCGGCTTGTATGCCTTACAAGCCGCGATCGCCGCCTGTCACGCACGCGCAGCGGTAGCCGCGGATACCGACTGGCAACGTATTGCGGCACTGTATGCCGCACTCGCCGAACTCACCTCCTCACCCATTGTGGAGTTGAATCGCGCGGTCGCCTTGGGCATGGCATCAGGCCCTGCTGCCGGCCTTGCCCTAGCCGATACCCTGCTCAACGAACCTTCGCTGGCCAACTATCACCTGCTGCCCAGCGTTCGCGGCAACCTGCTCGCCAAGCTCGGTCGTTTTGACGAAGCACGCAGCGAATTCGAACGCGCCGCCTCGCTCACCCGCAACGCGCGCGAACAAACGCTGCTGCTCGAGCGCGCCGCGTCATGCGGTCGCCCAAGCACCTCGACATCCACTTAGAACTACCCTGCTGGCGATTTGGCAACGCGTTGACCTATTCGGCGCAGGCGTCATCTGGTATATCAGCGTCCAAGACACCGCTTGATTCTTCGGGGGAAGAAACAGGTCGTCGCGTGGCCGCCTTTACCTGGTCACGAACTCAACGCATTGAACCACGGTTGTCTTGCTGTTACGCAGACGTCTAGAGCTGGCTGCTCCTGATGTCGTCCATCCGCACCACCGTTAGGCAAAGAAACCCTGCTTCGCCCAGGTTGGTCCATGCGACTGACCCATGGATAAGCAGCGCTTAGATAAATTCGGCATAACCCCAGAGAGCCTTATGAGCGAAAATCCCTATATAGCGCCGACGTCGGAGCTGGAAATGGCATCGGCACACCCGAACGCTATCGGCACTGAGTTCTATGTTGTCAGCATTAAGAAATTTCTATGGCTATTTGTTGCAACGTTCGGCATCTACGCGCTGTATTGGCACTACAAACAATGGGAGCAGTATCGCCGCTTCCACAACGAGAAAATGTGGCCGATAGCGCGGGCGATCTTCGCGATCTTCTTCATCCATAAGCTGACCCGCAACATCGATGACTGCCTGCGTGACAATAAGACCCCCTACGATTGGTCGCCGAGTGCGATCGCTACCGCTTATGTCGTGCTCTCGCTTGTCAGCAACGCGAGCAACAAGATTCCAGACAATGTCAGCCCATGGCTGGATCTGTTGCCGCTTGTCATTCTGGCTGCCTTGGCATGGCTGTTAATGAAAGTGCAGCATGGCGCCAATCTGGCCTGTGCCCAACCCGACGGCGAATCCAATGCGCGTTTTACGGCGGCGAATTGGGTCTGGCTGGTTCTTGGCGCGATATTTTGGCTGTTCTTCTTAGTCGGCATCGTTCTTCTGATCGTCAAGCCTGAGTCAGCCTGAGTCGCCGTCAAAGACTGGCGTTGGCAAGCATGACGATCGCCGGTGAACAGCGGGTGGGTAGGCCGGCATGC
>NZ_JAPDPE010000144.1 GCF_026283955.1 Dyella silvatica | reverse complement strand
GCCTCGGCGCATGCGCGCCAGGATGAGGCGATCGCCGCTTTCCAGCGTTCGATCGAGCTCAAGCGAAAGGTATTGAGCGTGCAGCCGGCCAACGACAGCGTGGCAGTCGAGCTGGCCGACAGCCTTTCCTGGGTCGGCACCAATTACCAGAATCGTGGCCGGCTGGCGGATGCGGGCGATTACTACCGACAAGAGTTCGAGGCGCTGAGCCACGCGCGCATCGCCGATCCCAGCGCTGCCTTGTGGCGATACCGCGAAGCCCTTGCGCTCAGCCATATCGCCGGTCTCGCGGTGTTGACGGGCGACTTCGTCACGGCGCGAAGTCACTACCAGGATGCGCACGCCATACTCGCCAATCTGGTCGAGAAGCAAGCCGATAGCCGCACCTGGCAGCACAGTCTGGCGGTGGCGAATATCGAGCAAGGCGGACTCCATCTGCTTATGCGCGAGTCTGATCTGGCCACGCCGCTGCTGACCGAAGCGATTTCGTCGCTGGAACATTTGCTCAAGCAAGACGCCACGGTGACCGACTGGCAATTGCATCTGGCCCTGGCGCATCGCTATCTGGCGATGGCCCTGGCGCAACACGGACAAACCGGCGTTGCGCGGCGCGAGGCGGTTGCTGCCGTCGCCATGGTCGAGCAGTTGCAGGCCAAGCTTGGCGCCAATCCGGTCAATCGCGGGGCGCTTGCCCAGTCATTGATTGCGCTGGGCGAAGTGGAGCAGGTCAGCGGCGCGGGCGATGCGGCGGCACGTGCGTGGCAGCACGCCGCCGACGTGCTTGCCGATCTTGTCGCCGACAGCAGCGATCCGCGAATTCTCGAGCCTTGGGTGCATGTCCTGATCAGTCTGCATCGTGACGATCAGGCAGCGCCTTTTATCCATCGGCTGAAGTCGCTGGGTTACCGACAGCCGATCAATCCACCGTTGCTTTATCAACCAGGAAGGAGTTCGTCGAAATGAAAGAACAGGCACAAGAGAGCGGTTTCACCAATAGCATCACCCTCGGGGATGTCTATATCCCCGTCATGGTCAGGATTACTCATGTGGGGGTGGGAGGTAATGCGGGTTCGGGCGTCTATCAGTACACCTGCTATCCGGAAGTGGTCCATGTGACGCAGAGCCGCACCATCATCGGCTACCAATTGTCTCCAGATAGCCCGGCGGAGCTCGGATTTACCGGCTTGTACTCGTCCGATTCGCTGTATCGGCCGCAACTGCTGCAGATCGGCCCGACGGTAGGGCGTTATATCCAGGTGATGCATCTCAACCAGGAAGCTTTCCTGATCAATGTGGCCTTGCAGATCCAGGACACGCAGAAGCTGGTCATGCTCAGCGTCGACCCCCAGGTGACAAACGAGCCCAATCCGGCTTAAGCGACAGCCTTGCTTATCGGCGCCGGGGATGCCCGGTGCAATGATCCCTCGCCCTGCTTTGGGCGCTTTGATCCGGGCGGCGGCGAGGGTTCATGTCGGGCTTTTCGAGCTGGCTTAAGCCGCTTGCGAGGCCGGCATGGCTGCCAAAGGGGATGGCCGGAGCCAGCGCTGACCTGCGGGCATGGGTCAAGTGACTGTTTTATATGGCCTCCTGGGCGTCGTTCCGGGTCAATGGGGTGACGCCGCGCGATGCGGCCCAGACAATCGCTTGTGTGACATGTGGCGATCATCCAAGCACTTGAAACCCTCCATTCGCTCCCCCACTAGCTTGTGCAGGTCGCAGGAATCGGCTCCTCTCGCACTTGCAGGGGATTTTTGCGTCGCTAGAATTAGCACTCACCAACCCTGAGTGCTAACAAAGCGTCTAAGATGCCGCTCCGGGTCTCAACTTTTTCCAATCACCTCAATCCATTGCTGGAGCTAATCATGAGCAAACTGCGTCCGCTGCACGATCGCGTCATCGTCAAGCGCCTGGAAGAGGAGCGTGTCTCCGCCGGCGGTATCGTTATTCCCGATAGCGCCACCGAGAAGCCGACTCGCGGCAAGGTCATCGCAGCTGGCAACGGCCTGATCCTGGCTGGTGGCACCCTCCGTCCGATGGGCGTGAAGGAAGGCGACACTGTGCTGTTCGGCAAATACGCCGGCCAGGAAATCAAGATCGACGGCGAAGAGCTGGTCTTCCTGAAAGAAGACGACATCGTTGCGATCATCGAAGGCTGAGTAGCCGGGCCGCAGGGGGCAGTGGAATAGGGCACCGCGTGATGCAACCGCGCACCGCAATCCACTTACCCCGGCCCTTGCTCTGACCGTCTCATCTTCTATTCCCAAATTCTCAGAGATTAAAAATCATGGCAGCTAAAGAAGTACGCTTCGGCGAAGACGCCCGCTCGCGCATCCTCAAAGGTGTGAACACCCTGGCCAATGCGGTCAAGGTCACGCTGGGCCCGAAGGGCCGCAACGTCGTGCTCGAGAAGAGCTTCGGCGCGCCGACGATCACCAAGGACGGCGTGTCCGTCGCCAAAGAGATCGAGCTGGCTGACAAGTACGAGAACCTCGGCGCGCAGATCGTCAAGGAAGCCGCTTCCAAGACGTCCGACGTCGCTGGCGACGGCACCACCACCGCGACCGTGCTGGCTCAGGCGTTCATCCAGGAAGGCCTCAAGGCTGTTGCCGCCGGCATCAACCCGATGGATCTGAAGCGCGGCATCGACAAGGCCGTCATCGCTGCCGTCGGCGAGCTGAAGAAGCTCTCCAATCCGACCGCTGACGACAAGGCGATTGCCCAGGTCGGTACCATTTCGGCCAACTCCGACACCAACATCGGCGACATCATCGCCACCGCGATGAAGAAGGTCGGCAAAGAAGGCGTGATCACGGTTGAAGAAGGTTCGGGCCTCGAGAACGAACTCGACGTGGTCGAAGGCATGCAGTTCGATCGCGGCTACCTGTCGCCGTACTTCATCAACAACCAGCAGTCGCAGCAGGTTGAATTGGATGACCCATTCATCCTGATCCACGACAAGAAAGTTTCCAACGTCCGTGAGCTGCTGCCGGTGCTGGAAGCCGTCGCCAAGGCCGGTAAGCCGTTGCTGATCGTCGCCGAAGAAGTCGAAGGCGAAGCGCTGGCTACCCTGGTGGTCAACACCATCCGCGGCATCGTCAAGGTTGCTGCCGTGAAGGCGCCGGGCTTCGGCGACCGTCGCAAGGCGATCCTGGAAGACATCGCGATCCTGACCAATGGCCAGGTGATTTCCGAAGAAGTGGGCCTGGCCCTCGAGAAGGCGACCATCGCCGACCTCGGCCGCGCCAAGCGCGTTGTCATCACCAAGGAAAACACCACCATCATCGACGGTGCCGGCGAAGCCGAGCGCATCCAGTCGCGCATCGGCCAGATCAAGGCGCAGATCGAAGAGACCTCTTCGGACTACGACCGCGAGAAGCTGCAAGAGCGCGTGGCCAAGCTGGCTGGCGGCGTTGCCGTCATCAAGGTGGGCGCTGCGACCGAAGTTGAGATGAAAGAGAAGAAAGCCCGCGTTGAAGATGCTCTGCACGCTACCCGTGCAGCCGTCGAAGAAGGCGTGGTGCCGGGCGGTGGCGTGGCGTTGATCCGCTCGCTGAAGGCTGTCGAAGGCCTGAAGGGCGACAACACCGACCAGGACCTGGGCATTGCCATCACCCGTCGTGCATTGGAAGCGCCGCTGCGCGCTATCGTTGCCAACGCTGGCGATGAGCCGTCCGTGATCCTCAACAAGGTCAAGGAAGGCAGCGGCAACTTCGGCTACAACGCTGCCACCGGCGAGTTCGGCGACATGGTTGCCCTGGGCATCCTGGATCCGACCAAGGTGACCCGCACGGCCCTGCAGCACGCTGCATCGGTGGCTGGCTTGCTGATCACCAGCGAAGCGCTGGTGGTTGAGCTGCCGAAGAAAGACGACGGCCATGCTCATGGCGGTGGTCAGGGTGGCATGGGCGGCATGGGCGGTATGGACTTCTAAGTCCTGCTTTCCACGTAGCACTTTAAGAAGACCCCGCCTTGTGCGGGGTTTTCTTTTTGCGTGGCTGCCATTTTGTAGCGAATGCCCCAAGACAACTTGGGGTGTATATCACAAGAATCTCTAGATAAATTAATGATTTGTGCGTCATTTCGTCTGACGGCGCTTGACCTGCTTAGATTGGGAGTGGTCGCTATGTCCGACGCGATTGGGAGGAAGCGCCGGGTAAGTTTTTTTAATTTACCGAGCCCCGATGGCGACAGAGCTCATCTGGGCACGGGGATTTATGAGGACGTATTTGTGCGCAACGTGAGTGCTCTCCGCATAGTTTGCTTCTTTAACCATGCGACAAATGCTTACGTGCATTCCTTTGCGACCTTTAGCCGAGCGCACTTTCATAAGAGCAAAAACGACCTGGTGTGCGATTACGATAGCCCCTTCGAGAGAATTGGCGGCCCGCTGTGGTTGGTCGGAATGGCCGATCGCCTGATCTCCGTGGATGGTCTGCATACCCCCTGAACCGTCCCCGCCAGAGGACGGTTATTGGATTAGAGCAGTTCTGGAGCAACAGCCCCGGCGAGCCACTTCCTTGCAGGCACTCTCTGAGCTATCGAAGATTGAATCCCTAGAAAGGGACGCTGGCTATCCAGGCTCTTTTTCAGGGAACATTGGAGGTCGTAGAGGCGCTAAGGCGGGGGCAAGTCGGAGCAGTCGCATGTCCACTTGTCAGCTTGATATCAACTGGCACAATGGGCTTATTAGGTTCATGGGGCGGTCGACCGACGGATCGATGGCAAGCCAGTCGAGGCTTTCGAACTGGTCCTGGCCCATGGCTGTCGAAGGAATTTTCCTGCTGCGAGAACTGGGCTTCGTCGACGTCTCAGTGGAAAAGCATGGATCTGCCCTGCTCCACGCGCAGGATACCGTTACCGGAGTGCTGGCCAAGCGCCGAGTATAACGCCCTACCCTTTGAACCTGAAGTCAGAAGCCTGCATACTCACACTTTTAACGTTCCACAAGAAAAACAGCCACTTAAACCATTTTGACGGGGCTTCATGTGAACACCTTAGAACGGGATTTAAGATGGCCTGCCTTCCATGACTATGGGCAACGGCAAATGGCTTTTTTCTCCCAATCTGTAATCAGGTCATAACCCGTCGATGGCAACACCGAAGTTCGTTTCTCTGTTTGCAGGTTGTGGCGGTATGGACCTTGGCTTCGTGCAAGCCGGGTTCGAGCCAGTAGCTGCCTTTGATAATTGGAATGCAGCGGTCGAAAACTATAGAGACAACATCGGCGACCATGCCGAGGTTTGGGATCTGTCGACTGCGCGGCTACCCTCAAATATTAGAAAGTGCGACGTCGTGATCGCGGGTTCACCTTGTCAGGGATTCTCAACTGCCGGGAAGCGAAAAATAGATGACCCACGGAACAAACTATTGGATGCGGCGATAAAAACATCCATCGATTTGGACCCGAAAGTCATCGTTCTGGAGAATGTGCTTGGGCTCCTCTCCGGTGAACATCGCATCTATTGGGACGATGCTTGCAAGAAATTAAAGGCCGCTGGTTACAAGACTGTCACGCAAGTGGTTGATGCGCGAGACTGTGGCATACCGCAGACCCGTCGCCGGGTCATTGTCCTTGCATGGAAGACAAAGAAAGACCCACATCCAATCGGTGCATCGGAAGAGAGGGTCACGCTTGCTTCCGTGTTGAGCAATATCCGAGGCACCAACAATCATCATCCTTCATTGTTGAAGAAGGATTCTGACGAGCATCGAATCGCTCAGAGAATTGCGCAAGGTCAGAAGCTCTGTGATGTGCGCGGTGGTACCAACGCCGTACACACTTGGGATATTCCGGAAGTTTTTGGCAAGACAACAGAACGCGAAAAGAGCGTGCTGTTGGAAATCATGCAAATTCGGCGGCGCGTGAGGTCACGTGATTTTGGTGATGCTGATCCCGTCAGTACAGACCTTTTGATTGGTGCGATAGGAAAGACGGCCATTCGTGACATCAATAGCCTGGTGAAAAAAGGTTACTTGAAGATGGTCAAGGATAATGTGGACCTAAAGCATGCATTCAATGGAAAGTACCGACGACTTAAAAGCAATGGCGACTCCTTCACCGTCGATACGAAATTTGGAGATCCTCGCTACTTTTTGCACCCTAGTCATCACCGGGGGTTCACGGTGAGGGAGGCTGCCAGAATTCAAGGCTTTCCGGACAACTATGTCTTTAATGGTCTGACTAAGGACCAGTACAAAATGGTTGGCAATGCTGTGCCGCCGCCGATGGGATGGATGATCGCAAAGGCCGTAAGAGAAGTTCTCTGAAAGGAGTTTGGTGTGTCGACACAAATCGACGTCTGGAACTTAAGTCAAAAGTACTCGAGACATTCAATATATTTGCGTGGTCTGTACGAGTCGTTGGCTATCCAACTCTACAATCAGTATGAGCCGACTCGTCATCACTCCAACAGAGTATCCAGAAATTTCTTGAATCGGCTCGATGATTGGCTTGGTTGCTTCGATAAAGAATCTCATAAGTGGGCGGCGTTCAGATCGCTTGAATATCTATTTTTTGCAGGCCAGAGCGAATTTGACGAGTTGTATCGTCATGTGACCGAGAACGTCATCAAACGATGGTTGGTCGACATTGCGAACATCGACATATTTTCCCGAGGTTATTCGAGGCAGCTTGATCAAGAACTGACAGGCTGCTGGTTATGCCCGGCCACTGATAGCCTTCGTATCAATGGTTTTCTACACATCTCCGGCTTAACAGGTAAGTCTCCCCGGCCAGACTGGATGAGTCTCGCAGAGTTTGGTAGCAAAGAAAAAATTCAAAAATTTGTGCAGAAAGAGAAGATAAGTTCGCTTGTCATTTTGGAAGATTTTGTTGGGTCTGGAGGACAGTTCGTTGAGGCATTGAAATTCGCTGCATCCGTTTTTTCAGGCCCAATACTTGCAGTTCCCTTGATTGTTTGCGCACCCGGTAACACAAAGATTTTATCGGCGATCAAGACTCATAAGCTTAAGAACGTCAGATATGAGCCGGGGTTGATCGTCAGCGAGACTTGTTTGATTCAAAAGAAACCGGTTCAAGGTCAGCCTAAGTTGTTTGAAGAGCTTAGGTCGGCAATGAAAGTAGGGTACAAAAAGATAGCTCGTCCGATGGATGGAGAGGAGTATGGATGGAAGGGGACAGGAAGTTTGGTCGTCCTCTATAGCAACTGTCCAAACAATACGCCACCGATGTATCACGCGAGTGGTATTGCTTGGAAACCGATCTTTCCTCGGCGCGCTAGGGTGTAAGGCAAATGGAACGTCACGACAACCCATTCCACGATCTGTGGCTGACTGAGATTCTGAATCCGAGTGAATTTGTTCAGATGTTCAGTCCATTCGTTGTTAAAAACATGGATGAGCTTTTTGGGACCACCAACGTCGTAGTCCGTGGTACTCAAGGCAGCGGAAAGAGCATGCTGCTCAACTTGCTTAGTACCACCACTCGGATTGCTTATGAAAGAAGTAGTGGGGAGAAATATCCTTGGGCTGGTAATGGGACGACGTTCATAGCGGCTGGAATACACCTTATCAGGGACAATGCAAAAATTGTTGCGTCGAGGCTTTCTGAAATTCCCGAGGATAGGCGTGAGAACTGGGCCGCCGCCACCTTCGCCGATTACGTAAATTATGTGCTTGTCCAAGATATGCTCTTCAACGTCACACTCTTGGCGAAAGAGCAGGCTAAGGACGGGTGCCTGAAAAGCCAGATTGAAATCAAGCTCAGTGATGACAATGAACGAAACTTCGTCGAGAAGCTTTCGAGTTCAAACGCACTGTTTGGATATTTTTCCAAATGTAAGTCGTTGGATGATGTGTCAAAACGTGTGTCCGAACGTCTTCAAGCATATCGGCGATACTTTAATTTTCATCACGATAAATTGGATAAGGATGTAGACCAAACAAAGACTGTCATCGGTGAGCCGATGATTGTGTTGGCAGAGGCGCTACGTGATACAGGAATTATTCCATCCAAGACCTTGTTCTTCTTACGTATAGATCAGCATGAAGAACTTTATGCGTTGGAAAGGACATCACGATATGGAGACATCTTTAGGAAGGTCATAAACGGCCTGCTTGCACTGCGTGATAGCAGAGTCTCCTATCGGGTCGGAACAAGGTACTACGCTTGGAGTGAAGAGGTTGGCATATGGGGTAGTGGTGCCGCGCTTGAGCATATGCGTGACTACATTTACATCAACTTGGAAGAAGTGTTTCGACGCCCGGAAAATAAAAGGGTCGGAACACCTTTTGACAATTTTGCAGAAGATGTCTTTCGTAGGAGACTCAAAGCAAGCAGTTTTGAGTTGACCGAAGAGCAGATGGCTCGGCCATTGGAGACGGTCTTCGGATCATCTCTTCCTGCTCGTGAACGTGCATCGCGTTACGGAAAGCCCGAGAAGCCTCTCCTAAAAATTCCCAAGGACTGGGATCCCAAATGGAAGGTCGAGTTAGAGGCGCTTTGGAGGAAGGGGGATTTCCTTCAAGCAAAACTGGGTGGGGTCTGGCTTCGTCAAGAACTTCAGCAAAAAAAGAACTTTCATAGGAATCGAGATCTGGTTGCTGGATATCCGTGGATGGAGCATGCGGCTAGGTATTGGGTCAAGGAACGCAACGAAGCCGCATTGATTCAGATGGCGGGAGCCGCTATCCAAGCCTTAGTGTGGTGCGGGAAGCAAAACATCATAGATTTGGCCGGATCTAATATCTTGTCGTTTATGTCCATATGCAGAGCGATATGGAGTGCGTGGCTTAGGAATGTTTCTGATAAAGATTTGGCGGAGTTAGAGGGGCCTCCATCGATTTGGATTGAAGAACAGATCATCGGTATAAACGAGGCCAGCAAAATTTGGTTTGATAAGTTAAGAGAAGGTCTTGACGGAGACCGACGAACTGCCTTCATCAGTGCGCTAGGTTCTTGGTTCGCGAAATCAATAAGAGAGGACCGTGCTCTATCCAATCCAGGGCACAACGGCTTTTCACTTCTCAGAAGTGATTTGGAGAGCCAGTCCGATATTGTGCAGATAATTAAGAATTCTCTAGACCATGGGGACCTGATCGAGTCGGACCACACGACAAAAATGAAGGATCAGAAGCCACGGAAAAAGTGGTATTTGCATCCGTTATTGTGTCCGTATTTTCGAATTCCCTATGTCAGGACAAAGGAGCCGATTTACACAAGCGTTGAAGAGCTGGAACAACGGTTTCGCGGTGCGCGGTCGGAAGAGGATAAGGGCATGCTTAAGGTCAAGAAGAGGATTACAAAAAAGAAGTCGTCTAACTCGAAGCAGACACAGCTTTTCTAAAGGAGCTAGGAAATGGCTCAGGTGAGACCTTGGGGGACTGCAAGCTGGTTATTTCCTAAGATAGGTATGCGGTCTTGGGACATAGTTGGGTGCGCCTCGTTTGAGGAGAGATGCATAGCTTTGCCCGAATGGTTTGCAGCCCAGAAAATGAAGATGAACAGGGCGGCAATTTTTCGCGTTGCAGATCCTCCCAATAGGTTCACTGAGGAAATTGAGGGCTTAACGGACGATAGAGAAAAGAGGATTTCTCAAGCACTGCCGCGGGCAGAGGTGATCAGGTCCGAATTGTTGGCTGAGGTGGGTTCTTGGAACGACGCAATCAACCACGCGTTACCTAACTGTCAATCCGTTATTCTGGATGTGACTGCATTGCCAAAGCGTGTGTTCCTATTTCTGTTGGCTCGTCTTCTTGCTAAAGAGACGCTGAAGGACCTGATCGTTTGTTACGCAAGGGCTGGAACGTATCCGGAAGGTCCGCTGTGTCAGGATTTCAATCCCATTGAAGCCATCCCTTCATACTCAAGGATTTCGTCCAAAAAAGCGGAGACGCTGGTGGTTGGCGTGGGTTATGTTGGATTTGATATCGATGAGCTGATTAAACAAGTCCAGCCTCCTCACTTGAATTTTCTGTTTCCGTTTCCTCCTGGATCTCCTGCAGCCCGTCGAAATTGGGGGTTGTTGCGGAAGTTGATACCGAGTGGATTAGCATCTCCAATCATTCAACGAATCCATGCAATGGACATGTTCGCCGCGTATGACTGGCTATGTAGTCTAGGTGGAGACGTCGATAATTGCGTCGATATGATTGCGCTTGGCCCAAAGCCCCATTCCATTGCTATGGGCATGGCATATCGAAAATTGGGAGACAATGCGCAGATTCTCTACGCGCAACCCAGAACGTACCGGCCAGATTATTCTGTTGGGATCGGCCGAAATGTCAACGGTGAGGTGGAAATATTTGCCTACTGTTTAAGGCGAAATGGCGTGAACTACCTTTGATATCGAGGCAGAGCAAGAGCGCGTCTTGGACTGACTAGTAGTCGTCGAAACGGCTTCGATCTGTGCGATAGAACGCAAGGTCCTTTTGATCTTTTGTTGCCGATGCCACCGGGCAGGCGGCGTATCCAGCCGGCATGCGTACGATGTTTGCTTTGCCCATGAAAAAACCCCGGGAGTTGCCTCCCGGGGTTTTGGCTTACAGCGTGAGCTGAAGCGTACGGCTTATAGCCTAGGCTTAGTTGCCAGCGGCCGGAGCTTCGGCCGGAGCAGCTGCGTCGGTAGCGGCGGCTTTCTTGGCCTTGTGAGTCTTGTGAGCCTTGGCCTTGTGAGCCGGCTTGGTGGCAGCAGCGTCGCTCGCCGGGGCGGCGGCCGAATCTGCAGACTTCATGGCATCGGATTTCATCGCGTCGTGAGCGGCCGGAGCAGCGGCAGCGGTCGGAGCGGCAGCCGGGGTGGTGCTCTGCTGCGCAAAGGCCGGAACGGTCAGGATGGAAGCGGCGACGACGAAAGCGGCAAGCATGGTCTTACGCATGGGACAAACTCCAGAGAGTGAGGATGCCAGGACATCGGTGTCCGTGGCTGGGGTGAAAGTTAGAGGTCAGCTGCCTACTGATTGCTGAACAAAACAGACCTAGGACAAATTTCTTTAACGGATAGACAGCTCACTGAATCCGCGCTTGTCGACAACGTAAAACTGGTGTGGGGATCTCTTGATTCTCGGCGCAAGCACACTGCAGCGCGATGACAGGTCGATGACCAAGCAGATGACGATCTCGACACAGGCAAGGGTGCGTGTCGTGCGGGCGATTGCTTTGCTGCGATTGCACAATGCTTGGAGCAGAAAGACTCGAAGCTATTGATGCACGCCCGCTGCCGCTGCTGCGCCGGGATGCGGGTCCTCAGTGGCTATGCCGTTTTCCTGCGGCAGCAACCCGGTTTTCGGCAATAAGGCATCGAGCTTGCCCTTGAGTCGTAGCAGGGCAACGTTGGCCATGGCGCTGTCGAGATGCCGCTCGGGCGTATCTTCAGCAGCTGCTGTGGCGCCGGGTGCATGAGTCAACGTCGCCAGCTGCGGTGCCAGCACCTGGGTCAACGCAAAATAGGCATCGTCATGAATGCCCGCCTGTTCGAGCAACTTGCCGGGCAGCATCCAGGAAGCGAGATCCAGCTGTTCTGCCTGACCTGGGTTGCGTGGATTGACCAGCAGCCAGGTGCCGGCCTGGCTAAGCATGTCTTTGCCATCGACGAAGCCCGCCGTGTTGTAGGTGCCGCCCAGCGCCGGCAGGTGATCGCCGTAAAACAGCAACAGGGTCGGTCGCTCGCGCTTGGCTAATTGATCAGCCAGGCGGCCAAGCTCCTGATCGGCATGACCGATGTGGTAGAGGTAATTTTGCAGTTCGAGTTTGTCTTTGCCGGTGACACCTTGCGGCACTGGAATCGCGTCGCGCTCGGCGGTGTCGATGCCTGGGCTGCTGTCGTAGGGGCCGTGCGCCTCGATGCTGATGGCAAACAGAAACTGTGGTGGCCCGGCGTTCTTCAATTGCGCCAGGATTTCGTTAGTCATCGCGTGGTCGGACATGTACTGCCCGTCGTTGGCGGCATCGTGCGGAAACGCCGACTTCGATACGAAGCGATCGAAGCCGATCGCCTTGAACGCGGTGTGGCGATTCCAGAACGAAGGGTCGTTGCCATGCAAGGCCATCGTTGCGTAGCCATGCGCGCGTAGCGTGCGCACCATGCCGGGTACCACTTTGCTGTTCATTTGCAAATACGGAAATTGCAAATCATCGAAATAGCGCAGCGACAAACCGGTAAGCACTTCGAATTCAGTGCGAATCGTGCCGCCGCCGAACGTCGGCACGTGCAGCGGGCCGCTGCTGCCTTCGGCCGCCAGGCGGCGCAGATTGGGCAGGAAGTCGCTATGTTCGTAACCCTTGAGAATGC
>NZ_JAPDPE010000143.1 GCF_026283955.1 Dyella silvatica | reverse complement strand
CATGCGATAGAAGCCGCGGCCAAGGCGCACGGGGCGATAGCCGTGCTGTTTGTCGACCTGGATGCCTTCAAGGTGGTCAACGACAGTTACAGCCATGCGGTGGGCGACCGTTTGCTGGTCGAGGTGGCCGCACGTATCAGCCGCGAGCTGCGCGAAAACGATGTCGCCAGCCGTATCGGCGGCGATGAATTCACCGTCTTGCTCAGTGGCTTGCGCACGCGCGAAGAGGCCGGTTATTTTGCCAATCGCCTGCTTGCCAGTGTGGCCGAGCCATTGCGCTTGAGCGATTACGAAATCACCTTGAGTGCAAGTATTGGTATTGCCGGATACCCCTTGGACGGCAACGACCCGATTGCGCTTATTACCAATGCCGATGCCGCCATGTACGCGGCAAAAACCGAAGAGCGCAACACCTTCCGTTTCTACACGCCGATGATGCATGCCGATGCGCGCAAGCGTTTGCTGCTTGGCGCGGATTTGCGCCAGGCGCTGGTGCGAGACGAGTTTTATCTGCTTTATCAACCGAGCATCGAGTTGCGTAGCGGGCGCATTGTGGCGGTCGAGGCGTTGCTGCGCTGGCGTCATCCGACGCGCGGTGAATTGATGCCCGACGAATTCATTCCGCTGGCCGAGAGCCTGGGCCTGATCCGCCGCATCGACAGTTGGACCATGCAAACCGTACGCGACCAGATCCGCCGCTGGGAGCAAGCCAAGCTGCCTCCGCTGCGGGTTGCCATGAATGTTTCCGCCAGCACGTTCGGCCATCCATCCTTTGTGGATGATGTACGACAGGCGATGCACTCGAGCGGGTTGGCGCCGAAGCAGTTGCTGATCGAAATTACCGAGACGGCGATTCTTCGGTTGGGTGAAGATACCGAACGCACCATGCATGCGCTGCATGCCTTGGGCATCGGCGTAGCCATCGACGATTTCGGTACCGGTTATTCCTCGCTGGCTTATTTGAAATTGTCTGCCGTGGATTACTTCAAGATCGATCGCTCATTTGTATCCGGGCTACCGGGCGAGAGCAACGACGTGGCGATCGTGGAAGCGATGCTGGCGATCTCCAAGAGCCTGGGCATCGGTACGATCGCCGAAGGCATCGAGACCAAAGAACAGCACGATTTCTTGTTGCGCGCCGGTTGCGTCGAAGGGCAAGGTTTTCTCTATGCGCGCCCGCTGGCAGCCGCTGAAATCGAGCGTCTGCTGCGCATGCCAGGCGCACGCCCCGGCACCGCCAGGCTGCGCTTGGTGCCGCCCGAATAAGGCCGGTTTCTTTGTGGCCGCTGCTGTGTCAACGGCGTGGCGTCAGTCAGTGCAGTTGCACGCTTACCACCGTTTCCCCGGCGCGATAAAGCTGCGGAAAAAGCTGCTTGAGGTGGGCGACCTTGGGCGCATCGTTGATGACGATGTAAGGGTTGTTCGGATTAAGCCGAAAATAGTTCTGGTGATAGGCCTCGGCAGGGTAGAACGCTTTAAGCGGCACGACCTGGGTGACGATGGGATCGTCAAAGGCCTTGGCCGCCGTCAGTTGGGCGACATAGGCGGTGGCGATACGTTGCTGCTCGTCGTTGCCATAAAAGATCGCCGAGCGGTATTGCGTGCCGGTATCCGGCCCTTGCCGGTTCAGCTGGGTCGGATCGGTCGCCACGGTAAAGAACACTTTCAGCAGTTGGCCGTAACTGACTTGCGCGGGGTCGTAGACGATTTTCACCGATTCCGCGTGGCCGGTATTGCCGTCGCTGACCCGATCATAAGTGGCCGTGTCGGCGTTGCCGCCGCTATAGCCCGACCACACTTGTTTGACCCCTTTGACATGCTTGAACACGGCATCGACGCCCCAGAAACAACCGCCGGCGAGTACGGCCACTTGCTCGGTATGGCCTGCAGGCGCCACGGCATCGAGCTTGGGATCGGGCAAGGCGTTGACATCGCGGCTGATCGCCGGCGCGCTGCATGCGCTCAGAATAGCTACGCCCACGGCGGCAGCCAGCGAACGGATCGAAAACAGGGTGCGGCGCGACATAACGAATACTCCAGTGTTGGCATGGCACGGATAGAGAACAACCGTTACCTCTGCTTCGCCGGTGTAGCGGGCCGGGTTACATCGATCGCTGATCGATTAGGGGGGGGGCTTGAAGCGGCAGCCAGCGAGGCTGGTGCCGCCAGGCCCGCTATCAGACGGCAATCACCCGGATGACGATGTCGTCCAATTGCACGGTTTGTCCGGCGTGAATCTTGCAGGTCTTGCGCAGTTCAAGCTGGCCATCCACGGACACGGCGCCGCTGGCCACAATCGCCTTGCCGGCGCCGCCGCTGTCGCAAATGCCGCTTAACTTCAATAGCTGGTTGAGTTCGACGTAGTCGCGGTCTAGTTCAAAATCGAGTTCTTGCATAAATCCCTGTGCTCGTCAGTGCGGGGCATCGTCGAAGGCGCTCTCCGGCAGCGCCAAGAAGACGAAATAAGGTTGGTTGGCGTCGAGCCAGCTCTCGGCGGCATCGTCGAGAATATCCAGCAAGGTATCGAAATCCTCCTCGCCGGCGTCGCGCAGGTCTTCGGCATGGTCGAACAAAAACAGATATCCGGATGCTTTCAGCCAGCTCAGGTCGCGCATGCTATCGGCGAGTGCATCCCAGTTGTGACCGAAGCTGTCGGGCAGCGGCGTGTCTTTGGCGATGCGCTTGAGCAATTCGGTTTTATCGCGACACCCCTGTAGCTGGATGCGGCTGACATGCAGCGAGTGCTGTGTGGCCGAGGCCGCCAGCAGGTCGAGATCGTCGGCGGTGACAAAAAACACCCCGCCGCGGGCGGGATCGCTGAGGTCGATATGGAGGTCATCAGTGCTCATCGCGGTACCTGAAAGCTGCGGAAGCTGCGGTAGTGATCCTCCGTATAGTAATAGACCACCGGTGGTGTGCCGCCGGTAATGATGCGTCGCGCGCCACGATAGTCGAGGTTGGGCGTTTCCACGGTGTACTCGTGGTAGTAGCCATCGGGCTGCTGTGGCAGGCGGCCTTCACGATTGCCAAATACAGCACCATCCTGGCGATGCGCAAACGGACCGCCGCGGGCGATCAGCGCCAAGGTGTCGCGCGCCTCGGACGGAAGAAAACCGGGTAAGGCCTGATTGCCGGTGGTGGCTGTCGCGGGCTGGCCGGGCAGGGCGGCCGAGGATGCGCTCGTGCCAGCCGCATGAGGCGCAGGCCCGGGGCTGTGACGGGTGAATAGCCATCCGGCAGCAAGGACGAGCAGCAGGAACAGCAGGGGGCGGATGGCACGCATACGGCATCTCTCAGAGCAACGAGGCGCAGAGCTTAGCCGGTCTGATCGGCGACTGGCTCATGGCTGGGTTTCATAAGCGCAAGAAATTACGCACACTCCGGGGTTCTTTGTCGGCTCTTCCAGGAGCATCTGTGAACCCCGCGACCGCTAGCGCCCACGAAAACCGCCCGCCTGTACCGGGCCGGCTGCCACGGCAACTTCCGTACATCATCGGCAATGAAGGCTGCGAGCGCTTCTCGTTTTACGGGATGCGCAACATTCTCACCCCTTTCTTGATCTCGACCTTGCTGCTGCACATGCCCGAGGCAGAGCGTGTATTGCAGGCAAAGGATGTTTTTCACACCTTTGTGATCGGCGTGTATTTTTTCCCGCTGCTTGGTGGTTGGCTGGCGGATCGCTTTTTCGGCAAGTACCAGACCGTACTGTGGATGAGCCTGGTTTATTGCCTGGGCCATGCCTGCCTGGCGATATTCGAGCATCAGCGTATCGGCTTTTTTATCGGCCTGGGTTTGATTGCCCTGGGCGCGGGTGGAATCAAGCCATTGGTGGCTTCGTTCGTCGGCGATCAGTTCGACAGCAGCAACAAGCATCTGGCCAAGCTGGTGTTCGATGCCTTCTATTGGATCATCAACTTTGGTTCGTTCTTCGCCTCGTTGCTGATGCCGATATTTCTGCGCGACTTTGGCGCGGCGGTCGCCTTCGGCGTTCCGGGTGTGCTGATGTTCATCGCCACCCTGGTGCTTTGGCTGGGGCGTAAACAATACGTGCTGGTGGCACCTGCGCCGCCGGATGCACATGCCTTCTCGCGCGTGCTGCGCACAGCGCTGTTGAGCCGAGGTGCCGCACAGCGTCGACCGGGCCTGTGGATTGCGATAGCCGGTGGTTTGTGTGCGCTGGCTGCTTTTGCCATGGCGCCAACGCTCGGCTTGGTGATCGCGGCATGTATGGCGCTGGTGTGCCTGGTCGGCGGTATCGGCGGTGGTGCCTGGCTGCAGCTGGAACGGGCTCGTGGCGTGCATCCGGATGCGGCGGTCGATGGGGCTCGCAACGTACTGCGGGTGTTGGTGATCTTTGCGCTGACTACGCCGTTCTTCTCTCTGTTCGATCAAAAGGCATCGACCTGGATCCTGCAAGGCAACCAGATGGTGGCGCCGGACTGGCTGCACCCGGCACAAATGCAGGCGCTGAATCCGTTGCTGGTGATGTTGCTTATTCCATTCAATAACCTGGTGCTGTACCCCGCATTGCGGCACTTCGGTTATGAGCCGACTGCCTTGCGCCGGATGACCGCGGGCATCGCATTCAGCGGTTTGGCCTGGATCGTGGTGGGCGCTTATGAGGTAGCCATGGATGGTGGCCATGCGTTATCGATTGCCTGGCAGATCCTGCCCTATGCCTTGCTTACCTTCGGCGAGGTGCTGGTGTCGGCCACTGGCTTGGAGTTTGCCTACAGCCAGGCGCCGGCATCGATGAAGGGGGTGGTGATGAGTTTCTGGAACCTCACCACCACGATCGGCAATCTGTGGGTGCTATTGGCGAATGCCGCGGTGCGCAATCCGGCGGTCACCGATTCCATCGCCAGCACCGGGTTGAGCGTCACTGCGTTTCAGATGTTCTTTTTCGCGGCGTTTGCCTTGTTGGCGGCGTTGGCCTTTGGCTTATACGCGCGGCGTTATCGCGAAGTGGACTACTACCGCGCAGGTTGAGCGAGCGCGTCGATGCGTGATTGCAGCGACATCGCGGCAGCCGGGTTGCGCTGTTTTGCGCTGCTGATGAAAAACACGAACACATCGCGTGGCTTGCCCGCGGGCAGCGTGGCGGTGACGTGCGGTAGCTCGGCAATATCCTGGCCGGCCGACCATTGCTGGGCGCGGGTGGCCCAGTCGTCCAGGGCGGTCGCCGGGTAGCCGGTAGCGATCGGCGCTTCGCTGCGCATCAGTCGGGCGTAGCTGAAATCTCCCGTGAGATCGGCCAGCGAAGGGTAGTCCGCAGAGTCGGTAAATACCGTCGGTATGGCGTGACTGCGTGCCAGCGCGACATAAGGCTCGCTAAGAAAACTGGGGTGGCGAACCTCCAGCACATGGCGCAGCGCGGCACCGTTCAACTCGCGCGGCAGCAGGTCGAGAAACATCGCGATATCGTCGGCATCGAAGGGCCGCGACGGCGCCAGTTGCCACAGGATGGGACCAAGCCGGTCACCCATTTCCGCCAGGCCGCCGTGCACAAAGCCGTGTATGCCTTTGCCGGTATCGCGCAGCGATTTGCCCTCGCTGATATAGCGCGGTGCCTTGAGCGAGAAGACGAAATCCTGCGGTGTCTCGGCGGCCCAGCGCGCGTAGGTGTCGGGCTTTTGCGCGCCATAGTAGGTGCCGTTGATTTCGATCGCGCGCAGTTGCCGGCTGGCGTATTCCAGTTCGCGTCGTTGCGGCAAACCGTCGGGATAAAAGTTTTTACGCCATGGGGCAAAGTTCCAGCCGCCGATGCCGACACGCACACGAGTGGTCGCCGTTGATGCCGGCGTTGGGGTTGCGGCAAACAAATCGCCATGCGAAGTAGGGGCAGGCATCGGCAGCTTCATCATCAGTGGGTCGCCAAGATGCTACGCGGTGCGGTGACTTCAGGCACGCGCTGCTTGATCAAGGTAAGCGTACATAAGCGCATCCCTCCCGTGAAAGGCTGATGGCATGAAAGGCGTGACGTATACGTTACTGGCTTCAATGCTGCTATGCGGCAGCATGGTTTATGCCCAGACGCCGTCAGTATCGACGGCGGTGCCACAGATTTTTGCACCGGGGGTTATCTCCGGCCCGGCGGGCGAAGACTCGGCGGCATTTTCGCCCGATGGCAAAACGGTGTATTTCGACCGCGGCGCGGGGCAGAACCAGATGATCCTGGTGTCGCACCAAGTCAATGGCCAATGGTCTACACCGCAGATTGCGCCATTCTCCGGACAGTGGCTTGACCATGATCCGGCAATGTCACCCGATGGTTCGTTTCTGGTCTTCACTTCGAATCGCCCCGACCGTGCCGGCGGCAAAGCACTGGATGCGGTGATGCCTGACGGCAAGATTTCCGTAGGTTGGGGCGGCCACCTTTGGCGGGTCGATCGCCAAGGAGATGGCTGGGGCGTACCGGTGCGACTGCCTGATGCGGTCAATAGCAGCACGCGCACTTACTCGCCGAGTATCGCCGCTGATGGCAGCGTCTATTTTCAGCGCCCGGATACCACGCCAGGTGTGGCATCTCCCGGTTTTCGTCTATTTCGTTCCGCCTACCGCGATGGCGCCTACCAGGCCCCGGTGGCGCTCAAGCTGGGCACGCCCGATTCGCACGAACTGGATCCGGCGATTGCCCCTGACGAATCGTTCATTGTGTTCGACGCGAACTACGCCGACAAGCGCAGCCCCGATCACTTGTATATAGCGTTTCGCGAAGGCGACCACTGGAGCACGCCGGTGGATCTGGGCGATGAGGTCGACAAGGGCGGCCCGTGGGGGGCGCACCTCGGGCCGGATCATCGCAGCGTGTATTTCAGCAGCCCGCGCAGCAACAAAGTGAGCTTTCCGCGCACCCGCGAACAGGCCAGCCAGGATCGAGCCCGTATGGAGGCCTGGGATAACGGTAATGACAACATCTGGTTTATTTCGCTGGCGCCATGGCTGGATGCACGGCGCTGATACCGCTCTGGATGGCTAAGCCGGCACGCCTAGGCGTGCTGGCCCAGGCGGCGCACCCGCACACGTTCCGATACACCGACGCAGATCAGTAACCACATCAGGCCAATCGAATAGCCGGCCATGACATCGCTGAAGTAATGCACCTGCAGCATGATGCGGCTGATCCCGATCAGGGTGATCGAGGCGACCGCCGCAGCGATGATGGTGCGATGCCAGCGGGGCGGCAGCAGGCACATCAGCACATAGGCGAGACCGCCGTAGAACACCATCGATCCGGAGGAATGGCCGCTGGGAAAACTCCAGGTGGGCTCGCTGATAAAACCGTGACCGTCCAGCGGGCGCGGGCGCTGAAAAAAACCTTTCAGGCTGCCATAGATAGCGACGTTGCCGAGCAGGCCGATGGCCCAGGTGGCGGCCAGGCGCCATTGGCGCAACAGCAGCAGGCCGATACAGATCACGCTGGCGGCGATGGCCAGTGGAACGAAGTTGCCGGTCTGGGTCAGTTGGGCAATGCGCGCCAACACCGGCACTGGCATGTGCTGGCGCAGTTGTTCGGCCAGCGCCGTATCAAACGTAGTCAGTGCGCTGTGGGTTTGCACCGCATAGGCAAGGCAGACAAACGACAGCAGCGGAAACAGCGCAAGTGCAAAACAGGTCTTGGGCGGCAAGGCCATCGGGGCCAACTGGCCTGGCGGCGTGTGTTGGCGTTGTTGTCGAATCACCCGCCAGAGCATATCGCCGCAGATCAGGGCAAAAACCAACAGGCAGGCCCACAGCGTCAATGCGTGAGTACTTATCCATTCGGCAGTTTGTTCCATTCGTCCCGGCATGCTTTATGTGAGGAGGCCGTATGGTCGGGGTTGCCAGGGCATAAGTCGAGTTGGCTGGCGATGGGTGACTTCCAGGGCTGGCTTCAGCCTGGCTTTGCCGCGATAGTTGCGCGTCTTGATACTGATGGAGCCGACGATGTCCCTGCGAGCCCGATCCCCACGCCTGGTGGGTCTTTGCGCGTTGTTCGTATTCGCTACCGGTGCTTTTGCGCAAACGCCGCAGGTGTCGCCGCCGGCCTTGCCGGAGTCCTTGCAGGATTTTCCTGCTTATGTCGACAGCGCGCGCAAAACCTTCGATGTGCCGGGTATCGCCGTAGCTATCGTCAAGGATGGCAAGATCGTCATGGAGCAGGGCTTCGGCCTGCGCGAGCAGGGCAAGCCCGAAGCAGTGGATGCGCATACGCTGTTCGCGATTGCCTCTAACACCAAGGCCTTTACCGCGACGGCGCTGCAAATGCTGGCCGAGCAAGGCAAGCTGAACATGGACGACCGGGTGATCGATCATCTGCCCTGGTTCCAAATGTCCAATCCGTATGTGACCAGCGAAATGCGGGTCCGCGACCTGCTTGCGCATCGCAGCGGCCTGGGCCTTGGCGCGGGCGACTTGCTGTACTGGCCTCCGACCTCATACAGCACCAGGCAAGTCGTCGAGCGCCTGCGTTATGTGCCGCTGGCCACCAGCTTCCGCAGTGCTTATGCCTACGACAACATCTTGTTTGCCGTGGCGACCCTGGTGATCGAACAGGTTTCGGGTCAGAGCTACGCCGACTTCCTGCGCGATCAAATCTTCAAGCCGGTCGGCATGGACCAGGCCCTGGTCGACATGACTGACCTCAAGCCGGGCATGGATACGGCGACTGGCCACGCCAAGTTTGATTTCAAAGACCTCAAGCCGGTGCCGCCGATGGCCTGGTCGAATAATCCGGGCGCCGGTGGCATTTACGCCAATGTGCACGATCTGGCCAAGTGGATGAATGTGCAGCTTGCCGGCGGCAGCTTGCCCGCGGCAGCCGATGGCAAAGAGCGTCGGCTGTTCAAGGAAGATAGCCAGAAGCAGATGTGGTCGATGCTGACGCCGATGAAGATCAGCACCCCGCCTTCGCCCGAACTGGCGGCGATCAAGCCGAACTTCGCCGGTTATGGCGAAGGTTGGTTTCTAACCGATTACCGCGGCCAGCGCCTGGTTTGGCATACCGGCGGTTGGCCGGGCATGGTGTCGCGCGTGACCTTGGTGCCCGAACTGAAGCTCGGCGTGGTGGTGCTGACCAATCAGGAATCGGGTGCGGCATTCAATGCGGTGACCTATCGCGTGCTCGATGCGTATCTGGCGAAAGAGGCCGCCAAGCCGATGACCGACTGGGTGGCGGTTTACGACCGGGCCGTAAAGAAGTCCGAAGCCAATGCGGATGACAGCTGGAAAAAGCATAGCGCCGCACGCGACAAGAACAGCAAGCCGTCCTTGCCGTTGAGCAAATATGCCGGCACTTATCGCGATCCGTGGTACGGCGATGTCATCGTCAGCCATGAGGGCGGCAAGCTGCGTCTGCGCTTCAGCAAGACCGCTCAACTGGCTGGCACGATGGAGCCATGGCAGCACGACACCTTCATCGTGCGCTGGGACGATCGTGCGCTTAACGCCGATGCCTTTGTCACTTATGCGTTGGATGCCGACGGCTCGATACGCGAGGTGCGAATGGAGCCGATTTCGCCGTTGACCGACTTCAGCTTCGATTTTCAGGATCTGCGCCTGACGCCGCTGAACAGCGACAAGACCCACTAAACCGGCGTTCTCCTGCGACGGCCTGCAGCCTGCGGGGCGACTGCCGGGGGCTGCGGGGCAGGGATGAGCCACACGTTTCACCCTTGACGATGCGAGGACTTCGCCATGCACTTGTTTCAGCGCAGTATCGGCTTGCTGTTGTGCTTTGGGCTGGTGACTGCCCATGCCGACGCACGTACCGAAGCAGCACCGGTACACCGTGTTTTTCAAGTGGATCTTGGCGCGGCGTCCAGCCAGCCGGTGTCGGGCCGTTTGCTGCTATTTGCCGTCGATGCAAAGACCGCCATGGCCGAGACGAAAGGCGGCAAAGTGGGCGAGGTCGATGCCAACCCGTTTCAGTTAACCCAAACCTCGGTGGCTGCGCGTGAGGTAAGCCATCTGGAGCCGGGGCAGGCGGTAACGGTGGATGCCGACGAGCTGGCGTTTCCCGCCGGATTCTCGCAGCTTCCCGCCGGCGACTATCTGGTTCAGGCGGTGCTCGATGTCAATCACAGCTATAACTACACCGGCCGCGGCGCGGGCGATCTGGTCAGCGACGTGGTGAGCGTGCATTTGCCTGCGGCGACGCCGCCGGTGTTGTCGTTGGTGCACGTGGTACCAGCACGCGATCCATGGGCCGCGCCACCCTCGATGCCCGAGGCGGTGCGCCATATGCTGCCGGACATACGCAAACATACCGAGGATATCGACACCGTCAGTACGGTGCTTTCGGCCTTCTGGGGGCGGCCTATCCACATGCGTGGCCGCGTGCTGCTGCCGCCGGGTTATGACGCCAATGCCGCCGCGCGTTATCCCACGGTGTACTACACCCATGGTTTTGGCGGAAACAACGACCGCTTTACCAATCCCCTGGCGAACACCTACTACGCCATGGCCAAGGGCCGCATGCCACCGATGATCTGGGTGTTCCTGGATGAGTCGAGTGCCACCGGCACGCATGAATTCGCCGACTCGGTGAACAACGGTCCGTGGGGCCAGGCGCTGACCGAGGAGTTGATGCCGGCGTTGGAGGCGAAATACCCTATGGACGGCCATCCGCAGGGACGTTTTCTCAACGGCCATTCTTCCGGTGGCTGGGCCACGCTATGGCTGCAGACCCGCTATCCGAAGTTGTTCGGCGGTACCTGGTCGACCTCGCCCGATCCCAGCGATTTTCACGATTTCACCGGCCCCGACCTGTATGCGCCTCAGGCCAATGTCTATCGCAAGGCCGATGGTTCGCCCTATCCGCTGGTGCGCGACAAAGGCAAGGTCATCGCCACGTTCGAGCAGTTTGCCAAATTCGAACGCGTGCTTGGCGCCTACGGTGGGCAGATCAGTTCGTTCGACTGGGTGTTTTCGCCGCGCGGCGCGGATGGACGTCCGCAGCCGATGTTTAATCGTGATACCGGCGCGGTCAACGCCGAGGTCGTTACCTATTGGCGCGATCACTACGACATCGCCTATCGCTTGCAGCAGCATTGGCCCGAGTTGAAGCCGGATCTCGATGGCAAGATCCACCTCATCATCGGCACCGCCGATACGTTTTATCTCGATGGTTCGGCACACCGGTTGAAGGCCGTGCTGGATGGCTTGCATGCGAAATCCGATGTTCGCTTCCTGCCCGGCAAAACGCATATGGATTTGTATGCGCAAGGTGATGATCGCTTTGCGCTGCTTAATGAGATTGCCTGGGAAATGTATGCGATAGCGCGGCCGGGCTCGACCCTGCGTCCGGCGGCGGTTTCCAAATAAACCGGGCCGATCGAGCCGTATCGCATAAACTTGCGACATCGCCTCCTGCAGGATAAACGCAGCGCGAGGACCTACGTTGCGACTTAACATTTTTGAGGCATAGTCGCCGCCGCAGGCACAGTGGCTGTCGTGCTTGAGGGGATGTCGCGGTGGATTGCGGCGATATGGCGGAGGTGGCGTTCCCTTGCGGACGTCAGTTTCCATTCGGCTAACGAATTCGTGCTGGAGGAAGTTGAGATGAAATCATTGGGTCTGATCGCAATCATGGCTGCCTGTCTGTTGGCCGGCCCGGTGGCATTCGCGCAACAAGCGGCTGCACCGGCAGGTTCCACCGGTCAATGTAAAGACGGTAGCTACACCACGCATGACGGCAAGAAGGGCGCCTGCGCGGGTCATAAGGGCGTGAAAGAGTGGTACACCGCTGCCGCCGCCGCTGCACCGGCCGCTGCCGCCGCACCAGCCGCTGCGCCGACTGCCGCTGCTCCAGCTCCGGCGGCTACGCCGGCGGCGACGGCTCCGAAAGCGGGCGCCGCTGCGCCGGCCGCAGCCTCCAAGGCCAATACGCCAGGTGCGGTCGCACCGGGTGGCGGCGATGGCAAGGTGTGGGTCAATAGCAGCAGCAAGGTTTACCACTGCCAGGGCGACAAGTGGTACGGCACCACCAAGAAGGGTGAGTACATGAGTGAGGCCGACGCCAAAGCCAAGGGCTATCACGGCGACCACGGCAAGAGCTGCACGCCGTAATTCGTGTGATCAGGCGTAACACAGGGCCGGCTTTATGCCGGCTCTGTGCTTTTCGGCTTACGCTGTGCGGGTCGTTTAAAAGATGCCGGTGTGGGCATGCCCGCATCGCGGTGGGTGTTGCTGGCCGGCGCCGCCTGCTCGATCGATAAGCTGGCCCGAATCACTCGACCTTCCAGGGGTCGTAGCTGCCGAAATACCACAGGTGTCCTTCCAGATCGCGGCAGCTATAACCCGCGCCGCCGTACTCTTTTTCAGCGTATGCGTCGACGATCGTCGCGCCGCTGGCCTTGGCCTGCTCATAGTGCGCTTTGCAATCGCGCACGGTGACGCAAGGGCATTGGGTTTCGCGATGTTCGAGCTGGTCGGGCTGCGCGATATGCTGGCCGAAAGCGTTGTCACGCATGCTGCCGAGCATCAGCATGCCGTTGCCATAGGTCAGCTGCGCATGCAGGACGCCG
>NZ_JAPDPE010000142.1 GCF_026283955.1 Dyella silvatica | reverse complement strand
AGGGGAGGGTTGGGGAGGGGTGCCATCTTGCGGCAAGACCCAACCCCCTCCCAGCCTCCCCCTGCATGCAGGGGGAGGAGCTAGAACGGCAAGTTTGGGAATCAGCGCGAACACCGAGCGCTGCGCCTTCTTCTCCTGCCTCAGCCTCTGCTTCTGTTCTTGATCTTGATCTTGATGTTGCCCTTGACCTTCGGGGCCCCTGTGCGTCGGTGAGGGCTGGACGACAAGGCCCGCAGGGGCATCGACACGGACGTCGATGCCTTTTCGCCAGGGCAGGAAGCCCTGTCGAAAAGCCCGGCCAACCCTCACGCACCCGCAGGGCGACAAGCGGGGTTGGCCTTTCTTTGGGTTACTTTTCTTTGGCCACGCAAAGAAAAGTAACTCGGCCTCCGGCAGGAGGTCGAAACCCCGCCGCAGGCGAACCCGATCGCCACACGACAACAAACAAACGAAACCCACTCCGAAGCGAGCCTTATCCAGACAACGCAAAGAAGCGAACCCGCCCATCAATAAGGCATCCACTTAGAATTGAAAAACCGCGACAACCACCCCCGCGTATTCGCATCCGCCAACGTCCCCCGCCCCGTATAACCAATCCGCGCATCCGCCACCCGCGTCGACGGCACGATATTGTCCTGACCAATATCCTGCGGCCGCACAATGCCAGACACACGCACCAGCTCTTGCCCTTGATTAATCGTCAGCCACTTCTCGCCGCGCACCAGCAAATTGCCGTTGGACAAACGTTGCGCCACGGTGACGGTGATTTGTCCGGTGAGCTGGTTGCTTTGGCTGCTGCTGCCGTTGCCGTCGAAGTTGTTGCCGCTTTGCGCGTTGATGTCGGCGCTGCGGCCATCGAGCGTCAGCGCGCGGCCTAGCAAGGTTGGTGCGGTGATCGCGGTTTTGTCTTTCTTGCTGGTGCTGGTTGCGCTTTTTTTGCTGGCCTGGGTGCTTTCGACCAGGGCAATCGTGAGGATATCGCCGACCCGATGGGCGCGTGGATCAGCGAATAGCTCCATGCTTTGCGCCTCGTGATAAATCGCGCCGTCGGCCTGCTCGGCCAGCACCGGCGGCTCCGCCGGCGGGGTCGGTGCCCAGGCCATATCGTCGCGCGGCATCGGCATGGCGCAGGCCGCCAGCGCGGCGACTGTAGCGAGCAACAAAAGCGTACGAAGCGTGGGCATGACTCAGGTCTTGTTGGTGAGAAATTGCAGCATGGAGTCGGCCGCGGAGATGGCCTTGGAGTTCATTTCGTAGGTGCGCTGGGTCTGGATCATGTCGACCATTTGCTCGACCACATTGACGTTGGAGCTTTCCAAGGAGCCCTGCGCCAGGGTGCCCATGCCGTTGAGACCGGGTTGGCCGATTTGCGGTGCGCCGCTGGAGGCGGTTTCCAGATAGAGGTTGTCGCCATTGGGCTGCAGGCCGGCCGGGTTGATGAAATCGGCGAGCTGCACGGTGCCCACTTGCTGTGTGGCGGCCTGCCCCGGCACCGTCACGCTAACCGTGCCATCAGTGCCGATGGTGACTTTTTGCGCGTTCTGCGGAAGGGTGATGGCGGGATCCAGGGCATAGCCATCGGCGGTCACCAGCTGTCCGTTTTGATCCATGTGCAGTGAGCCATCGCGGGTATAGGCGATGCTGCCGTCGGGCTGAGTGACCTGTAGAAAACCGCGGCCTTGAATCGCCACATCCATCGAATTGCCGGTGGCCTCGACATTGCCCTGGGTGAATAATTTTTCGTTGCCGACCACGCGCACACCGGTGCCCAGCATCAGGCCCGAAGGCGCCTGGGTTTGCTCGGTAGTCTGCCCGCCAGGCTGGCGCAGGTTCTGGTAGATCAGATCCTGAAAGGCCGCGCGCGAGCTTTTGAAGCCCGTGGTATTGGCGTTGGCCAGGTTGTGAGAAATCACATCCATGCGCGTTTGCTGCGCATCGAGGCCGGTCTTGGCAACCCATAACGAAGAGAACATAGCGAAGACTCCAGAGTATTCGTGCGGCGTGATCGAAACATCGATCCGGTAAGGTCAGCTCACTTGCAGCAGGCGTGTCGCTGACTGCTCGTTGTCATCAGCGCTGCGAATCGAGCGCACCTGCATTTCGTATTGCCGTGACAGCTGGATCATCTGTACCAGGGTCTGTGCCGGATTCACATTGCTGGACTCCAGCACGCCCGACTTCAACGTCACCGCGGGGTCGGCGCCGGCGGTGCTGCCATCGCTCATGCGCATCAGGCCGTCTTCGCCCTGGGTCAGCTGCGCGGTCGCCGGATTGACCAATTTGATGCGCCCGACAGCCGAAACCGTGTTCGGCGTTTGCCCCAGCGGCACGGATGAAATCGTGCCGTCGGCGCCGATGTCCAGTTGCGAACTTTGCGGCACGCTGATCGGGCCGCCATCGCCGAGCACGGGATTACCGCGTGCATCGGTAAGCAAGCCGTCGGCGGTCAGGCGCAATTCGCCGTCACGGGTATAAGCCTCGCTGCCGTCAGCGGCTTGCACCGCGATCCAGCCATCGCCTTGCACGGCGATATCGAGCGGGCGCGCGGTATCGATCTGGCCGCCTGCACGCAGGTCGTTGCCCAGCCCTTGCGACACCCCATTGACCCGCGTCCCCAGCCCAGGCCCCTGCACCGGCAAGGGCTGAAACGCCGATAGCTGCGCCTTGAAGCCGACGGTGTCGGCATTGGCCAGGTTGTGCGCCACCTCGGTCTGCGCGCGCATGGTCTGCGTGGCGCCGGTCATGGCGACGTAAAGAGAGCGATCCATGGGTTACCTCATTGCGGTCAACCTCCTCCCCTGCAGGCTAGGGGAGGAGCACATCGTCAGTTGCGGATATTGATAATCGTCTGGGTGAGCTTGTCGTCGGTGGAAATCACCTGCGCATTCGCCTGATAGTTGCGCTGCGCCTTGATCAGATTCACCAGTTGCCCGGTCAGATCGGCCGTGTTGGATGCCTCCAGCGCGCCGGACTGCACGCTGCCGAACGTGCCGCTGCCGGCGGCGCCCATCACCGGCGTACCAGAGTCGAACGAGGCGGCCCAGTTGGTGTTGTCGATTTTGCGCAGCCCTTGCAGGTTGGCGAAGTTGGCCATGGCGAGCTGGCCCAGTGCCTGCGACTGGCCGTTGGAGAATTTCGCCTGCACGATGCCGCTGCTGGACACGTCGATGCTTGACAACGTACCGGTGGGATAGCCGTCCGCGATAATCGAACCGGCGGCGTAGCTGTTGCCGAACTGAGTCGCCTTGGACATGTCCAGGCTGAGCTTCATCGGATCGGCACCCGGGCTCGGGGTAATCGCCGGGAACGCCAGCATGCCGCCCGCCGGGGTCGCCAGCGCACCGCTGCTGGTGAAGGTCATCTGCTGGGTCGCGCCGGTATCCACGCCGTCGACATATAGCCGCGCTGTCCAGCTATTGGCCGCTGCGTCCTTGACGAAATACACCGTTCCGCTATGCGTCGCACCGAGTGAGTCGTAGGCAGTGAAGGGTGTGGCTTGATTGAAGCTGGTGCCGTCTTTGGGGTTAAACGCATTCACCGGTGCGCTGGCATTGGATGGCAGGTTCAAGGCCATCTGCACACTGCCGGTGGCCTTGGCGGCGTTCTGCGAGGTGATCAGACGCAGATTGCTCAGCGTGCTGTTGTCGAAGCCGCCGCTGGCGTTGCTGGGAAACACTTGCAGGTTCTGCCCGCTGGCATTGACCACGAAGCCGTTGGCGTCCTGGCGGAAGGCGCCGGCGCGGGTATAGGAAAGACCCTGGCCATCGCGCAGGGTAAAAAAGCCGTCGCCGCTGATGGCGAAATCGAGGCTGTTGCCGGTGGTTTCGACGTTACCCGCCTTGAACTGCTGCGCCACGTTGGTCAGCCGCACACCGCTACCGATCTGGGTCGAGCTGAGGTTGCGGCCTGCTGCGCTGTACAACTCGGCGAACTCGGCCCGCGAACCCTTGAAACCGGTGGTCGCGGTGTTGGCGATATTGTTGGCGGTGACCTCCAGATCGGAAGACGCCGCGTTGAGGCCACTCAGTGCGATGTTGAATGCCATTGCTGTTTCCTTGGTTTATCTGTTGATGCGCTCAATTGACTCGCGCGACCTGGCCCAGCAGCACGCCGCCGAAACCATCCACTTGCAAATAAGTGCCCAGGTCGCTGCCGGCCATGCCGACACTGCTGACCTTGCCGCTGACATAGGTTTGCGCCGCCGAGGTACCGGCCTGCGCTTTGAGCCCATAGGTACCGGCGGGCAATTTGTCGCCGCTGTCGCTCAAGCCGTCCCAATGAAAATCGACCAACCCGGCATCGGGCGTGCCCAGTTCGATATTGCGCACGACGCTGCCGCTGGCATCGGTGACCTGTAGCAGTACACGCGCGCCGGAGGTGGGCACGTTGACTGCTCCGTCGATCGTGCCGCCGGCGCTGAGCTTGCCCGCAGTGGACGGCACCGTGACGTTGCGGCCGACCATCGAGCTGGCCTGCAACAGTTGATTGCTTTGCAGCGACTTGCTCAAGCTGTCGAACGAGGTCTGCAGGCCCTGGGTGGCCGAGACTTGGCTGATCTGCGCCAGCTGGGTCACCATTTGCGAGGCATCCATCGGCTGGGTCGGATCCTGATTGCGCATCTGCTGCACCAGCAGGCTGAGAAAATTCGCCTGCGTCAGGGTTTGATCCTTGCCGGCCGATGACTGCTGCGTCGCGTTGTTACTGCCGCTGCCGTTGACTGATATGTCGCTCATTACACCAACCTCGTAGGTACATGCCGCATCGTTGCGCGTTGCCGAAATACCGCTACCGTCGCGGTGGGTGTGCTGGCCTTACTTGCCGAGATCCAGCGTCTTTTGCATCAGCTGCCGGGTGCTGTTCATCACCTCGACGTTGTTCTGATACGAACGCGAGGCGGAAATCATGTTGACCAGCTCATCGACCGGATTGACGTTGCTGCCATACACATAGCCACTGGGGTCGGCCATCGGGTTGCCCGGCTCGTAGCGGCTTGGCGCCGCGGCCTCGCTTTCGCTGATGCCCAGCACCTGCACGCCGGTGCCATCGTCATCGGCGGCACCGCGGCCGGCGAGCATGTCCCGCTGCACGGCGGCGAATAACGGCTGGCGCGCACGGTAGGCCGCATCGGGGGTCGAGGCCACGCTATCGGCATTGGCCATATTGCTGGCCACGGTATTCAGGCGCAGCGACTGCGCGCTCATGCCGGAACCGGCCACATCGAAAATCTTGAATAACGACATCAGCCCTGGCCTCCGGTAATCGCACTGCGCAACATGCTGCGTCGGCATGCGATACGCCAGTGGCTCGGCCGCTTGCGTGGCGGTGTCGATATGCCCCGGCGCGTCGGCGCGCAAGCGCAGGTTTTGCTGGGCGTCGCCGGCATCGGCGAGTGCCTTGCGAAAATCGACATCACGCGCGAGATACTCCGGTGTGTCGGCATTAGCCAGATTGCTCGCCAACACTTCGGCACGGCGCTGCCACAAACCAAGGGCCTTGGTGTGCACACCGAACAAGTTGTCGTTGATTGAACTCATCGCAAACTCCGCGCGGCAGAGGCCGCACGAAGCACGTGGCAAATTGCATGCCATGCCGGTGCAACGCGCATGCAGGCTGGGTTTGTGCGTTATAGGCAAGCACATCGACGGTTCTACGGCGCCGTTAAAGACGAAATCCTGACGCCTGTTTTTTTTGACGGCTCAGTGCGAACCGCTAAAGCCTTGTCGCAAGTGCCTCCCCCAACCCTCCCCTGTAATCACCGGAGGAAGTTGAACGCAGGGGGATTTGGCTCATCCCCCTAGCGCAGGGGGAGGCTGGGAGGTGATAAGCCCCCGCGACTAAATCACCCATTCTCCGCGCCCGCTCTCACTGGCACCTCTCTTGCATCCTCAAGTTTTGCCGCACACCGACGATCTACCTAAGACCATCCATCCTAGGACCGCCCTGTTCATGAGCCTGGTCACATGCAATTAATCCGGAGCAAGCATCTCGACGCACTGGTACAGGCCGCCGTTACCGGCGATGCCGCGCGAGTGATGTTGCTCTCACGCCAGCACCCGCGCCTGGCGCAGACGCTGGCGCCACTGCTGGCGCAGGCGATGCCGCGCGAGCCATCCACCCTCGCCATGCAGGCGGTGGAACAACAAGGGCTGATGTTGAGTGCGGCCCAGGCATTACTGCGCGAACATCAGGCGCTGGATCAGGCCACGCATGAAAGCCGCGAGAGTGCCGGGCGTTTGACGGATAACGGCGCCGGAATCTCGACGAGCCTGCAGCAAACCGCCGGCGGTATTGAGCGGGCCCGGGAAACCACGCGCCATGGTGCCGCCACGGCCAATGAATTGGACGGCCAATTGCGCCTGCTGCGCAGCGCCTTGTCGGCGATGAGCCGCAACCAGAGCAAGCTTGCCGAGCAAGTGGCGCAGATTCGCAAACTCACTGCCACCGTGCAGGAGATCGCGCACCAAACCAACCTGGTGGCGCTGAATGCGGCGATCGAGGCCGCCCGCGCCGGCGAAGCCGGCCGCGGCTTTGCAGTGGTGGCCGATGAAGTAAAACAGCTGGCCGAGAAGACCAGCCAGACCACCGGCGAGATTGAAGCCGTCACCGCGTCGATCGGCGATTTCTCGCAGCAGCTCGATGGCGACGTGCAACACGGCATGCAACGGCTTGAGGGTGCGCAAGAACGCATCAGCCGCACCAGCGAAGCTTTGCAGGATGGCGCCGAGGCGCTGCACATCGCCAGTAACCGCCTGCAAACCTTGCAGCAAAGCTGCGACGCGCAAAACGTACGGGTGAGTGCAACCCAGGCCGCGCTTGGCGCTCTGCAACGACGCCAGACCGAAGCGCGCCGGCAAACCGAGGCGCTGGACCGGGCGGCGGTGCTATCGCACCGGCTTTGTCTTAACTGGCTGGATATGAGTTGGCTGGATCTCACGGCGGGTCATTCCGTGGCCGGACTCAGCTTGAGTCTGCGTGAATCCATCCAGGGCTTGCGCCAGGCGATGGAACTGGCCTTGCACGAACCCGCCGCGCTCGACCGGCGCTGGTTCGATACCGATATGCTCAAGCATGCACTGCAACGATTTGCCGCTCACCACACGGCCCATCCAGCCGCTGCGCCTTTGCTGGAAGCCGGGCGGCGACTGAGCGCGCACGCCGAAACCTTTGTCAGTCTGCTCAGCCAGGGTGAGCTTGGGCAAGCCGCGCAATTGCCGGGGCGGCTGGAAACGGAACGCGAAACCATTCATCAGCAGCTCGGTGTGCTGCTTGCCGATAGTCACGCATGAAGCCGTGGCGTCGCGTGCCGTTGCCGCTTTTGCTACTGCTGGTGCAGGCGGCCTACGCGGTGCCCGCCAGCGCGACGCCATCGGCCGACGATTTGCGCACCGCCGCCGAGCACACCTTGCAGCAACACTACGATTTGCCCGGCAACCGTGTCGTTATAAAGACCGACCGCCTGGACAGCCGCCTGCAACTTGCCGATTGCGCGCTGCCGCTGCAGGCGCTGGCACCCAAACAACCGGCCTCGCGGCTTAGCGTGGAGGTGCGCTGCCCGGTCGCCGGCGGTTGGCGAGTGCGTATACCGGTGCAATTGCAGCTTTACCGCCATGTGCTGGTCACCACGCGACCGCTGCAACGCGGCGATGGCATCGTACCGGGCGACCTGCGCAGCGAAGAGCGCGATATCGCACGACTGGGTTACGGCTATATCGAGCAGGTCGAGCAAGCCACCGGGCGCGTACTGGCGCGGCCCTTGAGCGCCGGCAGTGTGCTCACCCCCGGCGCCCTGGGCGGACGGCAAAGCGTGCGCGCTGGCGACCACGTGCAACTGATCGCCCGGCTCGATGGCATTGAAGTGCGCGCCAACGGCCTGGCCCTGGGCAGCGGCGATGCCGGCGCCCGCCTGCGCGTGCGCAACGACAGCTCCGGGAAGGCGGTGGATGCGGTAGTACGCGATGCCGGGGTGGTCGAGGTGTTGCCATGAGGAACGGGGAACGGGGAACGGGGAACGGGGAACGGGGAACGGGGAACGGGGAACGGGGAACGGGGAACGGGGAACGGGGAAGAGCTTGAAGGGCATAAGCACAAACACAAGCCAAAACTTAAAGAACAAGAGCGCGCATAGAGCGAACAGCTAAACATCCCCTCCGACTTCAGGTTCCCCATTCCCCGCTCCCCACTCTAAAGTTCCCCCCAGGATCGCCGATAAACTGCCCAGGCAAGGCACGAAACTCATCGAGTCAGGCTGCAAAGAGATCACAACCATGAACACCACCATCACATCCAACGGCTTACCGGTATTGCCTCAGCCCAAGAGCGGCCAGAGCGGTAGCGCGACGCAAGGCGGGGTCAACGCCAACACCACCGACACCGCACCGGTGGCGGCGGCTGACGACAGCGTACAGCTGACCGCGTCGGCGCGCGCCTTGCAGCAAGCGGCGCAAGGTGACAAGGGCCATGCGATCGACACGCAGCGGGTGGAGCAAATACGCAAGGCGCTGGCCGACGGCAGTTACCGCATCGACGCCAGCAAGATTGCCGATCGCATGATTTCGCCGGAAAACCAGCTCAACGGAAAAGTGTGAGCGCCTAAGGCATGAACACCGCGCTGCAAGTCGAATTGAGCGACACCTTGTCTGCCGTGATCGGCGACATGCGCGTCGCCGTTGGGCAACTGAGCGAAGCACTGGCCGCCGAGCGCAACGCGCTCAGCCAGGCCGACGCCGAGGCGCTGGACCGGGCCGGCGAAGCCAAGCAGGCGCTGATGCGGCGACTGGAACAGCTCGATGCCGAACGCGTGCAACTGACGCAAAACCTGGCGGCGCCATCGACAGAACAACAAGCGGCCTGGGCCGATGTGCTAAAAGCACTGGCCGCCTGCCAACATGCCAACCAACGTAACGGCAGCATCGTCGGGCAGCAGCTGAGTCAGATACGGCACGCTTTATCCGTACTAACCGGCGGCAAAGACGAAACGAATCTGTATGGACCAGCAGGCATACTGAGTAGCGGCTACCGCTCACTGCCGCTGGCCGAGGCTTGATTGAGCTGGGCATGGGACATCGAGAATAAAGAGTAGGCAGACGCGGCGGAACTGCAACGCTCTTGCCATCTCAGTTCCCGGTTGCTCATGCTCGTCCCCACCCACCCCGCATCCAGGCACGGTAGCGGGCGACGATTCGCGCAGGGCTCGCTAGCGATGGCGATCCGCGCCGGTATTGACGATCCCTCATGAGCGACATTGTTGTCCAAGCCGTAACTGATCATCCGCAGGGCGCCGCTTTTCATGAAGCGCCGCTACCGGTAGTGCGCGTGCCGATGCTCGATCGCGAGCATCAGCTGGTCGCCTACGAACTGCTGTTGCAGCCGGACGATGACGAAACCACGCTGATGCATCGGGTGCTCTCCACCATCATCGACGGCTCGGTAACCCGACTCGCGCGCGATAACCGGGTGTTTCTGCATTTGTCGCGTAAGTTATTGCTGGAGCAATCGGAGCTGTTGCTGCGTTATCCGCGCATCGGCCTGGTGATCGATCCCGATTACGCCGATGACGAGGTGCTGCTGCAGCACCTGGCATCCTTGTCTCAGCGCGGCTGCACCTTGTTGCTCGATCAAGGCGCACGACCGATTCCGCAAGCCAGCAGTGATCGCGCGGCCAGCGCCTTGCTGGCACTGGCGCGTTTTGTACGGCTGGATGCGCGCCGCCTCGACCCGCTCACCCTGCGCGAGCAATGCGAGCATCTGCATGCTCGCGGCCTGCAAGTCATCGCCGGCCACGTCGACGATCATGAAACCTGCCATCGCTGCATGATGCTGCCCTTTGTGGCGATCCAGGGCGGCTATCTGCTGCTGCCGGAAAAAGTCGACGTGCCGGTGCTCAGCGCCAACCGCCTGAGCGTGCTGCGCCTGCTGCGTGCGCTGGAAGAAGAAGGCGCCGGCCCGGTAGAGCTGGGGCAAGTGATCCGTAATGACGCCATTCTCAGCTACAAGCTGCTGGGCTGTGTCAACTCGGCTTACTTCGCCCTGCCGCGCCAGCTCAAATCGGTCGAGCAGGCGGCGATCTTTTTCGGCATCAAGCGGATTCGCAACTGGATCAGCACGATGGCCTTGAGCGGCATGCACGACCGCCCGCCGGAACTGCTGCGCGCCGCGCTGATTCGCGCGCACATGTGCGAACAGCTGGCGCAGCACCTATCGCGCGAGCAACGCGAGATGGCGTTCACCGCCGGACTGTTCTCGCTGCTGGACAGCCTGATGTGCGCCCCGATGGATTTCGTACTCGAACATATGCCGCTGGCGCCCGAAATACGCAGCGCACTCTTGCAACGCGAGGGCCCTTTCGCGCCACTGCTGGAGCAGGTAATTCAGTGGGAGGCCGGCGAAATGCATGGCGACGGTGTATCTCGAAGCCACCCGCTGGGCCGATCACGTTTATACGTTTGCCGAACAGCGGCCCAATTGAAGTCACATCCCCCTGCGGGGAGAAAGGCTTATGGGTTGCGGCGCGCCCTGACCCACAACAATACGCCAGCGACTATCAGCAACAAGGCCAGCACCCGGCGCATCCACACGCCGCCCGGCGGCAGCGGTAAATCCGGGAAGATATCGGTAAGCGCCCGATCGCCTGACTGAATGTCGTAACCCTTGCCATCGGCGGCATCGCTTGCCGGTGCCAGTCGCTCGCCGTCGAGACGGGCAAACACGGTGACGGTCTGTTTCGGGGCGATCTCCCAGCTGACCCGCAAATCGCCAAGCCGTGGGTTGGCCGGGGTTGCACTGGTCATCAAATAGTTTTGGTACAGGCTGAAGCTGGCCGCCAGATTGCTGGGCAGCTGCTTCATATCCGGGGCTACTCGCTCGCTGCCGGGCAGCGCATGCAAGAGCGGTGGCGACAAGATCAGCTGATTGACCCGCACCTGCCTCGCATCGAATTGCTTGCCCTCGATAGGAAAACCACCGGGGTTATCATGCCCTGACGGCTGCGCAAAGCGACTGGCGTCGACGGGGCGATCGACCCAGTCCATCTCGTAATGCAGTTGCTCGCCGATATGCACCTCGCGCCACTGGAACATTTCCACGTGGCGAATCAGCACCGGCGCGTCGAAGCGCTGATTGAACTGCTCGTCGTAGGGCGGCTCGACGACGTTGATCGGACCGACCACCCGCACCATCTCGCCTGCCGACTGTCCCGCATCGGGATGCTCTGAACTGCCCAGGTCGATCACCTGGCCGCCATGCCGCGCAGCCGCGGCGCGATACTCGGCCAGGCTTTTCTCGGTGATGCCAATCAATGCCATGCCTGCCAGCAACAGCACCGCAGCCGCCGCTTGCAAGGTGCGCTTTTGCTTGTCCGCGCTCACCGCCGCGCTACCCCATGCAGATCACGCTGTTCGTCAGCGGTACCGTAGCGGCCGCGCTCGTCACGCACCACGCGAGCCATCGCACAATCATGGTCATGGGTAAAAAACAGGCGGACATCGCGGGCCAGCTTGTCATCGAGAAAGACGCGCTTTTCTTCAATGAGTTTTTCCGGGTAACGGTCGTAACCCATGGTGATCGGCAAATGCACCCAGAAGCGTCCGGGGATCAGGTCGGCACAGAACACCACCCCGCCCACCTCAGCCAGCATCAGGCCCGGCGTATGGCCGTCTGAATAACTGAAGCGCACGGCATCGCCGAGCACCTTCGAATGTTCGCCGTCGACCAGTTCCAGCCGACCGCTGTCGCTAAGCAGCTGCTGCAATTCGGGAATAAATGAAGCGCGATCGCGCGGATGCGGCGTCATCGCGCGCTGCCACTGCGCCGCGCCCACCACATAGGTCGCCTTGGGAAACAACAACTGCGGCGGCTGCCCCTGCTGCCATGCCGCCAGCAAACCGCCGGCATGATCGAAATGCAGGTGCGACAACACCACCACGTCGATGTCTTCGTGGCTAAGCCCCGCCTCGGCCAGCGAATCGAGCAGCACATGACGGTCCTCGACCACACCATAGCGCTCACGCAGTGCCGGCTCGAAGAACGCGCCGATGCCGGTCTCGAACAACACGTTGCGGCCATCCAGATCCTTGGCCAGCAAGCAACGGCAGGCCAGCGGGATGCGGTTTTGTTCGTCCGGGGCGATCCAGCGCGACCACAGCGCCTTCGGTGCATTGCCGAACATGGCGCCACCATCGAGCTGCTGCGAGTTACCGATCAATGACCAAAGTTTCATGGCGAATTAATACTCCTTTGTTCACGATTTTTGGGTGGTTCGCGGTGACTCGCATGGACTGTCGCCTGCAACCCATTACCCATTCCAGCCCCCTACTCGCTCGGTCGCGCGGGAGGGCTGGGGAGGGGTGCCGGCTTACGACATACCTAGCCGCTACTGCACCTTACCCAGGCCCGAAGGCCGCCGCGGATCGCTGGCGGCATCGAGCTTGTGGGCTTTCAGGTCCCAGGTGACCACGTTCATGAAGCCCCACGAATCGCGCTGCTTCAGGTTATGGCCCATCTTGGTCAACGTATCGATGGTGGCTTGGTCGAAGGCGCCGTCTTCCATGTCCACGCGGTCGGGCATGAACTGATGGTGGAAGCGTTTTTGCGCGGTGATATCGGTGGCGTTCTTGCCGTCGATAAAGGCAAGAATGCCTTCCAGCACCTGGGTGATGATGGTGGAGCCGCCGGGCGAGCCGATGATGCCGACGCGGTCAGCGCCGAAGACGATGCTTGGCGTCATCGAAGACAGCATGCGCTTGCCTGGCGCCGGCGCATTGGCCGCACTG
>NZ_JAPDPE010000141.1 GCF_026283955.1 Dyella silvatica | reverse complement strand
GCATGCACGCCAGACGTCAATCAATCAAGAGCCGATGGTGGCAGGCCGCCCTCGCCCTGGTAGTCATCCTCGGCGTTTACCTCGGCTACGCAACGCTGACCCGCCACAACGACAAGGCTGCGGGCGAAGCCAAGGCCGAAGCCTCGGCCAGCCAAGACACCGTAACCATTACCAACCAGCAGGCTCAGCATGTCGCCGTCGTGACGGCGCGCATGCACGACTTCGATGTACACCGCGACGGCGTCGGTTATATCGACTTCAATCAAGATCGGCTGACCCCGGTGTTTTCGCCGTACCAGGGCCGTGTGCGGCAGGTGTTGGCCAAGACCGGCGACCATGTCGCCAAGGATCAACCGCTATTTACGCTCGATAGCCCGGATCTGGTGCAGGCCGAATCGAACTTGATCGCCACCGCGGCAACCCGCGCGCTCACCAGCAAGGCACTAGAGCGCACGCGCAAGATGCTGGAGATTCAGGCCAGTGCGCAAAAAGATGTGGATCAAGCCAGCTCCGACCAACAAAGCGCCGAAGCCAGCTATAAGGCAGCCCGCGATGCCTTGCGTATTTTTGGCAAATCCGAGGCCGAGATGGATCGATTGGTCGCCACCCGCAAAGTCGATGGCGAACTGCGCGTTGTCAGCCCCTTTGCCGGCCTGGTCACCGCCCGCAATGTCGCCCCCGGCGTGCTGGTACAGCCGGGCAATGCACCGGCCCCGTTCACCGTCGCCGATGTGTCAACCTTGTGGATGATTGCCAATGTCGCCGAGGCCGATGTCAGCGCCTTGCAGACCGGGCAACAGGTTTCCGTAACGGTCGATGCGCTGCCCGGGCGCAAGCTGCAGGGAACCATCGATACCATCGGCAGCGCGATCGATCCAGGCACCCATCGCATCGCGGTGCGCTCGGCCATCAACGATCCGCGGCATGAATTACGCCCGCAAATGCTGGCCAGCTTTCAGATCCGCACCGCCGACCCGACCCACTCTGTGGCGGTACCCATCGATGCGGTGGTGCGTGAAGGCGACGGCAGCATGACCGTGTTCATCACCAAAGACGGCCTGCATTTCGTACGCCGCGCGGTCAGGCTCGGCCAACAACAAGACGGGCTCGACCAGATACTCGAAGGCCTGTCCGCCGATGAGCGTGTCGCCGGCGATGGCGCCCTCTTCCTGAGTAACGCACTGGCCCTGCAGTCGAAGTAATTCCGCACGTTTCGCGGCATCCCTTAAGTTCAGTAGCTCACCCAGAAAGAAGGCCAGACGTGCTCAGAGGCATTATTGCGTTCGCACTGACCCGGCGCGCCATCGTCATCATGGCGCTGGCGGCCTTTGTCGTTGCCGGGCTGGTGGCCTATGCCAAGCTCAATATCGAGGCCTACCCCAACCCTGCGCCGGTGATTCTGGAAATCACCGCACAGGCGCCAGGGCTTTCCGCCGAGGAAATGGAACGCAGCTATACCCGCCCGATGGAACTGGCACTGGCGACGACACCCGGGGTGGAAAACATTCGCTCGACGTCGTTCTACGGCTTGTCGTTCGTCCGCGTCACCTTCAAGTACGGCACCGACTACTACTTCGCCTACACCCAGGCAGCGTTGAATCTGCAGCAGAACGCCAGCTTGCCGAACAATGTCCAGCCGCAGATCCAAGCGTCCAGCCTGGTCGGCGAAATCTATCGCTATCAGCTTGTCGGCCCATCGCATTACGGGCTGACCGGCCTGCGCACGCTGCAAGACTGGGTGGTTACGCGACGCCTGCTATCGGTGCCGGGCATCAGCCAGGTAGTTACCTGGGGTGGCACTACCAAGGCATATAACGTCGACGCCGACCTGCATAAACTGGAAGGCTATAACGTGACGCTGCCGCAGCTGATCGCGGCATTGGGCAATGCCAACACTAATGTCGGCGGCCGCACCATCAATATCGGCCAGCAATCGGTCAACATTCGCGGTGTAGGGCTGATCAAGGATACTGACGACATCAGCCATATCGTGCTGTCGCAATCCAACGGCACGCCGGTGCTGGTCAGCGATGTAGCCAAGGTATCGGTCGGCTCGGTGCCGCGCCTGGGCAAAGCCGGCCGCGACGATCAAGACGATGTGGTCACCGGCATCGTGGTGATGAACCGCACCTTGCAAACCAACGAAGTGGTCGCCCGGGTCAAGGCGGAAATCGACAAGCTGAACTCCGACGGCACCCTGCCCCCCGGTGTGCGCATTGCGCCGATCTACGACCGCTCGACCCTGGTCGACGTAACCACCCACACGGTGCTGCACAACCTGCTGTTCGGATGCCTGCTGGTGTTTCTGATCCAGTGGATTTTTCTTGGCGATCTACGCAGCGCCATTATCGTCAGCGCCAATATTCCGGTCGCGCTGTTCTTCAGCATCATCATCCTGGTGATGCTGGGCGACTCGGCCAACCTGCTTTCGGTCGGCGCGGTGGACTTTGGCATCATCGTCGACTCGGCGGTCATCCTGATCGAGAACATCTTCCGCAATTTCCAGAAGAATGCGACGGAACGGCAAGAGCTGCTGCACGAGCAAGCGCAAAGCAACTTCGCCATGTATACCCGAGGTCATGCCGGGCATGGCTGGACCGAGCGATTACGGCTGCTGTTTATCAGCGCGATTCAAGTCGATCGTGCGGTGCTGTTTTCCTCGGCGATCACCGTGGCGGCATTTATCCCGCTGTTCACCATGCAAGGCGTCGAAGGGCAGATCTTCAACCCCATGGCGCGCACCTACGCCTATGCGCTGACCGGCGCCCTGATCGCCACCTTCACGGTGACCCCGGTGCTGGCCTCGCTGCTGCTGCCCAAGCACATCAAGGAAACCGAGACCTGGTTTGTGCGGGCCATTCGCCGGGTTTACTCCCCGGTGCTGCATTGGGCCTTGAGCCGGCGCAAAACCACCGTCGCCCTGGGCCTCGGTTTTCTTTTGCTGGCAGGCCTGTTGCTGCCACGCATCGGCACCGAATTTCTGCCGGCCCTGGAAGAAGGCAACCTGTGGATTCGCGCCACCATGCCGACCACCATCTCGCTTGAGGCGGGCATGGACAAGGTCAACCGGATGCGCCGCATCGTCAAAGCGCATCCGGAAGTCATTACCGTGGTGTCACAGCACGGCCGCCCGGACGACGGCAGCGATGCGTCGGGCTTTTACAACGTCGAATTATTCGTACCGCTGAAAGCCGAGAGCGAATGGCCGGCCGGCCATACCAAAGAACAACTGGTCAGCGAACTGCAACAAGAATTCAGCAACGAATTCCCCGGTGTCGAATTCAATTTCTCGCAATACATCCAGGACAACATCGAAGAGGGCCTGTCCGGCGTCAAAGGCGCCAACTCCGTCAAGATCATCGGCCCGGAACTACCGATACTGGAGAAACTGGCCGACCAGGTGCTGCATGAGATGCGCCAAGTCAAAGGCGTGCAAGACCTTGGCGTATTCCGCGTACTCGGCCAGCCCAATCTCAACATCACCATCGACCGGGCCAAGGCCGCGCGCTACGGACTCAACACCGGTGACATCAATAGCGTGGTGCAGGCCGCGGCGGGCGGCACCACGGCGACCACCGTGCTGGAAGGCGATAAGCAATTTTCGCTGGTGGTGCGGCTGGCGCCGGAATATCGCTCCAGTGTCGAATCGATCGGCAACATCAAGGTCGGCTATGCCACCGCCAGTGGCGCCATGGCGTATATCCCGTTGCGCGAGCTAGCAAGCATTTCACTCGATACCGGGGCGTCGTACATTTATCACGAACGCAACGAGCGCTTTATCCCGGTCAAGTTCAGCGTGCGCGGCCGCGACCTTGGCGGCACCGTGGAAGAAGCGCAGCAACGCATCACCGAACACGTCAAGCTGCCCAGCGGCTATCACATCGTATGGGCCGGTGAATTCGAGGATTTGGAGCAGGCCAAACACCGCCTGGCCATTGTGTTGCCGATTGCCGTCGGACTGATCCTCGCGCTGCTGTTTACTTTGTTCAACTCTTTCCGCGACAGCCTGCTGACGCTGGCGGCGATTCCATTCTCGATCGCCGGCGGCATCATCGCCTTGTATCTATCCGGCTTGAATATGAGCGTGTCGGCCGCGATTGGTTTTGTTTCGCTGTTCGGCGTGTCGGTGATGAACGGCATCTTGGTGATCACCTATTTCAATCATCTGATCTTTGAGGGCAAGACACCGCTGCAGGCGATGTATCACGCCGCCGAGCAACGCATGCGTCCGATGTTGATGACGGCACTATCGGCCTGTATCGGCTTGCTGCCTGCCGCCTTGTCCACGGGTATCGGCAGCCAGGTGCAGCGGCCCTTGGCCACGGTGGTCGTCGGCGGCATGCTGCTCGGCCCGATCATGTTGCTCATCGTCGCGCCCGCGCTACAGGTATGCGTGGTGGAGTGGTCGCAAGACCGCAAGCAGCGGCGGGCGCACAAACCCACCGAGAAGGGAGGTCTGTGATGAGTCGGCAACGCATGCTCGCCCTGACCCTGCTCGCCACGCTATGCGGTGGCTGCGCGGTAGGCCCGGACTATCACCGGCCTGCATCAGCCAACCCGGAAAGTTATACCCGCACGCCACTGCCCGCCACGATCGGCAGCGCCGCGCCGACACCGGACGCGCAGCATCTCGATCCCAGTGCGCAGATCAGCCGGACCTGGTGGCAGGTCTTTGGCTCACCCGCGTTGAATGCGCTGGTGCAGCGCGCCTTAGAGCACAACCCCAGCATCCAGAGCGCGCAGGCCGCGCTGCGCCAGGCGCAAGAAAACGTCATCGCGCAGCGCGGGGCTTATCTGCCTTCCGTGCAAATCGGTTACTCACCGAGCCGGCAAAAGAATGCCGTCGACACGATCTCGCCCACCCTGACATCCGGCGCGGCGATGTACACGCTGCACACGGCTCAACTCAGCATTGCTTATGCGCCTGATGTATTCGGGCTCAATCGACGCACCGTCGAATCGCTGCAAGCACAAGCCGATACGCAACGGTTCCAGCTTGAAGCGGCATACCTGACCCTGGCCTCGAATGTGGTGGCCGCAGCCATCCAGGAGTCGGCGCTGCGTGCGCAAATCGACGCCACCCAGGACATCATCGCAGCCAGCACGCGGTCGCTAAGCATCATGCGGCAACAAGCCAGCCTCGGCGGTGCCTCTGGCTTGGACGTAGCCGCCCAGGAAACCGCCCTGGCGCAGGCGCAGCAAAGCCTGCCGGTGTTACAAAAACAACTGGAACAAACCCGCGACCTGCTGGCGGTATTGGCGGGAAGCCCACCCGCGCAAGGCGGCAACGAAGATTTCGAGCTGACCGGTTTCACCCTGCCGCAAGCACTGCCGTTGAGCCTGCCCTCGCAATTGGTTGAACAACGCCCGGATGTGCGTGCGGCCGAAGCACAAGTCCATGCGGCCAGCGCGCAGGTCGGTATCGCGCTGGCGAATCGCTTGCCGCAGTTTTCCATTGCCGGCAACTACGGCGGCAGTTCGACTCATTTCAGCGACATGTTCAAACAGGGCAATACCTTCTGGGGCCTCACCGGCAACCTGACCCAGACCGTGTTCGATTTCGGCACCCTAAAGCATCGCCAACGCGCCGCGGAAGCCGCCCTGGAACAATCGGCAGCGCAATACCGCACAGTGGTCTTGGGTGCGTTTCAAAACGTTGCCGACACGCTTTATGCGCTCGACGCCGACGCCCGTACCCTAAGCGCCGCCACCCAGGCAGAAGCCGCGGCAAAGAAAACCCTGCAGCTGACCCGCCAACAGCTTGAGCTGGGTTTCGTCAGCGGACTTTCCCTGCTCAGCGCCGAGCAGGCGTACCAGCAAGCGCGCGTGACGCAGATCCAGGCACAGGCTGCCCGCTTCAGCGATACGGCCGCGCTGATTCAAGCGCTGGGCGGTGGTTGGCAGGCGGATGCCCCCTAGCGTCATCCCCTGCTTGCAGGGGATGAAAAGCCGTATCGTATCGAACGGTATCGCCTCAGCCCGTACCGCCTCAAGTCAGCCTTGTGCTTTAGCGATGGCGTCATCGATGCGCTTAAGCGCTACGGCTCGCCCAGCCAGATATACCGTGTGCTCGATCGACGGCGATACCTGGGTACCGGTCATCGCCACACGCAATGGCTGGGCGATCTTGCCCAAGCCAAGCTCCAGCGATGCGGCAACCTGCTCGACCACCTGATGCACCGCATCCGGCGTCCACGCCGCTGACGCCTCAAAGCCGGCACGTGCGGCCTGCAACACCGCCACCGCCGTGTCGTTCTGCAAATGCTTGGCGACCGCTTTGTCGTCCCACTCGCCGATCGGCGCATACCAGATCTTCGCGCGCTCGGCCATTTCCTTCAGCGTATGCACGCGATCGCGCAAGGCGACAATCACATCAGCCGGCGCGGGGCCATGGCTGGTATCAATGCCGGCGCGGGCGAGATGCCAGGCAAATTCCGGCACCAGCGTCTGCGGATCGTCGCTTTTCAGATAATGCTGGTTGAGCCATGACAGCTTCTCGGTATCGAAACGCGAAGCGGCCTTGTTCACATCGCCGATATCGAACAGCTTGACCATCTCCTCGCGCGAGAAGATTTCCTGATCGCCATGGGACCAGCCCAGGCGCACCAGATAATTGAGCAGCGCATGCGGCAGGAAGCCGTCATCGCGATACTCCATGACGCTGACCGAATTGGTGCGTTTGGAAAGCTTCTTGCCTTCCTTGTCGAGAATCATCGGCAAGTGGGCAAACTCCGGCACCTTGGCGCCGAGGGCGAGATAGATATTGATTTGCCGCGGCGTATTGTTGACGTGATCGTCGCCACGGATCACCTCGGTGATGCCCATGTCGATGTCGTCCACGACCACGGCGAAGTTGTAGGTCGGCCAGCCATCGGAGCGGAAGATCACCAAATCGTCCAGCTCGCTGTTCGCCCACTCGATCCGGCCCTTGACCTTGTCGTCAAACACCACCGAGCCTTCGGTCGGATTCCTGAAGCGAATCACCCGGTTCGGATCGTCGCGGTAGGGCTCGTTACGGTCGCGGTAGTAGCCGTTGTAGCGGGGCTTTTCGCCCTTGGCCATCGCAGCCTCGCGCATGGCCTCGATCATTGCCCGCCGCCAACAGCTCATCGGCCACCTGCTGGTAACGTGCCAGCCGGTGGGTCTGGTAAATCGGTGCCTCGTCGGCGCCCAGGCCCAGCCACTGCATCGCATCGAGAATCGCTTGTACGGCCTCGTCGGTGGAGCGCTCGCGATCGGTGTCTTCGATACGCAGCACGAATTCACCGCCGCGACGACGAGCCTCCAGCCAGCAATAAAGCGCGGTGCGCGCACCGCCGATATGCAGGAAGCCAGTTGGACTTGGGGCGAAGCGGGTGCGTACAGTCATGGGGGATTCTTAAGATGGGCACAAGGCGAAAGCATGGATTTTAACGGAACTGGCCTGGATCACCGAAGATTTCGTCAGCTCTGTGCGATATCGGTGGCGCTGGCCGCCTTCGGCCTGCCCATCGACGCGCTAGCCGACGATGCGCCGAGCTATGACCGCCCCGGTCTGGGCTTCGCCCCCAACACCTTGAAACCCGGCAGCGTGACCTATGAACAAGGCCTGCCCAGTTGGAGCCTCTCTCACGATGCCGGGGTACGCAGCAGTCAGTACCTGACCGACAGCTTGTTACGCGTCGGCCTGCTTTCCGGGCTGGAACTGCAGCTCGGTGGCGCGCCCTATGCGCGGCAGCAGAACAGCGGCGCCGGCGGCGATCAACTCAGCCAGGGCCACGGCGACAACAGCTTAGGCCTCAAGTTGGCCCTGCCCTCTGCCAACCCGGACTGGAGCTGGGGTGCGCTGGGCACGGTCGAATTCACCAATGGCAGCCGCGGCATTCGCAACCCGCAGCGGCAATACACGCTGGGGCTGAATGTGGAACAGCAATGGGATGAGCACCAGGCCTTCAACTATTTCGCGCAATGGCAGCGCAGTGGCAACAGCAACGATATCCAGTTGGCCGCCAACTACGGCTACGCCTTCACCCGCAGCTGGGGCGCCTATGGCGAGGCGGTGCTGGAACACGGCCAGGGCCGCCATGGCAGCCGCCTGGGCCTTGGCCTGACCTGGCTAGCCAACGAACGCCTGCAATGGGATACCTGGTGCCGTCACCGGTTGGCCGGGCGGGCACCCGACTGGGAGGCCGGCTTTGGCGTCGCCATGCATTTCGGCCACTGATCGCACCGGCCTCGGCCAAGCCGAGGCCGGTGCAAACGCACTGCCGGAGTTACTTCACATGCACGGTGATTTTTTTGGAAACCACGGCGGGATCGAACGGAATGTGGTTTTCGTCCGCCAGCTCCAGCTGCAAGGTATGCGTACCCGGCGCGAGCTTCAGCGTGGTCTGGGTCTGGCCATTGCCAAAGTGAAGATGCGTATCGTCTTTGGGGATCGGCTGGCCGGCTGCGGGTAGATCTTGCACATCGACCAGGAGGTGATGGTGGCCGGTACCTTCCTTTTTGATCCCGGCGGGCGCCACGCCCATCCCTTTCAAACCGAATTCGACAGTGAACTCCGCCTTCACCGTCGCGCCATCTTTGGGCGAGATGATGTAAACCTCGGCACCGGCAGGCGCCTTGGTCACCGGCAATCCTGGCGCGTCGGCAGCCAGGGCCGCATGGGTCAACGTGGTCAGGGCCAGGGCAAGCAGGATGCGTTTCATCAGCGGGTCTCCGTAGGTTGAAGCGGCAGAGTGTAAGCGCAGACCCTACTCCATCGACCGTCATGCTGTCGTCATGCGAGCGCCATGCCCCCGCAACGCCACGCGCCGATCCTACGCCGGGCCAGCATCGAGATTGTCATGCGCATCGGCATTGTCAGCGAAACGTATTCCCCCGAAATCAACGGCGTTGCACTGACCGTGCACAGCCTCGCCGCCGGCCTCGCCGCCCACGGCCACAGCATCGACCTGATCCGGCCACGCCAGCCACAACCGCACCAGGATGAGCCTGGCATTGAGGCACTCGAAGTGCGCGGCATGGCGCTACCACGCTACCCCGGCCTGCGCTTTGGCCTGCCGGCGGGCCGCCTGTTGCGCCAGCACTGGGGCAAGCAACGCCCCGATGCCATCTACGTCGCCACCGAAGGTCCGCTGGGCTGGTCGGCGGTGCGTGCCGCCAAGGCCTTGGATATACCGGTCGCCACCGGCTTTCATACCCGTTTCGATGCCTACGCCAACCACTATGGCGTCGGCTTGATCACCCCGCTGGTGCGCGGTTATCTGCGCCGTTTCCATTGCCGCGCCGCCGCCACCCTGGTGCCTACCGACGCCCTTGCCAACGAGTTGCGCGCTATCGGCGTGCCCACCGCACGGCTGCTGCGCCGCGCGGTGGATACCAAGCTGTTTCACCCGCGTTATCGCGATGAAACCCTGCGCGACAGCTGGCACGCCGATGCCACGACCCCGGTGGTGCTTTATGTCGGCCGGATCGCCGCGGAAAAGAATCTCGACCTGGCGGTGCGCAGTTTCCGCGCCATCCAGCAGCAAGTGCCGAATGCGCGCTATGTCTGGGTGGGCGACGGCCCTGCCCGCGCCGCGCTGCAACAGGCCAATCCCGATTTCATCTTCGCCGGCATGCAGCGCGGCGAAGACCTGGCGCGGTATTACGCCAGCGCCGACATGTTTCTGTTCCCCAGCCTCAGCGAAACCTTTGGCAACGTGATCCTGGAGGCGCTCGCCGCCGGGCTGCCGGTAGTGGCTTACGAGGAAGGCGCTGCGCGCGAACATCTCTTTCACGGCATCAATGGTTATCGCATCAAGCCCTGTGACGAAGCGGTTTTCATTGCCGCCTCGGTGCAGCTTGCGGCGAATCTGCAACTGCTCCATCAAATGGGCGAAACCGCTCACAGCAGTGTGGCCGGCCTCTCGCCCGAAGCGGTGATCCGCGAGTTCGAGACTCTGTTGCGTCAACTGAGTGAGGAGAGCACGCATGAGCGCCATACCGCCACTGCCCACGCCTGACTTCCCGGCCGCCGGGCCACGCTTTGCCATCGATCGCCGCCTCTGCGTCGCCGCCAATCACTGGGGCGCACGCCGCGCGGTAGGTATGTTCTTCAGTGCCATCAGCCGTCTCGGCGACGGTGTGTTCTGGTATGCGCTGATGGCTGCCCTGGCCCTGCTCGATGGGCGCCGCGGCCTGCTCGCCTCGGTGCAGATGGCGGCAACCGGACTGACCGCGCTGCTGCTGTATCGCCTGCTTAAGCGCTGGACCCGCCGGCCACGACCGTTTCGCACCTGCCCCGGGGTGATCGCTCACATACCGCCGCTGGACGAATTCAGTTTTCCTTCCGGGCATACCCTGCAAGCGGTGAGCTTTACCGTCGTGGCGCTGGCCTGGTATCCGATCCTTTCGCCACTGTTGCTCAGCTTCACCGCCTTGATCGCCGCCTCGCGGGTGATTCTCGGCTTGCACTACCCCAGTGATGTGCTCGCGGCCATCATGATTGGCTGCGGACTTGGCGCGATGTCGCTGTGGATTTCTTCCATGCTGGCGATGCTCTGAGCGGGATGATTCCAGCCGCGACGCGGTTTGCGCGGACGCCAGCCGTCACAACGACTCGCCTTACGCCAGCACCGGCGGCGTGTCGCTCAACGCACTGGGCAAACTCTACGCACGCTGTGCGACATAGCTTATCGCTCAGATAGATAGAGTACCTATCCACAGGCTTTGCCCACTGCCTTCCACAATCGCTGTGGAAAACTCGCATGGCAACGCGTGCATCGACGCCGGTGCAAGCACATCCGCCCATGCACCGCGGGCATGTTGGCCAAACCACGCTGCTGCACAAACTCTGCGCACGGTGTACGACATGCGTTATCGCTCAGATAGATAGCGTACCTATCCACAGGCTTTACCCACTGCCTTCCACAATCGCTGTGGAAAACTCGCACGACATCGCGCACATCGACGCTGATGCAAACACATCTACCAAACCACGCTACTGCACAAACTCTACGCACGGTGTACGACATGCGTTATCGCTCAGATAGATAGAGTACCTATCCACAGGCTTTACCCACTGCCCTCCACAATCGTTGTGGAAAACTCGCATGGCATCGCGTACATCGACGCTGATGCAAACACCTCCGCCAATGCATTGCGGGCATGTTCGCCAAACCACGCTGCTGCGCAAACTCTGCGCACGGTGTACGACATGCGTTATCGCTCAGATAGATAGCGTACCTATCCACAGGCTTTACCCACTGCCTTCCACAATCGCTGTGGAAAACTCGCATGGCAGCGCGCACATCGATGCCGGTGCAAGCACATCCGCCAATGCTCCGCAGGCATGTTGGCCAAACCACGCTACTGCACAAACTCTACGCACGGTGTAGGACATGCGTTATCGCTCAGATAGATAGCGCATCTATCCACAGGCTTTGCCCATCACCCTCCACAATCGCTGTGGAAAACTCAGGGCAAGCCTCGCCGGCATCTGGTCATAAATCCATCACACTGTGCCAAGTGCTTGTTAGCAAAGGCCCGCAACGGGCTTGTCCACAGGCTTATCCAAGTCACGTCCACCGTCGCTGTGGACAACTCGATCAGCATGCCGCGCGGCGCCGGCATCTACTGATCTATGTAGAGCCATGGCGAATGCCGACCCATGGTGGGTGCGCAACACGTAACGATGCACGCTCTGCGGCAGCAGCGAGCCGCCCCGACCCGCCAACACCGGGCTTGGCGGCCTAGGCCATTTGGCGCGCTGGTCGCTGGTGGCTAAGTAGCCATCGCTACGGCCCGATGGAATGGCTTTGGCGCTACCTGACCTATCTGCGCCGGCCGACGTGGCTTGTATCCCCTAGCTGAGATGCCCTCGCTATACCTACGCCTTGCTTGCAAGCTTCGCTTCGCTTGGATGCAGGCATAGCCTCATCGCCCTGACCACACCGATACCATTCGCAGTCAATGGGATTCGCGCGATGGTGGCGATGCATCGATGGCGTCGTAAGCCTGGCTCGCGGCCTGATCGGCAGTAGATACATAGCCGGTCGCGGGAGCGCTGCCACGCTGGGTCCAGATAAACATGCCCAGAAACAGCCCTCCCAGCACTGGAACAAGCCATACGATCAGAATCTGCATAACTTTCTGGCGACCGGTAAGGCCATCGCTTCTGACGATCGCGATGGAAACCACGGCATTCAAAACCATGAGGCCAACCAGTGGCGCTTCGATTATGTCCGTCCAAGTCATCGAGATCTCCCTTGAGTTCATGCTCCGCCCCGACGCGGTAACGGACGTTTCCAGGATACCGAAAGTAAGCATCGGCATCCGCGGACGGGGCAGTCATCGCCCGTGTCACGCGAGCGATTAGCCAGGGTGACTGCGGACAGCGACATGGGCGCGCGTCAGACGCGATCAACTCACCTGCCGTACGCATCGCTCAAGCCAGAGAAATGAGGCCAATGCCGCCGTCGGCACCTGCCCCCGCGTAGCGGCCACCGTGTCCAGCAAGGTCAGCACGGCCCTCTGGTCGACCAGGCCAAGGTCGGCCAAGGCACAGTCGCGCAACTGCGAGGCAACGGTTTTGGCATGCTTGGAAATCTGCTCGGGAAGCACCTGCACGAAGGTTTCTTTGGTGTAGCCACGAGGGAACACCTCGCCGCCCAGCTGGGCATGTAAATACTGTCGCATGACTTCCCGGCCTTGCCGATACTCGCGCGGAAGCTGGTGGCAAAAGGCGACCAGATTAGGATCGCTCAATGGATTCACCGGCCACAGTCCATGCCGTAGTAGATCAGGTCCACGGCACGCATGTG
>NZ_JAPDPE010000140.1 GCF_026283955.1 Dyella silvatica | reverse complement strand
CGTACGCGCAGCCCGACCAGGTACGCGTCACCCATCTGGATCTGGATCTGAAGCTCGACTTCGCACACAAGGTGCTCGATGGCCAGGCCACACTGACGCTGGACTGGAAAAACCCCAAGGCACCGTCGCTGGTATTGGATACCCGCGATCTGAAAATCGCCAAGGTGGAAGCGCTCGATGCCAGCGGCAAAGCCACCGCACTGAAGTACGCGCTGGCCCCGCGCGACGCAGAATTGGGCAGTAAGCTGACCATCGAAGCGCCGCAACACCCGAGCTTGCTGCGCATTGTTTACGTCACCTCGCCGGCGGCCAGTGGCCTGCAATGGCTGACCCCGGCGCAGACCGCTGACAAGAAGCTGCCTTTCATGTTCTCGCAGTCGGAAGCGATCCACGCCCGCTCGTGGGTGCCGCTGCAAGATTCTCCGGCGATTCGCTTCACCTATGACGCTCACGTCAGCGGTCCCAAAGATGTGCGCGTCGCCATGAGCGCGATCAACGATGCCAAGCATCCGCTCAATGGCGATTTCAGCTTCAAGCAGCCCCACCCGATTCCGTCGTACTTGCTGGCCATTGCCGCCGGTGACCTCGCCGTGCGTGAAACCGGTCCGCGTTCGGCCGTCTACGCCGAGCCCAGCGTGGTGGACAAGGCCGCGCATGAATTCGAAGACACGGAAAAGCTGATCGTCGCCACCGAAAAGCTGTACGGCCCGTATGCCTGGGATCGCTACGACCTGCTGGTGTTGCCGCCGTCGTTTCCGTTTGGCGGCATGGAGAACCCCAATATGACCTTCGCCACGCCCACCGTGCTGGTCGGCGACAAGAGCCTGGTCTCGCTGGTCTCGCATGAGCTGGCGCACTCGTGGTCGGGCAACCTGGTCACCAGTGCCGCCTGGCGCGATATCTGGCTCAACGAAGGTTTCACCACCTACGTGCAAGGCCGTATTACCGAGGCGGTCTACGGCAAGACGCTCGCTGACGAAGAAGCGCTGCTATCGGCGCGCGCGCTGCAAAAGGACATTGGCGAGATACCGGCCAACGCGCAGAAGCTGGCGCCGGAGCCGGGCAGCATCGGTGCCGACGATTCCATCTCCGATGTGCCTTACAGCAAGGGCTCGTGGTTCTTGCGCACGCTGGAGCAGCGCTACGGCCGCGATAACTTCGATGCCTACGTCAAGGGCTATTTCGCCCACTTCGCCTTCCAGAGCATCGACACCGAGCAAATGCTCGATTACATGAAGCCGAATCTGATCGACAAATACCCGGGCAAGATGAGCTGGGACGAGGTGAAGGCCTGGGTTTACGACGCCGGCATTCCAAAAAATGCGCCACTGCCCGACTCACCGCGCTTCGACAGCATCGATAAAGAACGCAGCGACTTCCTGGCCGGCACCTTGAGTGCGGACAAGCTGGACGCCAAGGGCTGGAACACGCAGGAATGGATGTATTTCCTCGACCGCCTGCCGGATGTCACTCCGCTGGATAAAATCAAGCAGATCGACGCAGCCTGGCATCTCACCGGTACGCCGAATGCCGAGATCGGCATGCGCTGGTACAGCCACGCGATCGCCGCCGGTGACAAAGACGTATGGTCGGCCGCGGCCGAACACATGACCCGAATTGGCCGTCTATATCTGACCACGCCGCTGTACAAAGCCTTTGTCAAAACCCCGGCCGGCCTTGCGTACGCTAAGCAGGTCTATGCCAAGGCCAAGGCTGGCTATCACCCGATGACTCAGCAAGCGGTGCAGAAAATCATCGACAACGCCAAGAAAAGCAAATAACCCGGTTGGGGCGAGCACAGGCGAACCCCATCTACTATGCGACCACCGGCTGGGATGGCGTAACGTTCATCCCAGCCCACTTTGCCCCTTTCAGCACGAAGCATCATGACCAAGCCGACCAATCCCGCTACGACTACCACCCGCCCGCTATGGCAGCGCCTGCTCATACGCCGGCTGAAGTTTCTGGTCATCGTCGCCGTCATCCTCGGCGTGGCGTTGGGCGGCAGCTATTTGTTTGCGCCGCAATGGCTGATGTGGGCGGACACCATGCGCCAGGCGATGGCCGCGCACGTGGAGAAACACACCGTCCAGGCCGGCGATACCCGCTGGAGCTATTACGAAGGCGGTGAAGGCCCCACGCTGGTGCTGTTGCACGGTTTTGCATCAAACAAAGAGGTGTGGCTGGAAGTCGCCAAACAACTTACCCCGCACTTCCACGTCATCATTCCCGACCTGCCAGGCTGGGGCGAGTCCTCGCGCAACGATGGTGCCAGCTACAACATTGACACTCAGGCGAGGCGCTTGCAGGGCTTTGTCGATGCCTTGCGTTTACAGCGATTTGTGCTGATCGGTCACTCGATGGGCGGTGCCATCGCCGGCGTCTACGCGGCAGATCACCCGGAGCACGTGGCTGAGCTCGCATTGATCGATGCGTTCGGCCTGAAAGCCGACGAGAACGAATTTTTCCGCCAAGTCTTCGCCGGCAAAAATCCCTTCATCATTGACGACCGCGCAGGATTCGAACGGATCTGGGCTTCGGTGTTCTCCAAGCCACCGACGCTGCCTAGCCGTTTCGTCGATGCGCTGATCGCACAGAATCAACAAAACCATAGTTTTATCGAACGCACGCTCAACGAGCTGCGCGAACCCTCGCAGTATCTTTCCGTGCAGAACCGCCTCGACAAGCTGACCATGCCGGTGCTTGGCCTGTGGTGCCATGCCGACAAGGTCACCGACATCTCCGGGCTCGATAGCCTGCGTAACGGCCTCAGCCACACCAGCGCGATCAGCTCCAGCATGCTTAACGGCTGCAATCACATGCCGATGCTGGAGAAGCCCGACGAGACAGTGCGCATCCTGACCGGCTTTGCGCTGTCGCATTGATAGCCAATGCGATAACGCTTAGATAGCAGCGGATGATCGAACGATCACCGCTGCCGACTCAATCGGCGACGTCGGCAATCAGCCGGTCCAGCTCAGCTTTCAGCATCGAGCCGTTCTGTCGCAGCCAATCGCGCTGCTCCCGCCACAGCGGAAAAATCCCCTCGACCTGGGCCCAGAAACGCGGTGAGTGGCTGCGCACCTTGAGGTGGCAAAGTTCGTGCGCAAGCACATAGCGCAAGGCGGCGGGCGGGGCCAACGCAAGCGCCAGATCGAGATTGATGCGATCGCGGGTATCCAGGCTGCCCCACAGGCTTTTCAGCGGACGGATACGCAACGCCGTCGGCGCCAGCCCGAGTTGCGGCACATAGCCCGCCAGCCAACGTGATACATCGCGGCGAATCTGCGATTCAAAATATGAAGCGAGCAATCCGCGCGCCACCGGCAACGCTCGCGTATGCGGCCGTGGTATCACCAGGGTCAAACCGGCATCGTGGGCTTCGACACGCGGATAAGGGCCTTCGGCCCAATCCAGTACCCGGGGCTCGCCACGCAAAGGAAATTCGGCGGAATAGCCCACGCGTAATGGCGGCAGCGGCTTGACGATCAGATGCAGCTCGTCGAGTTTTTTCTCCAGCCAGTCGGCATGGCTACGCAGAAACGCGCTGACTTGGGCAGGGTGCGTGCCATGCGGATACGACACGCGCGCGCCCTTCGGCGTTACCGTCAGGCGCAGGCGGCGCGCACGCGGATGGGCGGACTTTTGCACGCGTATCGTGCTGCCGCCCGCTGTTGCCAATTCCAGCCAATCGCCTTCTAGATGCTGCGCCATGGTTCTGCCCGCTCGAGAGCTTGTTTACGATCTCCCAGCGACGGGAGATCGTAAACAGGCTCTTAGTCGTAGGCCACGCTGGGCCCGCCGCGAAACGCCATCATGCCCGACGGCAGCATCGAAAAGGCTAAAAACTCCGATGCCGCCGTTTACCGCCAAGCCACGCTATTCAGCTAGCCTGTTCAGCGATAAGCCTGAGGTATCCGTGCGATATGGGGAAGAATGCCCGGATCGCAAGACGACTGGGTTACTACGGCGGGTTACTGCCGCGGATCAGCGCAAGCCGGGCTTAGTTATCAGCCGGGCGCGGCAGGCCAAACCACTCTTCCAGCTTGCTCAGCAACCGCTCCAGCTCCAGAGTGAGCAGGGCAAAACTAGCGTCCATCTCGGCTGCGGCGTCTTGCTGGCTGTCGCCGAGCTCGTCCATGACCACGTCAAGAAACTTCAGTTTGCGCAAGATCAGGTCTTCCCCGAGCACGAAGCTGATCCGCTCATCAAAGATGAGACCCAACTGGAACACCTGCTTGCCGTTGCGCAGGTGCTCCTTGACCTCTTCGCTGTCCAGATCTTGCCGGCGGCAACGGGCAATGGCGCCAGTGGCCGTGGCCGGGTCTTTCAGCTCGCACTCGTCGCCGAACGACAGCCCGGCCGGGAGGTTGTTATTGGCCAGCCAGTCGGTCATCAAGACGCGGGGGCCCTCTTCGGGCGCCAGCGGGATCGCCGGAAAGCTGCCCAGCGCCTCGCGAATCTGGGTCAGTGCGTTCTCGGCGGATTTACGGCTGGAGGTATCCAGCACCAGCCAGCCCTGCCGCTTGTCGACATAAGCGGACATGCGCGAGGTGCGCACAAAGGCACGCGGCAGCAGCTCGGTCAGCAGATCTTCTTTGATCCGCTTGCGCTCGCGACCACCGACTTTGCGGCCTTCCTCGTCGGCGATCTTCTGCACGCGGCGATACAGCTCGTCGTTGATCACCGCGGCTGGCAGCAATTTATCTTCACTGCCGACCGTCACCAGCGTGCAGGCCTTGACCGCATGTGTGAGCGCGGCTTCTTCACCTCGGCCGACCGGCGGCACAAAGCCCTTGGTGCCCATTTCCAGCGGGCCGCAGGGACGCAGGCGGTGTTCGGCCAGCGCTTCATCGAGACGGTTGAGATCTTCAGCAACAGCAGGGGAAAAACGGAACAGCGTGAGATTGCGAAAAAACATGAAGTATCCGATGCATTAGTTGATCGTCATCGCGGCTTGCGCCGGGATGACGTCATGACGAGGATCAACGGCCAGGATCAATAGCCAGAACCAGCGACCAAGATCAACGGCTAATCGAAGCGACCGCAGCGACTACGGTTTCCAGATTGCCGCGATTAAGTGCCGCCACGCAGATACGGCCAGTGCCGATGGCGTAAATCGCATATTCCTCGCGCAGGCGATCCACCTGGGCCTTGCTCAAGCCCGAGTATGAAAACATGCCGGCCTGGCGCTGGATAAAGTCGAACTGCGGCGCGCCGTGGGCGGCCAATTTTTCTACCATGCCGGCGCGCATCGCATGAATACGCTCGCGCATCTCGCCCAATTCAGCCTCCCACATCGCGCGCAGCTCAACACTGTTGAGCACGCCGGCGACCAAGGCGGCGCCGTGCGTGGAGGGGCTGGAATAATTGGAACGGATGGTGCGCTTCACCAGCGACTGCACGCGCAGCGCTTCTTCGCGATTGGCGCCGACGATGGACAACGCGCCCACCCGCTCGCCATATAGCGAGAACGACTTGGAATACGAGTTGGCGACGACGAACGACTCAATGCCCGACTCGGCAAACAAGCGCACGGCGATGGCGTCGGCATCGATACCCTTGTCGAAACCCTGATACGCCATGTCGATGAAAGGCATCAAGCCGCGATCTTTGACCAAGGCCACGACCTGCTTCCACTGTTCGACCGTGAGATCGACGCCGGTGGGGTTATGGCAGCACGCAGGCAGCAACACCACGGTGCCGGGCTCCAGCTTGCCGAGGTCGGCCAACATGCCGGCAAAATCCAGCCCATGGGTGGACGGATCGTAATAGGCGTAATCCACCACGTCGAAACCGGCCGCGGTGAACACCACGCGATGGTTTTCCCAGCTCGGGCTGCTGATCGCGACCTTGGCCTTGGGCAGCGTCTTGCGCAGTAAATCCGCACCTACGCGCAAGGCACCGCTGCCGCCGACGGTTTGCGAAGTCGCCACACGCCCGGCCGCCAGCAACGGCGACTCCGCACCAAATACCAGCTGCTGGGTAGCCTTGTCGTAGGCGGGCATGCCGTCGATCGGCAGATAGCCACGCGGCTTCGCTTCCAGGGCCAATGCCTGCTCGACTTCGCGCACCGCGCGCATCAACGGAATACGCCCCTGCTCGTCGTAATAAATACCCACACCGAGATTGACCTTGCCCGCGCGGGCATCGGCCAGATAAGCCTCGGTAAGCCCCAGAATCGGATCGCCTGGGGTCATTTCAACGGATGCAAAGAGAGACACGGCGTTATTCCCTGGAATTAAACGGATCGGTGAAAAGAATAGGGTGAAAAGAAAGCAGCGGATTCAATCATGCATGCGCTCATGGCTCGTCAGACACGCCGGCCAGCCAACTGTGCGCATCGGCGCGCACGGCATCTTCACGTGCACCGAGCGCGGCGAAGTCGAACAATTTGCGATCGGCCAATTGCGAGGGTGAGACCGAACCCAGCGCACGAAAAATATTCTCGCTACGCCCCGGTTGCTGCTTCTCCCAATCGTCCATCATGCGCTTTACCGCCTTGCGCTGCAGGTTCTCCTGCGAGCCGCACAGATTGCACGGAATAATGGGAAAACCACGTTGGGTCGCGTACTCCGCGATATCGGTTTCCTTGCAATAAGCCAGGGGACGGATCACCACATGGCGACCATCGTCCGAACGCAGCTTCGGCGGCATCGCCTTCAACTGCGCCTGATAAAACAGATTGAGGAAAAACGTGCCGAGAATATCGTCGCGGTGATGACCCAAGGCGATCTTGCTCACCCCGTTGGCCGCGGCCCACTGATACAGCGCGCCACGGCGCAAGCGCGAGCATAGACTGCACATGGTTTTGCCGGCGGGAATCACCCGCGTCACCGTGCTGTAGGTGTCCTGCTCGATGATATGGAACGGTACGCCACGCTCGGTCAGGTACTGCGGCAAGACATGCTCGGGGAAATCGGGCTGCTTCTGATCCAGGTTCACCGCGATCAGATCGAACCGCACCGGCGCCTTCGCCTGTAGCGACAACAACATATCGAGCATGGTGTACGAGTCTTTGCCGCCCGAAAGGCAGACCATCACCTTGTCGCCATCTTCGATCATATTGAAATCGGCAATCGCCTGTCCCACCTGATGGCGCAGGCGTTTGGCGAGTTTACCGGCCTCATAGGCCTGCTTACGGATGGGTTCGATCTGGGCGGACATGCAGCACAATCAAGCAGACGGGGCGCCCATTGTAGCCGCCTGCCCGGGCCGAGGCTGACAGCGTTACACTGAGGCTCTTTTCACCAGCGTTATAGCCGCCGCAGGCAGGCCGCCCATGCAGGTTCAGGATCCCAACCAAATTGCCCATGTTCTGGCCGAGTTACGGATCGAACATCGGGATCTGGATATCGCCATCGAGCGCCTGGTCGAGTCCATCGGCATCGATGAACTAGCGCTCACCCGGCTGAAGAAACGCAAGCTGCTGCTGAAAGACACCATCGCAAGGCTCGAAAGCAAGCTCATCCCCGATCTCGACGCCTAAGAGACTGCCATGCCGTTGATTCCGACCCGGCTGGAAGACAGCCACGTCATCCTCGAGCCCCTGCGCCCGGAACATGCCCCCGCCCTGGAAGCCGCCGCGGCCGATGGCGAGCTGTGGAAACTTTGGTTTACCAGCGCACCAGCGCCGGGCCAGGCCGCGGCTTATATCGCCAGGGCACTGGAGAGCCAGGCGGAGGGCCAGCAACTGCCGTTCGCCGTGCGGGAAAAATCCAGCGGCGAGATCGTCGGCAGCACCCGCTACTACGATGTCGCGCCCGAGCTGCCGCGTCTGGCCATCGGCTACACCTGGTATGCCCGGCGCTGGCAAAAAAGCCAGGTGAACAGCGCCTGCAAGCGCCTGCTGCTCAAGCACGCCTTCGAATCGCTTCACTGCGTGGTCGTGGAATTTCACACCGACCACCGCAATCTCGACTCCCAGCGCGCCATCGAGCGGCTCGGTGCACATAAAGACGGCATTCTTCGCGCCCACAAACGCCGCGTTGATGGCAGCCTGCGCGATACCGTCTGCTACAGCATCCTCGCCAGTGAGTGGCCCGACGTGAATCGTTGGCTGGGCCTGCGTCTGGAACGCCTGGCAGCGGCGGCGGGCAAGATCAACGAAACCCAGCCCGCCTGAGAGCCGGTTCAAAGTACCGGGCATGCCTCGTTCTGGCCTGAAGCATGCCCGCGCAACGCCACACCGCCGCCGCAGACTTGAGCATTGCTCATCAGGCCTCTCATATGCTCGCTCAGCACCTGCCTCGATCACTGCCCTTCCGCCCTGCCGGATGGCGCCGCCTGCTGCGTTACAGCCTTATCGCGATGGGTTTATGGGTGCTTGGCGCCGGCATCATCGCCGCAGCCGGCATGGCCGCACGGCCACGGCCTGCCGACCTGGCCCTGGTGCTTGGCAATACGGTGGATCGGTCCAACCGCCCACTGCCCCGCCTGCAAGCACGACTGGAAGCCGCGCTGGCCCTGTATCAGCGTGGCGGATGCGCGGTGATCATGGTCAGTGGCGGCATCGATCCGCAGGACGGCCGTGACGAGGCGGTTGGCATGGCGTACCCGCGCAGCACGTCGTGGCCGACTCGCTCGGCGACAACACCCGCGCCTCGGCCGAACATGCACACGCGTGGCTGTCGTCCCATGGCTTGCATAGTGCTGTGGCGGTCTCGCAGTACTTCCATCTGCCGCGTGCGCGACTGGCCTTGCGCCAGGCCGGCGTCGAAGACGCCGGTGGCGATTACCCGCGGCACTGGTTTGGTCGCGACCTGTATTCCAGCATGCGCGAAGTACCCGGTTATATGGCGTACTGGGCCGGCCTGCACTAAAGAGCCTGTTCATGCGCGCAAATGCCCCCTACGACTGAAGCGAGTCTCCTTTGGGGATTTGAGCGTGCAGGCTCACGGCAAGGCTGAACCCCTCCCCAACCCTCCCCTGCAAGGGGAGGGAGCCGTGCCTCGGCGCACTGCGGCCTAAGGCACCCGGTAAAGATCACTGCGCCGGCTTGCGTCCATCGTCGCGCGGCTGAACCTCGATGGTTGCAGTCATGCCTGCGGCCAGCACGGTGTCTGCCGCCAGCGTTGAGGTATCGATCTCGATACGCACCGGCACGCGTTGCGCCAATCGCACCCAGTTGAAGGTGGGGTTTACATCGGCCAGCAGATCGCTGCCGGTGGGGTTGTCCCGGTCGGTGATGCCATGGGCGACGCCGGTGATGCGGCCCTTTAGATGCACGCCGCCACTCATCAGGCGAATCTGCACCGGATCGCCAATACGCAGATGCGGCAACTTGGTTTCTTCGAAATAGCCGTAGATGTAATAGCTGTGGCTGTCGATCAAGGCCAGCCGCGGACTGCCGGTCGCAGCGTAGTCGCCCACGCGGATATCCAAATTGGTCACATAGCCGTCTACCGGCGCCCGTACTTCGGTGCGCTCAAGATCGAGCTTGGCGCGATCCAGCGCTACTTGCGCCTGCTCCACCGCCGCTTGTGCCTGCTCGCGTACCGCGCTGGCCTGAGTACCGCTGGCCTGCGCTTGTTGCCATGTCGCGCGGGCTGAATTGGCGGTGGAAACCGCATCCGTGCGCGCCTCTTGTGCGATGACATCGCCCATACGCTGACGGCGCTGTGATTGTTCGGCGCGCAGGTCATATTCCGCCTTGCGCGCTGCCGCACTGGCCAATGCGGCGCTGATATTGGCGCCCGCCGCGCGCGCACTGGCCTCGCTCGCCGTCAGGTTGGCCTCCGCCTGGGCCACGGCATTGCGAAAGCGCAACGGATCGATCGAGAACAGCAAATCGCCTTTGTGCACCACCTGGTTATCGATCACCGCGACTTGGGCTACCAGGCCGGCGACGTCTGGCGCAATGCGCACCACTTCGGCGCGCACGCGGCCATCGCGAGTCCAGGGTGAATACATGTAGTGCCGCCACAAGGCATGGCCCAGCAGGGCTGCAGCCACGACCACCACGGCGGTCATCAAGAAACGGAGTATGGATTGGATTTTCATGACTTTGGCTTCAACGCAGTAACAACAGTCCGGCGGCACCGAACATGCAAACGAAAAGGGCGAGACGAAACAGCGATGGGTGCCATACGAAGCGGTACAAACCAAACCGTCCGACCACGGCATCCACCGCCCACAACAACATCATGCAGAGCAGAAAAACCAGCAACAAACCCGGCACCAGCGCGTCGAACAGCGCAACCTCGTGAGGTATCGCCGCAGTAGACGTAGCGGCGAGAAGCAGAGCATCAGACAGCATGGGAAGGCTCCATCGCAGGAGTGATATAGGCGGCCAGGGCCGATTCGTCATCGCGCAGCGCGCTACGCAGCAAATGCAGCTGCACCAGCACCGGACGGCAACTGACATGACTGTCGTTACACATCGTGGCGTTGATGGCCTGCTCCACGGCTTGCTCGGCGCGCTGCCAGCGCGCGACGCTGGGCGCCTCGTACAACTGCGCCATCGCCGCCACCGCGGCCTGCACTTCGCTATGCACCGGCGCGGGTAATTCACTATGGCGCAGGTCCTGGCGCAACTCGATCAGCGCGCGACCGCACTCGTGCACCGACAAGGCCCAGGCCAACAGACTACGCGACTCATCGCTGCCCGGCTGGGTAAAAGAGACCACCTGCTGAAACAGGTCACGGTTGATGCTTTCGAAGCGATAGAGCAAACCTTCCAGTGGACCGGTGGCTGCCAGTACCACTTGATGGCGCAGCTGCCGCAGCTGGCGACGACGCTGCCAACCGCTGCCGGTGACTGCCGGCACAAATATGAACGCCACGCCGGTCAGACCCAGGCCGACCAGCTGCGAGATCGCGTCGTTCAAGAAGTGCTCGGGGTCGTAAACCATCGGATTCTTCAACGCCAGGATGTAAACGAAACCAAGCGTGTAACCCACGCCCAGACCGGGCAGCGTGGCGCGGGTCATCAGGTACGGGCCGATCAGCAGCAACGGCGCGCTGGCAACGATCAACATCACGAAGCCATTACTGCCCGGCAGCATGAAAAACGTCACCACGAAGGCAGCCAGAATACCCAACGCATAGCCGCACCAGGTTTTCACCGTGGCAATCACCGGATGCGCCGCCGCGGCATACAGGCCGCTGAAAATCGTCGCCAGCAACATCGCGCCGGAGCCGAACGACCAGCCACTTAGCAACCACATCGCGCTCAAGGCGCTCATGGTCAAAAAGGTGCGCAGCACCGCGATGGCAGCGCCGGCGTAGTCGTTGCCACGGCGAAAATGCACACGCTCCACGGTGCCGCGCATGTGTTGCCCGCGCAACGAGGCTTCAAGTGAGGTGAAATCGCGCAATTCGCTGGCAAAGCGGCGCAGCAAGGCGGCACCGGTGTCGAACTCCAGCCAGGATGCCGCATCGGGCAAGCTCGCACGCAAGCGCTCGGCCAACGGCGGAAGCTCGATTTCGCAGGCTTCCAGGCGCGTCGTCAGTACTTCAGGCTGATGACGCCACTTGGTCTCTGGTGACAGCGCGGCACCGATCGGCGCGTACAGCGCGATCAGGGCATCGGCGACGTTTTGGCGACCACTACGCTGCAGGCGATTGATCAAATGATGCGCCGACTGAAAGCTGGTCGATGCCGCCATATGCCGCTGATTCAACAAACGCATGCGGCTACTGCGGGCACGCGCTTCGGGGTCTTCGAAAATGACCGACGCGCGCAAATCTTCCAGTTCGACCGCTGCACGCACAAAGCGCAGATGCGCCTGCTCCATCTCGCTGCGCGCCATGCTGCCGCCGGTGCTGTCACGCGCAAAGTCGACGAAATGCGCAAAGTGCTCGCGCAGCCGGCGGCGCAATACATTGCGCAAACGGCTGGGCAGCACCACATCACTGACCACCCCGGCGACGACGATGCCAAGCATCACCTCACTGACTCGCATCACCGCCGAATCAAACACATTCAACGGATTGCCGATGGCCGGCAGCGCGACAATCGCCGCGGTATAGCCGGCCAATACAAAACCGTAAGACATAAAGTTGCGATACAGCGTGGCGCCACCGGCACACAGCGCCACCCATAGCGACATGCAGAACAAAAACAACTCGCGCTGCTGCGGGAAAACGCTCATCAGCGCCAACCCGAACAGGCTGCCGCATAGCGTGCCGATCGCGCGATAAAAACTCTTTGCCAGCACCATGCCACTGTGCGGATGCATCACCAGCGCCACGGTAATCATCGCGGTCGCCGGTTGCTCCAGCTCCAGCCACATGGCCAACCAGGCGGCGGCATACATCGCCAGCGACGACTTGACGACGAACACCCACGCATCGCGTTCCCCCGCCATGAATTCGGCCAGCCATGGCCAGCGGCGCTGCCATGCGATGGATTCGTTTTTGAAGAAGGCGATCACCGCTCAGGCCTGATCTGCTGCGTTGTCCAGCTGGCTTAAGAACTTCTTCAACAGCTGCTCTAACTGCGCCATTTCGCCTGACTGCAAGTTGGCGGTTTCGCGTGCCAGCAAGTCGCAGATGTCCGGCAAAAAGCTCTCGATCAGCGCGAGACCCTTGGCGGTCAGCGTAAGCGTGACTTTGCGGCGATCTTCAGCGTCGGCCGTGCGCTCAATCAGCGCCTTGTCGCACAGCTCATTGGTCAAGCGCGTGATGTTGGCCGACTTCTCCCCCGCGGCGTCGGCCAACTGCGAAGGATTCAACGTAAAGCCCTCGGTGCCGTACATCATCATCAGGATGTTGTATTCCGGATGATTGATACCCCACGGCTTGAGGATGGCATTGGCGTCGTCATGCACACGCTTATGGATGTGCTTGATCAGCCGCACCAACACCGCCGGCTCGCGCGGAAAGGCTGGATAAAGACGGCAAGTGATGGCCAAACGTTGCTCGGTGGGGAGAAAGCTATTCATGGCTAGGCTCAAGTGACGAGTCGATATAATACACTTATGTATTATCTATTTGTGAATAGTAAACAACAGCAGCTATACCGCAAATTCATGC
>NZ_JAPDPE010000013.1 GCF_026283955.1 Dyella silvatica | reverse complement strand
CGGAAAGGCTCATGCGCAAGGTCGGTTAATCGTGAGAACCCCCAGCATGGGGATGACCGCAGCACGGTACAAGCAGTACGGCGGGAAGATATTCAGCGGCGTGCGTTCAGTCGCGGAAGCGTTTTAGCAGGTCGGCATAAGCATCGATGCGGCGATCGCGCAGAAACGGCCAGATTCGGCGCACATGTTCGCTGCGCGCCATATCGACATCGGTGATCAGCAACTGGCGCTTGTCGGTGCCGGCCTGGGCCAGGAACTCGCCTTGCGGTCCGGCGACGAAACTGTTGCCCCAGAACTGGATGCCCGCGCCGACGCCGGCGGTATCCGGCTCATAACCGGTGCGGTTACAGGCCAGCAAGGGCAGGCCATTGGCCACCGCATGGCCGCGCTGCACGGTAATCCATGCATCGCGCTGGCGATCCTTCTCGGCCTGATCGTCGTTGGGATCCCAGCCGATGGCGGTGGGATAGAGCAACAGTTCGGCGCCGGCCAGGGCCATCAGGCGAGCGGCCTCCGGATACCACTGATCCCAGCACACCAGCACGCCGAGGCGGCCAACGGCGGTGTCGATCGGCTCAAAGCCGAGATCGCCGGGGGTGAAATAAAATTTCTCGTAGAACGCCGGATCATCCGGGATATGCATCTTGCGATACTTGCCCGCGATGGCCGCGGAGCGATCGAAGACCACGGCGGTGTTGTGATACAGGCCGGCCGCGCGCTTTTCGAATAGCGAGGCGACGACCACCAGTTTGAGTTCCGCCGCCAGACTGCCGATGCGCTCGGTGCTGGGGCCGGGAATGCTTTCGGCAAGGTCGAATTCGTCTACCGACTCGCGCTGGCAGAAATACGGGCCGTTGTGCAGCTCTTGCAATAGCACCAGTTCGACACCGGCGGCGGCGGCCTCGCGCAGGCCGGCTTCGATGGCGTCTAGGTTGGCGTCACGGCTGCCGCGGTCGGTTTCCTGCAGCAGCGCGACCTTGAGTGTCTTGCGGGTCATGCCGAGATTTCCTGTCCGCCACTACGGCGAAAACCGTAGTGTAACGGACCCGGCTGTGTACGCCGCCTGGTGGCGTCCGTGCAGCGGCTTAGTGCGTGACGCCTTCTGGCAGCTGCATGGTGATGCAGTGCAGGCTGCCGTTCTGCCAGATCAGCGGGCGGCAGGGTACCTGCACGATCTCGCGGCCAGGATGGGCCTGGCCAATGATCCGTGCCGCTTCGTTGTCAGCCGCATCGCCATAGGCCGGCACCAGGACAGCCTGGTTGACGATCAGGTAATTGGCATACGACGCCGCGAGCCGGCGGCCTTGATCGACGATGGGCTGTGCCCAGGGCAGGGGATATAGCTGATAAGGCCGGCCATCGGCGCTGCGCAAGGCGGCCAGTTCGCCGGCCATGCGCTGCAATTCGTCATGATGCGGATCAGCACTGTCGTCGCAGGCCTGAAAGACGATGCGCTCGCCCGGCGCGAAGCGCGCAAGCGTATCGATGTGTGCGTCGGTGTCATCGCCTTCGAGGTAGCCATAATCGAGCCACAGCACCCGCGACGCAGGTAGGTTGTCGCGCAATACCGCGCTCATTTCTTCCCGCGATTGCTCGGGGTGACGCTGCACCAGGCAGCGCCAGGTGGTCAGCACCGTGCCCTTGCCGTCGCTTTCGATACCGCCGCCTTCCAGCGCCCAGTCCACCCGCTTGTGCGCGGCGTTGTTGAATACGCCGGCGTTGACCAGCCCGGTGATCAGGGCGTCGTCTTGTTCGGCGCCGAACTTGCCGCCCCAGCCGGTGAAGCGGAAATCGGTCAGCTGGAAGCTGGCGGCATCGGCTTTCAGGGTGATCGGGCCTGAATCGCGCAGCCAGGTGTCGTCATACGGCAGCTCGACGAAGCGGACCTTTGCAAGATCGACCTTGGCGGCGCGCAGCAGGGCCTGGGCATGAGCCCCCAGCGCGGTATCGGCAACCACAACGATGAGCGGTTGAAAGCGGGTCACAGCCGCGGCCAGGGCCACATAGGTGGTTTCCACCTCAGCCAGGCGTTCGGCCCAGTCGGTGTCGGCATGCGGCCACGCAATCAACACAGCCGCTTGCGGCTCCCATTCCGCCGGCAGGCGCAGGGTGGAATCAGTCATCGGTCTTAACTCACGCTTTGATAGGCACAAGGCCGTGGCGGAAGACCCGCCCGGCCGATGGAGGCGTGAATTGTACGACGTCAGGCCGCGATCAGTTGACGCTTGACGGCGAAGTGTTGTTGCCCGCGGGTGTGTTGAGCACCGAATGGATCACGTGGCTGCGCTCGAAATAAACGATGAAGTTCGAATAATCCCAGCGGTTGATCGTCGGATGCTTCTGGCTGTCGCCGCCGCGCGGTGACAACTTGCGCTGTGGCGCGCCGTACTTTTGCTCGACCTGCGCCATGCTCATGCCGCGCGAGGGCAGATTCATGCCGTTTTCTTGCTGTACACGGTGCACCAACAGGCTCTCGGCCTGTGTCGCCCGCGGCATGGACAAGCCGGTTGCCGCCAACAGCAGCATCATCGACACACCAAATTTGTACTTGTGCATAAGTCCCCTAAGCCCCCGAAGCTGCTCGCCACAACACATCGTATAACTTGCCGCATAACTAGCGATGCGGCGCCGTTGTAACAGAAGTATTTGGGCTTAGCCACGACGAGCTGCGGCGATTGCGATGGGGTCGGCATTCGGGATGGGCTTTCGCAGCCGGTATGATGTGCGGCTGCGGGCAGCAGGCTGCCCTCCTTAGAATCCGTCCGGATACGTTGCTCACATGATTGCTTTTCGACATTTCGCCTTGCGCCGTGGCAGCCGCCTGCTGCTTTCCGACATCGATCTGGTGATCCAGAGCGGTTGGCGACTGGGCGTGGTCGGCCGTAACGGCTGCGGCAAATCCAGTTTGTTCGCCGCCTTGCAGGGCAAGCTCGAATCCGATGCCGGCGACCTGGACATGCCCGCCAAGCTGCGGCTGGCCACGGTGGCCCAGGAAACCCCAGCCTTGCCCGATCCGGCCATCGATTATGTGATGGGCGGCGACGAAGAGCTGGCCATCGCCCTGCGCGATGAGAACGATGCCCAGGCCCGTGGCGATACCGAGGCCATGGCGCGGGCTCATCACCGCATCGAAGAACTGCACGGTTACGACGCGCGGGCCCGCGCCGGCCGGCTGCTGCATGGTTTGGGCTTTTCGCCGGATACGCATGAACGTGCGGTGCAGGAGTTCTCCGGCGGTTGGCGGGTACGTCTCAACCTGGCCCGGGCGCTGATGGCGCCATCCGAACTGCTGTTGCTGGATGAGCCGACCAACCATCTGGATCTCGATGCGGTGCTGTGGCTGGAGGAATGGCTGCGTCGCTACCAGGGCACCCTGCTGGTGATTTCGCACGATCGCGAATTTCTCGACGGGGTGATTTCACACACGCTGCATCTCAATGATGGGCGCGGCAAGCTCTATACCGGCAATTACAGCGCGTTCGAGCGCCTGCGCGCCGAGCAGTTGCGGCAACAGCAGATTGCGCATGAGCGGGAGCAGGCTGAGCGCGCGCATTTGCAGTCGTTTGTCGATCGCTTCAAAGCCAAGGCGAGCAAGGCCAAGCAGGCACAGTCGCGGGTCAAGCGGCTGGAGAAACTGGCCGGCACCGAAGCGGTGCGTGCCGAGCGCGCGTTCCGCTTTCAGTTTGCCGTGCCCGATCGCCTGCCTGATTCCATGCTGCAGCTGGAAGAGGTCGTGGCAGGTTATCCGGCCGCCAGTGAAGACCCTTACGATGACGCTGCGCCTGTCACTGCGCATGCGGCGAACGCCTCCGGGGATGCCTTGGTGATCCTGGACGATGTGCGGTTTCGGCTTGAGGCGGGTGAGCGTATTGGCCTGCTTGGCCCCAACGGCGCCGGTAAATCGACCTTGGTCAAGACCCTGGTCGGCGAATTGACCCCGCTAGGTGGCGAGCGCAAGGCGCACAAAGATCTAAAGATCGGCTACTTCGCCCAGCACACCGTCGAAAGCCTGCGTGAGGGCGCCAGTCCGTTCGATCACCTGCAAGACAAAGCCCCCGGTGCCAGTGCGCAATCGATGCGCGACTTTCTCGGCACCTGGAATTTTGCCGGCGATCGCGCCTTTGAATCGGTCGATGGTTTCTCTGGCGGCGAGCGGGCGCGGTTGGCACTGGCCCTGATCGCCTGGGACAAGCCGAACCTGCTGCTGCTCGATGAGCCGACCAACCATCTGGATCTGGACATGCGCGAGGCCTTGGCCGATGCCCTGGCCGAATTCGATGGCGCCCTGGTGCTGGTCTCGCATGATCGTCATTTGCTTGGCCTGGTCTGCGACAGCTTTGTGCGGGTTGCCGATAGCAAGGTCGAGAGTTTCGATGGCGATCTGGACGACTACGCGCGCTGGTTGCGTAGCCGTGGTTCGGCCAATAAGAAGGCCGACAAAAAAGCCAAGCTGGCGGCCGCGCAGGGCGAGGCGAAAGAGAGCAAGCCGGTGGTGCAGGTCGAGTCGCCGGAAGAGCGTCGCCGGCTCGCCGCAGCCCAGCGCGAGGGCGAAAAGGCCTCACGCCAGCGGGTAAAAAAGCTTGAAACGCGGATGAGCGCCATCGACGGCGAACTCGCCACGCTGGAAAAACAACTCGCCGATCCAAACACCTATAACGGCCCAACCGCCGAGATGCTGCGCCTGGGCAAGCGACAAACCGAACTTCGTGGCGAGAAAGAAACCCTGGAGGCGGAGTGGCTGGAGCTTTATGCCACCTTGTAGAACTGCGCTTTACGCAGCCGATCAACGGCGAGCTGGATTCGCGCACCTCGCTGCGCTTCTACCGTATTGAGCAGGCGCTGATACATGCATAAGCCATCGTCTCATCCGCTTGAACTGTGGCTACCGGATTTGCCGCGTTTCCAGCCTGGGCATCCGCTGCGTTCGTGGCTGCTGCGTGCCGACAGGCTTGAGCAGGGCGCTACGGGTTATCTCGCCGGCTTGGCAAGTCACTTCGTTGCACCCGAGGGGTTGCCTGCGGCGGCGTTGACCCGTGACTTGCTGGCGGGCGATGCCGCCGGCGCGACTTGGTTATGCGCCGACCCAGCCTGGGTCCAGCCTGATCTCAATGGCGTGCGCTTGCTTGCCTGCGGCCAGCTGGAACTCAGCATGGAGGAGGCTCAGGCCCTGGCTCAGCCATTGCTGCCTGTGTTCAGCGAGGCCGGCATGAGCTTGGCGGTCTCGTCGGCGGATCGCTGGCATCTGCGCTTGCCGCTGGAAACCGCGTTGCCTGTTTTCGCTTCGCCGGAACAAGCCTTGGGCGAGGATTTGTTTCAGCATTTGCCGCAAGGCGATGAGGGCCGCCGCTGGCGGGTATTGATCAATGAAGTGCAAGTGCTGCTGCATCAACATCCCGTCAATGCGGCGCGGCGCGAGCGTGGGCTGCCGCCGGTCAATCATCTCTGGCTATGGGGTGGTGGGCGTTTACCTGATCGTGTCAGCAGCGCGTTAAGCGGCGTGGTCGGCGACGACTTGTTACTAGGCGCACTGGCCCGGCAGGCCGGCTTGACCATGCGACCGCGTTCGTTGGCATCCGTGGCTGCGGCTGCGGCAGGCGAGCTGATCGACCTGCAAGACCTGCCTGCCGAAACCATTGCCGCGACCTGGTGGCCAAGCTTGCAGGCTTTGGCCCAGCGGCAGCCGTTGCTGCTTGCCTTTGCCAGTGGCGAACGCTGGCTGCACCGGCCTTGGCATCGCCTGCGCTTGTGGCGCAGAGCGTCATCGAACAGGAGCGCAGCATGAGCCGTCCCAGCTTGCGCCGACGCCAGGCCCAAGGCGTGCCGACCGGCTGGGGCGACACGGTGCATCCGGTGTTGCAGCAGATCTATGCTGCCCGCGGCGTGCTTACGCCGGAACAGGCCGAGCATCGCCTGACACGCCTGTTATCCCCGCAGCAATTGGGCGGCGTGCAGCGCGCAGTCAGCTTGCTGCTAGAGGCAATAAGCAATCACTGGTCGATTCTGATTGCCGGCGACTACGACTGCGATGGCGCCACCGGTACGGCCGTGGCGGTACGTGGCTTGCGCATGCTCGGTGCCAAGCACATCGACTACGCCATTCCGAATCGCTTCGTCCACGGTTATGGCTTGAGCACCGCCTTTGTCGAGTCGCTGCAGCCGCGGCCACAACTCATCATTACCGTCGATAACGGCGTCGCCAGCGTGGCTGGGGTCGCCGCGGCGCAGGCCCTGGGTATTCGGGTCATCGTCACCGATCATCATTTGCCCGGTGAGCAATTGCCTGCGGCCGATGCCATGGTCAATCCGAATGTGGTGAGCATCGACAAGTGCGTGCATGCAAGCCCGCTTTGTGATCGTTGTGCGCAAGACGCGCGCTTGAATCACGCCTTCCCGAGCAAGGCGCTGGCCGGGGTCGGAGTGATGTTCTATCTGTTGCTCGCTTTGCGTGCGCAGTTGCGCGAGCAAAACGCTTTCGCCCAGGGGGCCGAGCCGGATCTGTCTTCGTTGCTGGATCTGGTGGCGTTGGGGACGGTGGCCGACCTGGTGCCGCTGGATTTCAATAATCGCGTCCTGGTCGAAGCCGGCATGAAGCGTTTGCGCAGCGGTCGTGGCTGCGCCGGCATCGTCGCCCTGGTCGAAGCCAGCCAACGCAGCATGGCCACGTTGTGTCCGAGTGACCTGGGCTTTGCCGTCGGTCCGCGCTTGAATGCGGCAGGGCGCCTGGAAGATATGCGTCTGGGAGTGGAGTGCCTGCTGACCGACGATCGCGGCCAGGCTCGCCATTACGCCGAATTGCTTAGCTCGATCAATCAGGAGCGCCGCGACCTGCAAGCCTCGATGGTGGCTGAGGCCGAAGTGATGGTCGCTCGCGCGGCACATACCGACGCAGTCGGGGTCGCCTTATACGAGCCCAGTTGGCATGCCGGCGTGGTGGGTCTGGTCGCCTCGAAATTAAAGGAGCGGCTGCATCGTCCGGTGATCGCGTTCGCTCCGGCCAGCGAGGACAACACCGATGAGCTGCGCGGCTCTGGGCGATCGATCAGCGGCTTCCATCTGCGCGATGCCTTGGCGGTTATCGATGCGCGCCACCCCGGTTTGATCGAGCGTTTCGGCGGTCATGCGATGGCCGCTGGACTCAGCCTCAAAGCGGCGGACTATCCACAATTCGCCGCCGCCTTCGACAGCGTTGCGCGAGAGCTGATCGACGACGATCGCTTGCAGGCGGTGCTGCTTACCGATGGTGAATTACCGCCGGGCTCGGCCACCCTGGAGCTGGCCCGGCAGCTGCGTTATGCCGGGCCATGGGGGCAGGCGTTTCCCGAGCCGCTGTTCGACAATCAATTCGAATGCGCAAGCTGGAAGGTCATGGGCGAGCGTCACCTGCGCCTGAGCTTGCGCGACCCCCGCGATGGCAGCTTGCACGATGCGGTGATGTTCAACGCCTACGAAGGCCAGCCGCCGCCGGCCAGCTTGCGGGCAGCTTACGAGTTGGTCATTAACGATTGGCAGGGACGTGAAACCCCGCGCCTGCTGTTGCGGCATATCGAGCCAGTCTAGGAGAGCCTGGACAGGCGCTAAGGCATCACCATCAAGGCGCGTGGGTTGGCTTAACCGGCAGTGTCATCAAACCCGGGGCAGGTGTAGCAAAAATTTCGCTTGCACGGCTTGCCTGGTCGTGCTTTATTCGCCGCATGTCTAGTGCCCACGCCAAGGCTTCCCTTACCTACCGCATCGACGGTCTCCGTCCTGCGTTCGCGCGTAACAATAATAATCGCGGCAATAACAACCCCTGCTCAAACAGGTGGGCCGTCGCGTAGACACCAGATTCAACACACATACGCAACGAAGGCCCGCCACTGAGCGGGCCTTCGTCGTTTTGGAGTCATCGTTTTCACATCCGGGTTTGCCCAGCGTTTTTCAACTAACGACGAGGAATAAGGCCATGTGTTCGATATTCGGAATGTTCGATCTGCAACCGGGCGATGATCTAGCCGGCTTGCGTCAGCAAGCACTGGAGTTGTCGCAACGTCAGCGTCACCGTGGGCCGGACTGGAGCGGTGTCTTTGTCGATGCCGGGGTGATCCTGGTGCACGAGCGGTTGGCGATTGTCGATCCAGCCAGCGGTGCGCAACCGCTGCGCTCACGCGATGGCGCGCTGGCTCTGGCGGTCAATGGCGAGATCTACAATCACCGCGAGCTGCGCGCCATCAGCGATTACGACTTCACCACCGGCTCGGACTGCGAAGTGATCAATGCGCTATACCGTGAGCAAGGGGTGGATTTTCTGCACAAGCTCAATGGCATTTTTGCGTTTGCCTTGTGGGATGGCGAGGCGCAGCGCTATGTGATCGCACGTGATCCGATCGGGGTTTGCCCGCTGTACTGGGGACACGATGGGCAAGGGCGGTTATGCGTCGCCTCGGAAATGAAAGCCCTGGTCGGCATCTGTCATGACCTGGCGCCATTCCCGCCCGGCCATGTTTACGACAGCAGCGATGGCCAGCTGCGCCGTTATTACGACAAGCCGTGGCGTGACCAAGGGTCATGCGGTGTCTCCGGCTGACCTACGCAAAGCCTTCGAACAGGCTGTGCATCGCCAATTGATGACGGATGTGCCCTACGGTGTACTGCTTTCCGGTGGGCTCGATTCATCACTGGTAGCAGCCTGCGCTGCGCATTTTGCCCGCGAGCGCATCGAGGACGACGATCGCAGCGAGGCCTGGTGGCCGCGCCTGCATTCCTATGCCATCGGTTTGGATGGCTCGCCGGATCTCGCTGCCGCCCAGGTAGCTGCCGATGCGCTAGGTACCGTGCATCACGGTTTTGTCTATACCTTCTGGGAGGGGCTCGATGCCTTGCCTGAAGTGATTCGGCATATCGAAACCTATGACGTCACCACCATTCGCGCCGCGACGCCGATGTATTTGCTGGCCCGGCGGATCAAGGCAATGGGGGTGAAAATGGTCCTGTCGGGCGAGGGCTCCGACGAAATTTTCGGTGGTTATCTGTATTTCCATAAAGCGCCATCTGCTGAAGCCTTCCACGAAGAAACAGTGCGCAAACTCGATGCTTTGCATAGCTACGATTGCCTGCGTGCTAACAAGGCGATGATGGCCTGGGGGGTCGAGGCACGGGTGCCTTTTCTCGATCTGGAATTCATGGACGTGGCGATGGGCATGGATGCCGTGCACAAAATGGCCGGCAACGGGCGCATCGAAAAGGCCGTGTTGCGCGAGGCATTTGCCGGCGCCTTGCCCGATTCGATTCTGTGGCGGCAAAAGGAGCAATTCAGCGACGGCGTCGGCTACGGCTGGATCGACGGTTTGAAAGCCCACGCGGAGCAATCCATTGGCGATCGCGAATTCGCCGCCGCCGCGACGCGTTATCCCTTTAACACCCCCGCCACCAAAGAAGCTTATTTGTACCGGCGCATTTTCGAAAAATTCTTTCCCGGCGAAGCATGTGCAGCCACGGTGCCGGGCGGTAAGTCGATTGCCTGTTCGTCACCGGCCGCGCTTGCGTGGGATCCGGCTTTTGCGAATGCGGCCGACCCCTCAGGGCGTTCGGTTCGCGGCGTGCATCAACAAGCGCTGGCCTGATCGCCGCTGGGGCCCGTCGTCTTTGTGGTTGCAGGAGTGCGTCGTGTGGTTTGTCGCGACACGGGTGGTGCTCCTGCACCGCAGCTTGTTTGAGGCAGCTTGTTTGAATCGGGGTTAACCCGGTATCGCGCAGTGACTTCTGTCACTTGACGCTGGGGGGTGTGTAAAAAGAGAATGATCATTCACTTTTTACGTGGCAAGAGGTCGCACATGTACGTGCGCATACTTTCACGCTGGCTCATGCTGGCTGGTTTTGTGCTGAGTGCGGCCGTGCTCGGTGGCTGCAAACATCAGGCTGAGGCAGCGGCCGAACAAGCGGCTGCCGAGGTCACTGTTGTCACGCTGAAACCGCAGCCGGTCACGATTCGTCGGGAACTGCCAGGTCGTACCACGGCTTATCTGATTGCCGAAGTGCGGCCGCAGGTGAATGGCATCGTCAAACAGCGTTTGTTTACCGAGGGTGCCCTGGTGCAAGCCGGGCAGCCGCTGTATCAAATCGATGACGCCACTTATCGCGCCGAATACGGCAGCGCCAAGGCCAATCTGGCCAAGGCGCAGGCTGCGCTTGCCTCGACCAGCCTGAATGCCCAGCGCTCAGCCGAACTGGTCAAGACGCATGTGCTCAGCAAACAGGACAACGACAACGTCCATGCCACCTGGAAGCAGGCCGAGGCCGATGTCGCTGCCGCGCAGGCAGCCCTGCAAAGCAGTTCGGTCGTGCTGGGTTTCGCGCGCATCGTTGCACCGATCAGCGGCCGCATTGGCAAATCCAATGTGACCCAGGGCGCGCTGGTGACCGCGAATCAGGCCAATGCCCTGGCCACGGTGCAGCAGATCGACCCGCTGTATGTGGATATCACCCAATCCAGTAATGAAATGCTGCAACTGCGGCGGCAGCTGGCTGATGGCGCGCTCAAGACCACCGAGGACGCGCCGGTGAAAATCATGCTGGAGGATGGCAGCAGCTACGCCCATGAAGGCCGCTTGCAGTTTGCCGAGGTCACGGTGGACCCAAGCACCGGCAGTTTTTCGCTACGTGTCGTGGTGCCGAACCCGGACGGTTTGCTGCTGCCGGGCATGTATGTGCGCGCGGTGCTGGACAAGGGCGTCAACCCGAGCGGCTTGCTGGTGCCGCAGCAAGGCATCACCCGTGACCCCAAAGGCGATGCGGTTGCCATGGTAATCGGCAAAGACAACAAGGCCGAACAGCGCAAGGTTCACGTCAGTCACACGCTCGGCAATCAATGGCTGGTGCAAGACGGGCTCGCCCCCGGCGACCAGGTGATTGTGGAGGGGCTGCAGAAAATCCAGCCTGGTGTGCCGGTGCATGCCACTGAAGCCAGCGTCGCCACGGCGAGCACCGCGCCGCACGGCGCTTGAACTTTTCAATCGGTTGAAACGATATTTATGGCAAGGTTTTTTATTGATCGCCCGGTGCTCGCGTGGGTCGTTGCCATCATCATCATGCTGGCGGGTGCGCTTTCGATAGCGCGCCTGCCGGTGTCGCAGTACCCGGCTATCGCGCCACCTTCAGTCACGATCGACGCCAATTACCCCGGTGCATCGGCAAAGACAGTGGAAGACTCGGTGACGCAAATCATCGAGCAAAACATGAAGGGCCTGGATCACCTGCTCTACATGTCGGCGACCAGCGATTCGAATGGCCAGGTGGAGGTCATACTCACCTTCCAGAACGGTACCGATCCGGATATCGCTCAGGTGCAAGTGCAAAACAAGTTGCAGCTGGCCACGCCTTCGTTGCCGCAAATCGTGCAACAGCAAGGCATCAGCGTCAGCAAATCCAATCCCGGCTTTCTGATGGTGGTGGGTTTTGTCTCCGAGGACGGCAGCCTGCAGGGCGACGACATCTCCGATTTCGTCACCGCGCGGGTGGTCGACCCGATCAGTCGCGTCGATGGGGTAGGCAAGATCGAAGTGTTCGGCTCCAAATACGCCATGCGCATCTGGCTGGACCCGGACAAGCTCAATACCTATAAATTGGCCGCCGACGATGTGATTACCGCAGTGCGCGCGCGCAATCAGCAAGTCACTGTCGGCCAGCTTGGCGGTGCGCCGGCGTTGAAGGGGCAACGGATCAATGCATGCAGACGCCCGAGCAATTTCGCGACATTGTCATCCGCAGCAATAACGACGGTTCGGCGTTGACCCTGGGCGATGTGGCGCGCGTAGAACTAGGGCTGGAGGACTACAACTTCGTCAGCCGTTTCAACGGCAAGCCGGCCACCGGTATTGCCGTCTCGCTGGCTACCGGGGCGAACGCGCTGGCGACCGCGACGCGGGTGGAGGACACGCTCAAGCAGATTCAATCGTCATTTCCGCCTGGGGTGAAATGGGTGGTGGCGTTCGATACCACGCCATTCGTGAAAGTGTCGATCAAGGGTGTCGTCAAAACCTTGCTGGAGGCGATCGCGCTGGTGTTTCTGGTGATGTATCTGTTCTTGCAGAACTTCCGCGCCACCTTGATTCCCACCATCGCGGTGCCGGTGGTATTGCTGGGCACATTGGGCTTGCTGGCCGCCTTGGGTTACTCGATCAATATGCTGACCATGTTCGCCATGGTGCTGGCGATTGGCTTGTTGGTCGATGACGCCATCGTGGTGGTCGAGAACGTCGAGCGCATCATGAGCGAAGAGGGGCTGTCGCCACTCGCGGCCACGCACCAATCGATGGGCCAGATCACCAGTGCCCTGGTCGGTATCGCCATGGTGCTGTCGGCGGTGTTCGTGCCGATGGCTTTTCTGGATGGTTCTACCGGCGTGATTTATCGCCAGTTCTCGGTAACCATCGTGGCCTCGATGGCCTTGTCCGTGTTGGTGGCGATTGTGCTCACCCCGGCCTTGTGCGCAACCATGCTCAAGCCCATCGCCAAGGGTCAGCATGCGGCCACCAGCGGATTCTTCGGTTGGTTCAATCGCCAGTTCGACCAAGGCAACCAACGCTATCAACAAATGGTGCGCGGCATGCTGGTGCGGCGCGGGCGTAGCGTCTTGCTGTTCGCCTGCCTGGTGGCGGCGATGCTGGTGATTTTCCTGAGGCTGCCGACCTCTTTCTTGCCACAGGAAGATCAAGGCCAGTTGTTTGCCATGGTCTCGGCACCGGTGGGTGCAACGCAGGAGCGCACCGATCAAGTGGTGCGCACCGTCGAGCAGCATTTCTTGAAGGACGAGAAAGACAGCGTCGAATCGTTGTTTACAGTGCAGGGTTTCAGCTTCGCCGGTGTCGGCCAAAATACCGCCATGGCTTTTATCCAGCTCAAAGACTGGAAAGTGCGCCATGCCGACGAGCTGGGTGTGCAGGCGGTAGCCAACCGTGCGACCGAGGCTTTTGCACATATCAAGGATGCCCTGGTATTCGCGTTTGCGCCGCCGGCCGTGCAGGATCTGGGCACCTCCAATGGTTTTGCCTTCTATCTCAAGGACAACGCCGGGCTAGGGCATGAGGCGTTGACCCAGGCGCGCAATCAACTGCTCGAGGGCGCGGGTAAAAGCAAACTGTTGGCCAATGTGCGGCCGAATGGGCAAGAGGACGTGCCGCAGTTCCGTATCGACATCGATTACAAGAAAGCGGCGGCCCAGGGGCTGCCGGTGGCTTCGATCAGCCGCACACTGACGACCGCCTGGGGCAGCGAATACGTCGACGATTTCATGGATCGCGGCCGGGTCAAGCGAGTTTTTGTGCAAGCGGATGCGCCGTTCCGCATGTTGCCGGAGGATTTTGCGCGCTGGTCGGTGCGCAATGACAAGGGCGATATGGTGCCGTTTACCGCCTTTGCCGGCACCCGCTGGGATTACGGTTCGCCTCGGCTGGAACGCTATAACGGCGTGCCGGCGATGGAGATTAACGGCGAGGCCGGCGCAGGAGTCAGTTCGGGTGACGCCATGGCCGAGATCGAGCGGCTGGTGGCCGGTTTGCCCAACGGCATTGGCATGGAGTGGACCGGCCAGTCGTATCAGGAGCGTGCGGCCGGCGCACAGACGCCATTGCTTTATACCTTGTCGTTGCTGGTGGTGTTTCTGTGCCTGGCGGCGTTGTACGAGAGCTGGTCGATTCCCACGGCGGTGCTGATGGTGGTGCCGCTGGGTATTTTAGGTACGGTGCTGGCGGCCTGGTTTCGCGGGCTGGATCGCGATGTGTACTTTCAAGTCGCCATGCTCACCACGATTGGCCTGTCCAGCAAGAACGCGATCCTGATCGTCGAGTTCGCCAAGGAAAACGTCGAAAAAGGCATGGAGCTGGTGGCCGCTACCTTGCATGCGGTGCGCATGCGTCTGCGGCCGATCCTGATGACCTCGTTGGCCTTCGGCCTGGGCGTGGTGCCACTGGCTATTTCAACCGGTGCGGGCTCCGGCGCGCAGCGTGCGATCGGTACCGGCGTGCTTGGCGGCATGTTGGTGGGTACCTTCCTCGGCATCTTCTTTACCCCGCTGTTCTTTGTGTTGGTGCGGCGCTGGTTTGCCCGCAAACCGACGTCCGGCAACGATGCGTTAGCCCAAGTCATGGCGGCAGGATCGGCCGGTGATTAACGCTGCCTGGAGTATCTTCGCGGTGAGTGGATTTGCATGGAGGGCACAGCATGAATGAGTCACTGCGTAGGACACCCAAGGCGATTGCGCGCTCGCAAGCTCAGCGGGCGCGCATTCTGGATGCCGCCGAAAAATGCTTTACCGCCGAAGGCATTCATGCCGCGAGCATGGCCACTGTCGCCAACACCGCGGACATGAGCGTCGGTTTGATTTATCGGTACTTCGAAAGCAAAAGCGACATCGTGCAGGCGTTAATCGAGCAAGAGGTCGAGGACACCCGCGTGGCCTTTCAGGAGATCGGCAGCTCGGGCGAGTTGCTGGATGACATCCTTGACGCTATTGAGCCTTGGCGCCGGGCCAGCGCCAAGGGCGATGCCGTCAATGTGGCGCTATCGCATGAAATCATCGCCGAGGCTTCGCGGGTGCCGGCGATTGCCGAGGCCATGCGCCGGGCCGACCAGGCTTATCGAGAGATCATCAGCGCGTGGATTCGCGACAAGGCGCGCGACCAAGGTGTCGAGCTTTCGCCGGCGCAGGTCAGGCAACGGGCCTTGCTGTTGCATCTGATGATCGATGGCTTGTTTGCCCGCGCCATCCTGGAGCCCGAGTTGAAGCGCGCGACCTTGAAGAATGCATTGCGCACGCTGATGCAGGATGTCTTCGCGACTTAAGTTCTGTGTTGAAGCTTTGCTAAAGGGGCGGGGAAGATCCTGCTTGGCAGGGCTTCGCCTGTCAGTCCTTCGGTCCAGCCCCGTCGCCATGCTCGGCTGCGCCGGCTCCGGCGGGCCCCGGTTGCCAGGCGGGGATTCCGCTCCCGGCCCAGCCATCAGCTTGCGCCCGGCAGCGAGTCGAAACGCCCGGTAAGACATGGGCATGGCCATGTTTCAGGGCTATGTTGAGCCTTTCGGGGTCTTCCGTTGGAGCCGCAGGACCGTTGCCGCTTCATGCTGCCTGGCGGGGTGGCATGCGTCATCGGACACGCTTTGCTAACATTCCCGCTCTTTGGCAGCGTCATCTGGCGCAGCCGCTTCAAGGCCAGCAAACAACTCATGATCGAAACCAATCCGATCCTCGCGCAGATCGCGGACCTCAGGGGCCGTGTCGAGTCGCTTAGGGGGTATCTTTGACTACGCCACCAAACGTGAGCGCCTGGAAGAAGTAAGCCGCGAACTGGAAAGTCCCAACGTGTGGGACGATCCGCCGCGGGCGCAGGAGCTGGGCCGCGAACGCGCCCGCCTGGACACTATCGTCAACGGCATCGATACCCTCACCGGGGGGCTGACGGACGCCGCCGACCTGATCGAAATGGCCGCCGCCGATAACGACGAAGACACCGCCAATGCGGTGATCGCCGATTTGGCCAAGCTCGAGACGCAGGTTGGCAAGCTGGAATTCCAGCGCATGTTCTCTGGCCAGATGGATGCCAATAACGCCTTCGTCGACATCCAGGCCGGCGCCGGCGGTACCGAGGCGCAGGATTGGGCCGAAATGCTGCTGCGCATGTATCTGCGCTGGTGCGAATCGCGCGGCTGGAAAACCGAGCTGCTGGAAGTCAGCGGCGGTGATGTCGCCGGCATCAAATCGGCCACCTTCTCGGTGCAGGGCGATTACGCCTACGGCTGGCTGAAAACCGAGATCGGCGTGCATCGCCTGGTGCGCAAAAGCCCGTTCGATTCCGATAATCGGCGCCACACCAGCTTCACCTCGGTGTTCGTGTCGCCGGAAGTCGATGACGATATCGATATCGACATCAACCCGGCCGACCTGCGTACCGACGTGTATCGCTCCTCCGGCGCCGGTGGTCAGCACGTCAATAAAACCGAGTCGGCGGTGCGTATTACGCATATCCCGACCAATACCGTCGTGGCCTGCCAGACCGAGCGCAGCCAGCACGCCAACCGCGACCGCGCGATGAAGATGCTGGCCGCCAAGTTGTATGAGCTGGAAGTGCAAAAGCGCAATGCCGAGAAGGATGCGCTGGAAGCGACCAAGTCCGATATTGGCTGGGGCAGTCAGATCCGCAACTACGTGCTCGACCAGAGCCGCATCAAAGATCTGCGCACCGGTATCGAACGTACCGATACGCAAAAGGTGCTGGATGGCGATCTCGACGAATTTGTCGAGGCCAGTTTGAAATCCGGCCTTGAGGCCGGCGCCAAACGTCTGGACGCCTGACGCCCTGGCGCGTGATGCATTAACGTGGCAGTCGCCGCCTTGGCGACTGCCACGCAACTATTTACAAAGCTTCTCCGGGAATCCGCATGAACAGCGACAACGAAACGCCTGACGAAAACCGTCTCATTGCCGAGCGTCGCGAAAAACTCCATGCCCTGCGCGAGCAGGGCATCGCGTTCCCGAATGATTTCAAGATCGATGCTTTTGCCGGCGATCTGCAAGCCGAATTCGAAGATAAAGAAGTCCACACGTCCGAAGCCATCGAGGCCTTGGCGCGCCGGGTCAAGGTAGCCGGCCGCATGATGCTTAAGCGTGACCAGGGCAAGGTCGGCTTTGTGCAGATGCAGGACGTCAGCGGCCGTATCCAGCTGTTTATCCACCAGGGCACGGTGGGCGAAGACAGCTACAAGGCGTTCAAGGGCTGGGACCTGGGCGACATCGTCGGTGCCGAGGGCCTGCTGATGCGCACCAAGACCGGCGAGCTGTCGGTGAAGGTGGATACGCTGCGCCTGCTGACCAAAAGCCTGCGCCCGCTGCCGGACAAGCGACACGGCCTGGCCGACGTCGAGCAGCGCTATCGCCAGCGCTACGTCGACCTGATCGTTACCGAAGAAGCACGCAATACCTTTGCCAAGCGCTCGAAGATCATCGGCTTTATGCGCCAGTGGCTGGAAGCTGAGCCGCGCCGCTTTATGGAAGTGGAGACGCCGATGATGCACATCATCCCCGGCGGCGCCACCGCGCGTCCCTTTGTGACGCATCACAATGCGCTGGATCTCGACCTGTATCTGCGCGTTGCGCCGGAGCTTTACCTCAAGCGGCTGGTCGTCGGCGGCTTTGACCGCGTCTACGAGATCAATCGCAATTTCCGTAACGAGGGCGTGTCCACGCGACACAATCCCGAATTCACCATGCTGGAGCTGTACCAGGCCTACGCCACGTATCACGAAATCATGGACCTCACCGAGGCGGTGATTCGCGAGGCGGCGCAGCATGTGCTCGGCACCACCGCACTGACCTGGGATGGCGCAGAGATCAATGTGGGCCCGGCTTTCCGCCGCTGGCGCATGGAAGACGCCGTGTTGGAGCACAACCCGGAAATCCGCCGCGAAGAGCTGCGCGACCGCGACGCCATGGCGGCCCACGCCAAGCGCGTCGGTGCGCAGGTCAAGCCCGGCTACGGCTGGGGCAAGTTGCTGCTGGAAATCTTCGAGCACACGGTGGAGCACACGCTGATCCAGCCGACCTTCATTACCGATCATCCGGTCGAGGTGTCTCCGCTGGCTCGCGAAAGCGATACCGACAAGGGCATCACTGACCGCTTCGAGTTGTTCGTCAATGGCAAGGAAATCGCCAACGGCTTCTCCGAGTTGAACGACCCCGAGGATCAGGCGGCGCGCTTCCAGGCCCAGGTCGACGCCAAGGATTCCGGCGATGACGAAGCCATGCACTTCGACGCCGACTACATCCGTGCGCTTGAGGTGGGCCTGCCGCCGACCGGCGGCCTTGGTATCGGCATCGATCGCCTGGTGATGTTGCTGACCAACTCATCGTCGATCCGCGATGTGTTGTTGTTCCCCTATATGCGGCCGGAAGCCTGAGATTCATGCCATTGCAGCGTCTCTTTGCAGCAGCGTGCTTGTTGTTTGCCCTGGCCGGATGCTCGCCATCGGGCGATGAGGGCAAACCCAGCGTGTCTCAAGCCGCCACGCCAGTCGGCGCACCCGTAGCCGGCGCCTCGACAGCTATTGCACCTGCGCCTGTCGTCACGGCACCAGCCAAAGCCGCGGCTCAAGCCTTGCTGGTGGCGAACGAGGATGCGGCGATCAAGCTGATCAGCGAGGCGATTCAAAAGCATCGCCTGACCAGCCTGCCTATCGACTGTCTTACCTTCATGCCCGAGGAAGAGGGCGCGACCACTTATAGCGTCGAGGTGCATGAAAACCACACGCCGCCTTGTAAGGGCGACCCGGATACCTCGCCGCGGCTGTTCTCTTTCAAGGTCGACCGGAGCAACGGCCAATTGAGCACCGATGCCACCGATCCTGCGGATGGCGAGTATCAGCCTATCCAGTAACAGATCGATCAGCCGTCGGCCGGCCAGATCAACGGGATGCCCGCAAGCGCCGGCGCAACAGGGCTGACTGCAACAGGTTCACGCTGCTGGAGCCAGCCCAGTAAAGGCCGAGCGCAGCAGCCAGGTGCCAGACGACAAAGAACGAAATCAGCACCGGCAAGACTTGCAGCAAGCTCTTGGCCTGCGCCGACATCGCCGGGTTGAGCCATATCGCTGCATAACTCAAGACGGCTACGGCCAGTGCCAGCCACAGATCCGGGCGCGCCAGTTGGGTATCCACAGGAACGATCCGGCGCCCGCCACGCCTTGGCGGATGGCGGCATAGATGCCGGCCCCCAGCGGCAGCTGGACCAAGGCAACCAGCAATCCACTCCCAAGGCCAGTGTTCAGACCATGCTCGCGATACAACGCCTGCAGCGCGGCAGCGTGAGCGGCGGGGTCGTTGGCGTGCTGTTCGCCTAACTGTTCGATCTGCGCTTTGATCGCCGCCATGCGCTGTTGTCGGTGCCAGCCTTGTTCGGCGATTTTCAGCGTCATGGGCAGTAAGGCGAGGCGAGCGAACAACGCCAGTACGATCACTGCCAGTCCAAAGCTGCCGCCGAGCAGTTATGCCAGTTGTTGCAGCAGGGTGGATATTCCTTCGACAAACATTGACCAGAGCGCCATGTCATCGCCTTCGCTTTATGGGTAAAGCCAAATCACTTGGGTCTGCCCGGATGCGCTTCAAGTAGGGCGCAGTCGGTTAAAATCGCGGTTTGCCTGCGTGGAGTCTGTCTTATGTGGTTTGCCATCATTGCTCAGGACGTGGCCGAGTCGCTGGAAAAACGCCTGGAGGCTCGCCCGGCGCATCTGGCCCGGCTAGAGCAGCTGCAGAACGAGGGACGGATGTTGCTGGCGGGCCCGTTTCCGGCGATCGAGTCGGAAAACCCCGGCCCGGCCGGCTTTACCGGCAGCCTGATCGTGGCCGAATTCCCCTCGCAGGCCGATGCCGAGGCTTGGGCCAAGGCTGATCCTTACGTGGCAGCCGGCGTCTACGAAAGCGTCAGCATCAAGCCGTTTCGCAAAGTGTTGCCAGCGGCATGAGCGCTGAGATGGTCGAGCAAATACGCCGGCGCCTGACCCAGGCGCTGGCGCCGGCCGAGCTTGAGGTGCTGGACGAGGGCCACAAGCACGCCAGCCATGCCAATGCCGGCAAAGGCCATTACCACGTGCGCATCGTCAGCGCGGCCTTTGCCGGGCAGTTGCCGCTTAAACGGCACCGGCTGATTTACGCGGCACTGGACGGATTGATGGACAACGGCATCCATGCGTTATCCATCGATGCACAAGCATTGAACTAATAAATATATAAAATTCAATGATATGAATGATATTTATCAAGTCATATCTATTTGATGACTGCATTGCGACATGGGCCTGTGTTTGGCACAGTGCCTCGTCGCCCGCTGTCTGGGCACCTTTATGAAGATTCACCGCTGATGACCGCATGCGCCTGACCACGATCAAACTCGCCGGCTTCAAGTCGTTTGTCGATCCGACCACCCTGCATTTGCCGACCAATATGATCGGCGTGGTGGGTCCGAATGGCTGCGGCAAGTCCAATATCATCGATGCCATCCGCTGGGTGATGGGCGAGAGCGCGGCCAGCCGCTTGCGTGGCGACTCGCTCACCGACGTCATTTTCTCGGGTTCAAACTCGCGTAAGCCGGTAGGCCAGGCGACGGTCGAGCTGATCTTCGACAACAGCGATGGCTCGATCCAGGGCGAGTACAACCAGTACGCCGAAATTTCCGTGAAGCGCCAGGTGACCCGTGACGGTCAGTCAGCCTACTTCTTGAACGGTGCACGCTGCCGCCGTCGCGACATCACTGATTTATTCCTGGGCACCGGCCTGGGGCCGCGCAGTTACTCGATCATCGAACAGGGCATGATCAGTCAGATCATCGAGGCGCATCCTGAAGAGTTGCGCACGCACCTGGAAGAAGCGGCGGGCATCTCCAAGTACAAAGAGCGCCGCAAAGAAACCGAAAGCCGCATCAAGGCCACGCGCGAAAATCTCGACCGCGTGCGCGACGTGCGCGACGAGGTCGACAAGCAGCTTGAGCATCTGAATCGCCAGGCCCGCGCCGCCGAGCGCTGGAAAGCGTTGAAAGAAGAACAGACGCGCAAAGAAGCGGAGCTGCGTGCGCTGGAATACCGCGGACTGAAAAGTCAGCACGATGGCGAAGGCGAGGGCTTGTCGGCCGCCGAGACGGAAATCGAAAAGCGCCTGGCCGAGCAGCGTCATGTGGAAGCCCAGCTGGAAAGCGTGCGCGAGCGCCACAACGGCGCCAGCGAGCACCTGAACGCGGTGCAGGGCGAGGTGTACAAGGTTGGCGCCGAGATTGCCCGGGTCGAACAGCAAGTGCGTTACAACCGCGAGACCGCGGATCGCTTGCAACGAGCCCAGGCCGATGCCGAGCGCGAGCATGGCGAGTTGGCGGCGCATATCGCCACCGATCGCGAACAGATCGAAACGCTGCGCATGGCCTTGGCCGAGGGTGAGCCCAAGCTCGAAGCCCTGCAGCAGATGCAGGAGGACACCGCCGAAGCGCAACGCGATACCGAAACCAAGCTGGCCGATTGGCAGCAGCGTTGGGATACCTATACCCGCACCGCCGGTGAATCCAGCCGCGCGGCTGAAGTGGAGCGCACCAAGCTCAATTACCTCGATCGCCAGGCGATGGATTTGTCGCGCCGCCGCGAAGCCCTCGACGCCGAACAACAAGCCACCGACGTGGCCGCCCTGGATGCCGCTGCCGAGCAATTGCACAGCGAGCACGACACCCAGCGCGAACGGGTGGAGTCCCTGGGTGGCTTGCTCGACCAGCACAAGCTAAGCCACGAAAAAGTGCTCGACGAAGAACGTCATGTGCAGTCCTCGATGAACGAGGCGCGCCAGCAACTGCAGGCCGCGCGTGGCCGTCAGGCCTCGCTGGAAGCCTTGCAGCATGCGGCACTTGGCCAGGAAGAAAGCGCCGCCAGCAGCTGGCTGGCCCGTCTCGGGCTGAATAAATCGCGTCGCCTGGGCGAGGCTCTGCAAGTCGAAGCCGGTTGGGAAACCGCGGTCGAAACCGCGCTGATCGGTTTTCTCGACAGCGTATTGGTCGACGGCGCACATGCCCTGGCCGGTGAATTTGCCGGCCTGGAAAATGCCGATGTAGCCTTGGTCGATGCGGCCGAGGGCGGGGTCAATACTGCCGGCACCCTGGCTGCGCATGTGCGCGGTCCTGCGGCCGCCATGGCTATTCTCAGCCACGTGCTGACGGCCGAGACGCTAGGCGAGGCGCATCAGCGGGTGACTTCGCTGTCAGCCTTGGCGCCGTATCAATCGGTGATGACGCGAGACGGCGAATGGCTGGGGCCGGGTTGGGCCCGCGTGCGCCGCGCGCAAGGCAATCAGGTGGGCGTGCTGGCACGTGAGCGCGAGATGCGCACGCTGGCCGAGCAAGTCGCCACCTTGGAGGCCCGGCTTGAAGATTTGAGCGAGCAGCTCGATCAGCTGCGCACCACCAAGTTCGAGGTTGAGCGCGCCCGCGACGATGCCCAGCGCGAGCTGTACAACGCGCATCGCCGCCAGTCCGAGTTGGCCGGCCAGCTGCAAAGCCATCGCGGCAAAGTCGAAACCGCCCGCGCCCGCTCAGAGAAGGTGGCCGGCGAGCTATCCGAATTGATCGCCCAGCTCGACGAACTGCAAACCAACACCCGCGAAGCCCGCGCCCGACTGGACGAATCGGTCGGCCACATGGGCGACCTGGAAGACCAGCGCCGCGAGCTGGAAAACGAACGCCGGGCACTGCTCGAGGCGCGCGAAGAAGCGCGCATGAACGCACGCGAAGCTGCCGATCAATCGCATGCGCTGGCGCTGGGCCTGGAGTCGAAGCGCTCCTCGCTGGCTTCGCTGGAGCAGGCGCTGGCGCGCATGGATTCGCAAATCCGCCAGATCGAAGCGCGCCGCAACGAAATCACCGAGCAATTGGCGGCGGGCTCCGATCCGATTGCCGAACTCGAAGCCGAGCGGCAAACCTATCTCGACCAGCGTTTGCTGGTCGACAAACAGCTGGTCGAGGCACGCCGCGCGCTGGAAGATTGCGACGCCGAGTTCCGCCGTTTGGAGCAGGAGCGTCAGCGCATCGAGCAAAGCCTTAATGGCCTGCGCGAAAGTCTTTCCCAGAAACGCCTGGCGGCGCAGGCACTGCATATTCGCGCCCAGCAGCTGGCCGATGCGATCACCGCTTCCGGCCTGGAGCTGGAAGCGCTGCTGGCCGAGTTGGCCGAGAACGCCGATGCCGCGCAATGGCGTCAGCAATTGACCGACATCGGGCAGAAAATCGTCCGGCTGGAACCAGTCAACCTGGCGGCGATTCAAGAGCACGCCGAACAGAGCGAGCGCAAAACCTATCTCGACAATCAGCTCACCGATCTGGTCGATGCGATGGAAACCCTGGAAGGCGCGATCAAGAAGATCGACCGCGAGACCCGCCAGCGCTTCAAGGAAACCTTCGACAAGGTCAATGCCGGCGTGCAGGAGCTATTCCCGCGCCTGTTCGGTGGCGGCCATGCTTATCTGGAGCTCACCGGCGACGATTTGCTCAATACCGGTGTGTCGATCATGGCGCGCCCGCCCGGCAAGCGCGTTTCCAATATCACCTTGCTCTCTGGTGGCGAGAAGGCGCTTACCGCGGTGTCGCTGGTCTTCGCGATCTTCGGTTTGAACCCCGCACCGTTCTGCCTGCTCGATGAGGTGGATGCGCCGCTGGACGAGGCGAACGTCGGGCGTTTCTCAGCCATGGTGAAAGAAATGAGCGAGAAGGTGCAGTTCATTTTCGTCAGCCATAACAAAGCCACCATGGAAGCCGCCACCCAGTTGTGCGGCGTCACCATGCGCGAGCCTGGCGTATCACGTCTGGTGCAAGTCGATCTTGCTGAAGCGGCTAAACTTGCCGGCGCCGCCTGAGGAATCAAATTCATGATCACCCATTCTTTGCTCGATCAACCGGTGCTCGCCCTGGCCTGGAATCCCGCCGTCGGCATTCCGCTATTGATTGTCGGCGCCATTGTGCTTGCCGTGATCTGGTTGCTTGGCCAGCCGAAGAAAGAGCAGGGCAAGCGGCGAGTGGTGCCGGGCCAGCCGGTCGAGCGCCGTGAACCGACCATGGGCGATGCCGCCGATGACGGCCTGGGCCGTGATGAGTTTTCCTTCAATGCGCTGGACGAGGTCCGCGACGACCCGCTAGGCCGCGTCAAACCGGAGCAGGGCGAGCTGGATGTCGGCCTGCGCCAGGAGCTGGAGCGCCTGGGCGCCACGCTTGCCGGTGATCGTGCGGGTTCGCCATTGCCCAAGCCGACCGGTCATGCCGCATCGATTGTGGACGCATTGCGCGCACCGTCGCAGCCCGATGCCGGCGTCAGCGAGCCGGTCCATGCGCAATCACCTGTGGCCGCAGCGCCCGCCGCGGCGCCTGTCGCCGCACCGGCACCCACCTTGCCGCCGCGTTCGGACCTTGGCCGTCGTCCGGCGCAAATGCCGGTCGAACGCATCATTACGCTGTTCGTCGTCGCTCGCGATGGCACTACCTTCAATGGCGCCGACTTGATCGTCGCCGCCGAAAAGGCCGGGCTCGAGTTCGGCGACATGGGTATTTATCACCGCCTGCTCGACGGCAAGCGCGAGCTTGGCCCGATCTTCAGCGTGGCCAATATGCTCAAACCGGGCAATTTCGATCTTGGCCGTCTCGATGCCTTGCGCACGCCGGGCTTGAGCTTCTTCATGGCCTTGCCGGCGCCGATTCCGGCCCTGGATGCATGGGATGCGATGCTACCCACCGCACAGCGGCTGGCCGAGTTGCTTGATGGCCATGTGCTGGACGAAGAGCGCAATGCGCTCGGCCGTCAACGCATCGCGCATATCCGCGACGAGCTGCGTGGCTGGGACCGCGACCACGAAGGTAAAGAGATCACCTTCGGCCGCTGAGTCGGCGGCTGTTCGCCCCTTCTCGCGGTGCGGGATGGGGTGGGCTGGCTAGCCGCTCATGGCGCCAGCAGGCATCCGATGAGCGGTGCATGCGTCGAAGACGTTGCGCCGGTCAGCCTTCCATCCGCGCCCACCGATCACAAACATCCTCATGCGGCGATTCGCCGAATCCCTTGCGCAAGCGATCGTCGAGATGGCGAAATGGCCGGGCCGAGGCCGCCATGCCGCCACTGTCATATGACCGCCCGGTTGTCACGATCCGGTAAGACACGTACTGCTAAATGGATCGCCTGATCAGGGGGCGTTCGGGTGTCGAAGTAATGGTCAGGACATGCGCGGCGCTTGTACTGAGCGGATTTTGCCTGCTTGCAGGCTTGCTCCATGCGGGGCCGGCCTTGCAGCAGCAAGATAGCCCCGTGGTAACGCAAAGCGATCACACGGACCTGGCCCGCTTCGATATCGAGCCGCAGGCCTTGATGACGGCGTTGCGTACGTATAGCGAAGTGACGGGATTGGCGGTGCTGGTGGACGATCGTTTGGCTTCGGGGCGCCAGTCGCCCGGTGTCATCGGGGAGTTCACTGTTGACGAAGCCTTGCAGCGGCTGCTCGATGGAACCGGGCTGACGGTGCGATACGCCTCTGACCACGCCTTTACCTTGGTGCCGGCCGACAGCTTGGATGCCAAGTTGCCGAAAGCCAATCAACCAGAGACGGGGCGACTCAACGATGCGGCAGAACACAGCTATCTGGGCCTGCTCCAACGAGCTATCGAGCGGGCGCTGTGCCGGTCCGAGCCGGCTCGCCAGGGCGACTACCGGCTGGCCATGCAGTTATGGATCGCCGACACCGGCGAGGTCGAACGAACCCACTTGCTGGACAGCACCGGCTCAACCGCACGCGATGCCGAGATACTCAAAGTGATGGACCACCTGTTGATCGGTTCACCGCCGTCTTCCATGCCACAGCCGCTGACCTTGTTGCTATTGCCGGGGCGGACGCTGAGTTGCCATGCATCCGCTGCGATGGGGTCCTGAGATCGACATGGTGCCGGTCCCATCCGCCTCCTTGCTGGGGCTATTCATGGAGCGGCAGCCTGAGCTGCGCCGGCGGCTGAAACGCCGCCTTGGCTCTGACGATCTCGTCAACGATGTGATGCAAGAGACCTACTTGCGTGTCGAGCGCATGGGCAACGCTTCAGGGGTGGCGCGCAACCCCGCAGGGTATTTATTCCGCATGGCATTGAATGTCGCCGCCGATCAGCGGCAGATCGATTCACGCTATCTCAGCGGCGAGGAAATCGACGAGTTGCTGCACAGTGCCGATGACGCACTGGACCCCGCCCGGATTGTCCATGCACGGCTTGAAGTGGCCGCGCTGGAACGGGCGCTGGAAGACCTCAGCCCGCGCCGGCAGGCGATCCTGATGGCCGCCCGCGTCGAAGAGGCTCCCTTGCAGGAAATTGCCGCCCGGTTCGGTATTTCGGTACGCATGGTCGGCAAGGAATTGAAGAAAGCGTTGGAGCATTGCGGCGAAAGATTGGATCGCCGTGTCGTCCAGCGGTTCGGTCCCGGGGCCGGAAACGAGTCATAAGAGTATGAGTAACCTCGATTCCATCGCTGGCCACGGCTCAGCGCTTCATCGCGAAGCGCGAGATTGGCTGTTATGCCTGACCTCCGGGCAGGCTACGGCACGTGATGCCAGCGCATTCAAGCAATGGTGCGGCCAGAGCCGCGCCCATGCCCAGGCGTTCGCCGAGACGCGTTTGCTGTGGGAAAACCTGGGAACGGCCGCCCGGGCCGTGTCGCAACGTGAGTCCGCGCAGCCGATGCCTGCCGCGCAGGCCGACGAAGAGCCTGGCCGTGCGGCTGTCGCCGCGCCGGCACGCATGGGCCGCCGCGCCTTTCTGGGGGCGGCAGTTGCCGCGTCGGCGGCCTGTTTGATGTTGCGTCCGCCGCTGCGCATGTGGCCGGCATGGTCCGACTGGACCGCCGATTACCGCACCGAGACCGGCGAGCAGCGGCAAATCCAGGCGGCTCCCGGGGTGGTGGTCGAAATGAATACGCAGACCACGATCAACCGGCTGACCAGCCGTGGGCAGCAACTGGGGATCGAACTGGTCAGTGGCGAGGTGCAAGTGCAGACAGCCGGGCAACTGGCCGAGCAGTTCACCTTGCTGGCCGGCGCAGGCCACGTACGCATGCCGCCAGGGGCTCAATGCAATATTCGTTGCATCGATAAACAGGTTGAAGTCACGGGCCTGGCGGGCCATACCGAGCTGGTTTACCGCGGCAACAACGTCACCCTGCAGGCGGGCGAGCGCATCAGCTACAGCGACCGTGCCATCGAGCCGGTGATGAGCGTGAATACCGAGTCGGCGATGGCCTGGCGCCGCCGGGTATTGATCTTCGACAACCAGCCATTGTCTGAGGTAGTCAGCGAAATCAACCGCTACCGCCCCGGCAAGATCGTCATTACCAATGCCACGCTTGCCTCGCGCAAGGTGCCTGCGCGCTTTTCTCTCAATCAATTGGCCGATGTCGCCACCCTGGTGCACGATGCCTTCGGCGCCAGTGTGACCTCGTTGCCCGGTGGCATTGTGCTGTTGAGCTAATGGCTAAGCACGGCATCGTGCCTAGCCAAGAGCTGCACGCCGCATACACCGCCAGCCGTCAGGCCAGCCGCCATACAAGAGCCTATGCCGTCGCGGGTGCTTCACGGCTGGCTTGAATGAGCTGCGATAGCCGCTCGATCTGGCGGCCATCCGCGGCGAAATTCTGTGGATCGAGCCAGCGCTGATAGCTATCGCGCAGGGTTGGCCATTCGCCATTGATGATGGAGAACCACGCGGTATCGCGGTTTCTTCCCTTGTAGACCATGGCCTGACGAAAAACTCCCTCGAAACGGAAGCCATTGCGAAGTGCGGCCGATCGCGAGGGCGCGTTGAGCGCATCGCATTTCCACTCGAAACGCCGGTAACCCAGCTGATCAAAGACGTATTGCATCAGCAGGTAAAGCGCCTCGGTGGCAAGGCGGGTGCGCTGAAGGCGAGGGGAGTAAACCACGTGGCCCACTTCGATCACGCCCTGGCGAACATCGATACGCAGCAGCGACAGCGTGCCCACGGCCTTGCCGTTGGCGAGGTCGACGACCGCGAAATGCAGCGGATCGTCCTGGGCGGAAATAGTCTCGACATGCGCGCGATACGCATCGAATGTGTTCGAGCGTTCGATGGCCAGATAAGTCCAGGCGCTGGCATCCTTGGCATCAAGATAGGCCGCATAAAGATCTTCGGCATGGCGGCCGGCATCGACCGGCTCCAGTCGTACGTAATGGCCGCTTAGCACTACCCGCGCCGGTGGTTTGGCGCCATGCCACTCAGCCACGGGCAAGCCAATCGGCTGCATGAATTCATTGAACGTGGATTCCAACATGCTCTCCGCTGGGGACGGTATAACCGAATGCTATCCATGCCCGGCGCGGCAAGCGTCTGTATCTTGCCTGGGCAGAGGGCTGTGGTTTCTACGAATTCTACGCGCCATCAGCGATACGTCGACAGGCATCGGTGGGTGCTATTCGCGGCATCGATAAGCTCGTATAAGCTGGATCGGCTGCCGATCGAATCGACCTGGCTTGCAACAAACCAGCGGAATGCCGATGACCCATTACTTCATCTTTGCGCTCGCCTTTGCCGCGTCCGCCGCGGCGCCGGGCCCGGAGATAGCCGCGCTCTTATCTCGCTCGCTTTCCGGCCGCCTGGTTTCAAGCTGGCCTCTGGCGCTAGGCATCATCATGGGAAAACTGCTGATGCTGACGGCAGCGGTGATCGGCCTCACAGCACTGCTTAAGGTCATCGGCCCGTTCTTTCTGCTCTTGAAATGCCTCGGTGCCGCCTATCTGGTCTGGCTCGGTATCAAGAAGTGGCGTCATGCCGGCCACCTGCCGCTGGCCAACGCCCGGGCCAGGCAAGACCGCTCGCTGACCGACATCGGCCTGGGCCTGGCCATGACGCTTTCCAATCCGATCGCGATCGCTTTTTACGTAGCGTTGCTGCCCGGTGTCGTGCAGGTATCGGGCCTGACGCTGTCAAGCTATCTGCTGCTTTGCGCCATTCTGATCGGCGTCATGTGTGCGGTGGTGCTGGGTTACGGTTTGATCGGCAGGGTGGTCAGTACGGTTTTTTCATCACCGCGCGCCAAGACCCATGTCGATCGCGCATCCGGATCGCTGATGATCGGCACCGGTGTATTGATCGCCCTGCGCTAAGAAGGCGTCGTGGGCGGCTATCCCAGCACTCCACCGTGGGTGGACTACGAAGACATTGTTTAGGGCATGGCTTATGCAGCGCCAAGCCCCGGGAACATTAGGCGTTCCCGGGCTGTCCAGCTGAGGGCTGGATACAGCGCACATTTAATCAGGGAGAGAGAGACATGCTTTCATCGAAGTTGCTCAGCACCGCGCTGCTCATGGGTGTCACCGTCTCGTGCGCCGTCAGCGCCACTGACGCTGGCCCGTTGGGCGGCGCCAAGCCTAATCTGCTGGATGTCAGTCTTAACCCGAATTGGCACGTCTATGTCTACAACGACCAGGGCTTGAGCTATGTGCAGGTCAACGACCTGGTCGGCCAGGTGCGGCTGATTGAAGCTACGGCAGGCAGCGATGTCATGGTCTTGCCCATCGGCGCCGATGCCGGGCGTGTCGCGAGGCCGCACGACCAGGCATCGATGTCGCCGCAAGCGGTGTTGGTCTATCAAAACGCGAGCTTGAAGCTTTATGCAAACCAAGCGGCATCCGTAGCTACCGCGCAAGCGCCGAAGGCGGATGCCGGGATGCTGGCCGGCAGCGCCAACGGTGATGGGGCATCGGACCATCGTCCGCAGTCCAGCCAGGCCACGGCGTTGCCGTTATGGCCTCAGGCGACGGCTGCCGTCACTGATCCCACATGGGTTAATCGCCTGCAGTAAAGCGTTCGGCAACTGGGTAAGGTCAGCCTTGGCGTTTGCCGTTCCCTGCTTTCGACGGCACGCGAATATTTCAAGCACGCGCTATCGGGTGACTTCAACTGTTGCAGGCGCCGAAGGCTGAGGCGACCAGGCCAGGCCTTGGTCGCCTATCTCAAATGTCGGTGAAACAGAATAGCTCCCTGGCTGATCATGCTGGCTGATCATGGGTGCTCCGCCGAAAGGGGCTTGTCGGAGTTAAATATCGGCGCCAGGCCGTTGTTAGTCGTTGTGATTAGTACGTCCGCTCGGCATGATGCGAGCGAGCGCTTTTGACCCGAGTGAATACGGCTAAGGAGGGGGGGATGGGCATATATACGGCGCAGTGGAAGGCCATCAAGCGTGTTCATCGGTTCATGCTCGCCTGGTTTCTTAGCGGGATGACGCTTCCTATTGCTGTCACGCTAATCGTACCTGACGTGGCTTCGCGTCAGACGTTGGCGGTTACTGGCGCTGTCTTGCTCGTGTACCTGGGCATTTGGTCAGTGGGGTGCCTATACCTTCGCATGCTGGTGGGGTCATTCAAATGTCCGCGGTGTGGCTCAAGTTTTGAAAGTAACCCACGCGAGCCACGCCAAGAGTGCTGTCACTGCGGGCTCAAGCGCTACTCCGAATCGTGATTTCCGTGGTTATGCCGGCTTTCGATTCGAGGCCCTTCCCGTATTCCGAAAGAAACCAGCAGCCTCAGCAGACACAACCGCCATGACCTCCCGCGCTGCCGCCTCCAGCTTGATGGCCACCAAGGCGTCTAGGCCATCTCCCACAGGCGCTGTGCTTCCTCGGCGATAAGTTGAGGAAATTCTTCCGGGAAAAACAACTTCGCTCCGGCAACCCGTCGTACACCGCGTGAGTTGGGCAAGGTACGCGCGAGATAGTCGGGGCTTGCTTGCGAGAAGAGGGTGTCGCTGGTTCCCCAGACGATACGAGTCGGTACGCGGCAGCGCTTGAGTGCCGGCTCGATTCCGGCCAAAGGGTTAGGGTCAAGTCCCAGTGCGTAGGCATTGGTCTGCGCTTTTCGTGCAGCAGAACTGAGTAGCGGTGCGAGATAGCACTCGATCGTCTCGTCGGCGGGATGGTCCGGATAGGCATAGCACTGGCCTCCCAGGCCCTGGGCCGATCGCGCCAGATGCTTGTCCATCAGTTGGGGAAGAAGTGTCTCGTCGGCGAACCTGCCGGCCCGGGCTTGAGCAATCAGGGGCACCACGGCGGCGGGTGGGCTGTCATTTTCTACATCGCAATTCGTCAACATCAGCGTGCGTACCCGTTGCGGGTACTGGGTGACAAAGAGCTGGGCGATCGCACCGCCACTGTCATTCGCGACCAGGTCGACGGCGGAGATGGCAAGCTGGTCCAGCAGCGCCGCCAGCATCTCGACCTGCGCGGGTGGCGCCACGCTTTGACCGGCGGCGACCTGGGTATAACCCAAGCCGAGAAAGTCTGGTGCGATACAGCGGCGATAGGGCGACAGCCGATCCAGCGCGCCGCGCCATTGAAAACCATTGAGCGGAAAGCCGTGAAGAAAGAGCGCGGCAGCCTCGCTGGTTCCCCGCTCAACGTAGGCTATGTTGCCGAAACGAGTTTCAGCGTAGCGGCGTGAGGCATGGAAGGCCGAAACATCCATGGTTTCGCCGGGCTTGGCCGACACAACCCTGGGTTCGCGCGAGCTTATATGTGCCATGCATCCGGCGAGCGCGCCAGCGGTGATCGTACTGGCCGTCATGCGAAGAAATGCTCGGCGATTCATTTTCATGTCTCCAATGTTATGCAGGTAGCTGATGCTCGGGCATCTCGCTGCCGCCTCGCCATACCCTGGGAGGTTATGGATATATGACCTCGCAGGTCATAGTCTTCCGCTGGACGGCGCTGCATGCATGGCGCGATGTAGATGGGCTCTTGCTTGCGCTTAACCCCTTGCCTGAGATCTGAGTGCCATGGACTCACCTTCGATGCCTTCCCTTGCTTCTCACGTAGGCAGCTTGCTGCGCGAATGGCGGGCGGCGCGGCGGCTTAGCCAGCTCGACCTGGCTCTGGAGGCAGGGGTATCGGCGCGACACCTCAGTTATGTCGAAACCGGAAAGGCGCAACCAAGCCGCGACATGGTGACGCGTCTGGCCGATGTGCTCGACGTGCCCTTGCGTGAACGCAATGCCTTGCTGATGGCTGCCGGGTATGCGCCGAAATATCCCGAGACTGGCCTGGGTACACCCGGGCTAGCCCAGGTGCGGCGCGCCATTGAATGCATTCTCGCGCAGCAAGAGCCTTATCCGGCCTTTCTTCTTAACCGGCATTGGGATGTGCTGATGGCCAATGACGCGGCGGCGCGGGTGGGCAACTTTGTCATGCGTGGCCGGCCCAGCGTGCATCAGAACATGCTGCGGCAAATCTTCGATCCGAACGATTTTCGTCCGGCGGTGGCGAACTGGGAGGAGGTTGCAGGCCATCTTGTGCGTCACCTGCATAGCGCGGTGGCCGCGACACCCTCAGATACCAAGGCGCGCATGCTGCTCGACGAGATATTGGGCTATCCCGGGGTGCCGCTGCGCTGGCGTACCCGTGAACTGGATACGGCGCCTTCGCCGTTGCTGACCACCGTGCTCAGGCGCGACGCTCACGAACTGAGTTTCTTCTCCACCGTGACGACCTTCGGCACGCCACGTGACGTGACCATTGACGAGCTGCATATCGAGTGCTGCTTTCCGATGGACGATGCGACTAGTGAGTTTTGCCGAGCCTTGGCAAGCGCCGACCTGAGCGCCACGTCCACCTCGAACATGTCGATCTGAGAACAGGTCAATGTGCGCATTGTTAATGGATGCACGGGGCCGCCCGATGAACCTGCCGCTGACCGTGCACAGATGACATCGATGAGCCGGACCGGATGAGCACTGACTCCACTTGCCTGGATATTCGCGGGTTCGCGCTACTGCCATCTCTGATGACGGATGCCGAATGCGACTTGCTCACACAGCAGGTCGATGCGCTGCAACCAAGTAGCGCAGGATCACGGCGGCTTCTTGCCCTCGAGCCTTTCGCTGGCGCAGCGACGACGATCCAGCGACACCCCGATTTAAAGGGTTTGCTTGGAGATGCGTTTGTCGCGGTGCAATGCAATGTGTTTTGCAAGAGCCCGGCGGCCAACTGGTTGGTCGCGCCACATCAGGATTTAAGTATTCCCGTGCTTCAACGGCAGCTCGTTGCCGGTTGGTCAGGGTGGTCGCAGAAAGAAGGCGTGCTGTTTGTTCAACCGCCATGCTCAATTCTGGAATCGCTGCTCATTGTCCGCTTGCAGCTCGATACCGACGCCGAACATACCGGGCCGCTTGAGGTTGTTCCGGGGTCGCATCGATTGGGCCGGCTTTCCGCGGCTCAGATTCGCGAGCATGCCGCTAAAGGGAGATACCGCTGCGTGGTTCCGCGCGGTGGGGCGGTCGCCCTGCGGCCTTTGCTGATTCACTCGTCGAGTAAAGCAGTCATTCCCGGACATCGCCGGGTACTTCATTTTGTGTTTGGCCCGGCAGCGTTGCCTTCGGGCCTGCAGTGGGCAGAAGCGGTATAGCCTTCGATCTGTCTTGGCCAACTTCGGGCTGGGCAGGTAGGCCCGCCGGATATGCGCGATGGTTGCTTAACGAGGCGGAGCGATGGCCGATGGATATCGCTGAAATAAACGCAGTCGATTTGAGATGTCTTCGGGTTGCGATCAAGATGCGGGCGGTTATCAGCCCATGCATCGAGCTACCTCATGAACCGGATCATGCAATGCCTCGTTTCAGTCGTCATGGCATTGGCGCTTGTCGAGATGGTGTACGCGCACTCATCCGTAGCGGGCGGCGCGAGTGATCACGCGCCGGGCAGCGGTCCATCGGCGATACCTAATGAGCAGGTATTCGATCTGCCGCTGCGCAGCGGCGAGCAGCAACGAGTGTTGTACGTCGCTCCCGATCATCCCAAAGCGGTCATCGTCATGTTGCCCGGTGGTGCGGGCAACGTCGGCATCGAACGCCATGGCAATCTGCGGCATGACGACAATTTTGTCGTGCGCACGCGCAGCCTGTGGGTGAATCGAGGTTATGCGGTGCTTATTCCAGATGCACTCGATGGCGACAACCTGCGTGGACTGCGCAGCTCGCCCGAATACGCGGCCCTGGTCGAGGATCTGGTCGCCTTTGTACACACGAAATCGGTGGGGCGGGTTTTCTTGCTGGGCACTAGCCAGGGTTCGATCGCGGCGATGAACGGTGCAGCTCATCTTGCTGCCGATCAGTTGGCGGGTGTCGTGTTGACCGAATCGGTGTCACGGCTGGGCGGTAGTCACGAAACCGTGTTCCAGGCCCATCCCCAAGATGTGCGAGTGCCCGCACTGGTGGTTGCCAACCGTGATGATCATTGCGATGTCGCGCCGCCAGGGGATGCCCCGTGCATTGCCAGCGCGATGTCGCACGCCGCCAGCGTGCGCGTGCTCTATGTCACTGGCGGCATCGACCGCTCGCATAAGGCGTGCGGGTCGTTGACGCCGCATGGCTACTACGGGATCGAAGCGCAGGTGGTCGGCGACATCGCCGACTGGATGGATCGCGTTCGCCCTGGCCCTGCTTTGCATGCCGTCCAACGATAAGACCGTTGCCGCCTCGGCCTTTCTTTATGCGCTTGCCATACCTGCGGGCGGCGAGTGAGTCGCGGCTGGTCTTGCTCGTCACGCCATGCCGGTCGTAACTGTGACGACGATGTGAAGCGTGACCATTTACATGACACTGACATGTCAGGGTTCGGTGTATATCGAGCAGAAAGCCCTTCTGCGTGAATTTTTTGTGACTTGAGTTCAGTCGCCCCATAAGCGGGCTGTCTATCCCTGCATGGACGTGAGTGACGGGCATTGGATGCCCACTAATTACTTGCACGCCGGGTGTCAGTCGTCGCATGACGGCGTGTTGGGGGTGGTTCGGCTTGAGAGCGGTGCGGGACAACACCGCCCGTTGGGGATGATGGTCGCGTGCCAAAGCAAATAGGGCCACAACAAATCGAGATTTGGCGGGCGAGGGCGTCCCGGATTACACGGCACGCCGATTTGGCCAAGTCGACACATGACTGTCGCCGTACGGTTATCAATCCGGCGTTAGCTTCGGTGGCTTCGCTGAAACCAGCCGATGTAGAGATGGAACGCCGCATGCATGGGATCAACGGATGGCGAATGAGCTTGCGGCATCCGCTGGTGCTGGCTATCGGTCTGCTGCTCGGCGTGCCGGGTCTGGCCGGGGCGCAGAATGCCCCGGCGGCCGCGGCCAGCCCCTCCGCGGAGGCGCCTGCCACGTTCGAGGTCAACGAGTATCTGGTGCGTGGCAATACGCTGCTCGATGCGCTAGATATCGAAAGCACGGTGGAGCCCTTTCTTGGGCCCGGGCGTAGCCTCAACGAGGTACACGCGGCGCGCGATGCCTTGCAAAAGGTCTATCAGGCCAAGGGCTATCAGTCCGTCGTGGTCGAAGTGCCGCCGCAACAGGTCAAGGGAGGGGTGATCCTGCTGCAAGTGGTGGAGAACACCATTGGCCGGGTTCGCGTGGAAGGGGCCAAGTATCACTCGCCGCAAGCCATTCGCGATGCGGTACCGGCCCTGGCCGAAGGCGGCGTGCCTAATTTCAATCAGGCACAGGCGCAGCTGGCGCAGGTCAACCGGCAGCCGGGGCAGCAGGTCGTGCCGCTGCTCAAGCCCGGCGCCTTGCCGCAGACGATGGATGTCACGCTGAAGGTCGACGATACCTATCCGCTGCATGGCAGCGTCACGGTAAACAATGATCACAGTGCCGATACGCCGGAGCTGCGCACCATTGCCAACGTGCGCTACGACAATTTATGGCAGCTGGGTCACTCGATTTCGGCCACCTATATCGTGGCGCCGCAGAATCGCGATTCGGCCGAAGTCTATGCGCTTTCATACCTGGCGCCATTGAGCGACCAATGGAGCTTGCTCGGCTCGGGCTATAAGTCCAATAGCAACGCGAACACGCTGGGCGGCACCACCGTCTTAGGCAAAGGCAATGCGATGAGCCTGCAAGCCACGCGCGTGCTCTCCACCCTGGGGTCCTACGGTCAGTCGATCTCTTTCGGCATCAGCCGCAAGCATTTCGACCAGAACATCACCCTGGGTGGACAGACCTCACGCGCGCCGATCACTTACTACCCGCTCAGCGTGACGTATAGCGGTCAGCGCTCCAGTGAGAAGTCCAGCTTCGGGCTGAGTGTTTCGGGCAATTTCGGCTGGCGCGGGCAGGGCAGTGATGGCCTGGCGTTTGATAACCAGCGTTATAAGGCGCGCGAGAATTTCATCTATCTGCGCACCGACCTCAATTACACCCGCTACTTTACCGGCGACTATGCGCTGGTGTTGCGCGGCAGCGGGCAATGGGCCGACTCGCCGCTGATATCGAGCGAACAGTTCGCCGCCGGCGGTGCCAGCACCGTGCGCGGTTACCTATCGGCGGAAAACACCGCCGACCATGGCGTTATCGGTTCGGCAGAGCTGCGCAGCCCGTCGCTGTCGGCGTGGCTGGGGCGGCTGGTCAACGATCCTTTCGTCAACGATTGGCGCTTTCACTTTTTTATCGACGGTTCGCGGCTGCAGTTGATGGACCCGCTGAAAGATCAGCGCGGCCGCTTCAACTTGCTCAGTACCGGTGTCGGCACGCGCTTTACCTTGTTCCGTTACGTCAATGGCGAGCTGGAATACGCCTATCCGCTGAAGGACGGCACGCGAACCAAGGCCCACGACGGGCAGTGGTTGTTCAGCGTCAGGGCCGGGATCTAAGACATGCGCCTTCCTTTGCACGCGCGGGAAGCTTGGGAGTGGGTGAAGCCTTACGGCGAGTGCTCCCTCCTCTCAAGCCAGCTTCTGCGCACAGATGCTGGCGCCACCACAGTTTCATTTCGTACAGGGGTTGAAGAACAATGCGTTATCTGATCTTTGCATGCTTGCTATGCCTGGCCTGGTTGCCACGCGCGGCATCCGCTGCGGATGCGTCTTGGTGGAACGACGACTGGTCGTACCGCAAAGCGATCACGATCGACACCACCAACAAAGGTGCCAACGTGACCCAGGCGCTGGGGCGGATGCCGTTGTTGATCCGTCTGCACGCCGGCAATTTCCAGTTCGACGGGGTGGCTAAGGACGGGGCGGATATCCGCTTTATCGCCGCCGATGGCAAAACCCCGTTGAACTATCAGATCGAAAGTTTCGATCCGGTACTGGGGGTAGCGCAGATCTGGCTCGACGCCACCGATCTTGCACCGAGCGCACAGCAAACCGTATGGATGTATTACGGCAATGCCAAGGCGCCGGCGCAGAGCAGCGGCGCGGCGACCTTCGATCCCGATTACAGCCTGGTGTATCACTTTGGCGAGGCGGCGGGTTCGCCGCCGAAAGATGCCACCGCGTATGCCAATCAGGCGCAAGGCGCCGGGCTGCGCACGATCGATGGCGGGATTGCTGGCAAAGCCGCTCGTTTCGATGGCGCCACCATGCTTACCTTGCCCGCCAGTGCTTCACTCAATACGGCGGCGGCCGGTGGCTTTACCTTCAGCGCCTGGATCAAAGTCGACAGCGTGCCGAATGCGCCGACCTTGTTGTATGCCCATCGCCAGGACGGCAAAGCTCTGTTGATCGGCCTGACCGGCGGCGCACCGTTTGTCGAAGTCGATGGCGATCAAGTGCAGCGCAGCTCGACCGGTGAGCCGTTGAAAGCCGGGCAGTGGACGCATGTGGCAGTGGTCGCCACGGCTGACAAAGTGATGCTGTATGTCAACGGTCAGTCGTATGCCAGCTTGGCTGCGGCACTGCCCGCACTGACCACGCCGGCCACCATTGGCGGCGAAGTGCAGGCTGCTACGGCGGCGCCGACGGCGGTGACGTTTGCGAATTTTCTCGGCGACATGGATGAGCTGCGCCTGTCGCGTATTGCACGCCCGCTGGCGCTCATCAGTGTGGACGCTACCTCGCAGGCAGCCGAATCGAAATTGATCAGCTACGGCGAAGACGAGAAGAAATCCGGCTTTGGTTTTGGTTACTTCGGCATCATCGTCAAGTCGGTCACGGTCGACGCCTGGGTGGTCATCAGCATCTTGATCCTGATGGCGCTGATCTCCTGGTGGGTGATGTTTAACAAGGCTCGCTATGTCAGCCAGGTGAGTTCGGCCAACGAGCGCTTTATCGATCGCTTCCGCGATCTTGGCACCAACTTGCTTGGCCTGGCCGATGCTGGCGAGCAAGCCAATGTGCGGCGCGAACTGGGTGGCTCCTCGCTTTATCGCTTGTATGAGGTTGGCGCCAAGGAAGTCTGGCGCCGCCGTGATGGCCAAGGTCGCCTGATCATCGCGTCGGAGTCGATCGAGGCGATCCGCGCGGTGATGGACTCCACCTTGGTGCGCGAGAACCAAAAGCTGTCGCGCTCCATGGTGATGTTGACCATCGCCATTTCCGGCGGCCCGTTTCTTGGCCTGCTGGGCACGGTGGTCGGCGTGATGATTACCTTCGCGGCAATTGCCGCCGCAGGCGACGTCAACATCAACGCCATCGCGCCGGGTATTTCAGCGGCGCTGTTGGCGACGGTGGCGGGCTTGTTCGTCGCCATCCCGGCGCTGTTTGGCTACAACTATCTGTTGACTCGCAATAAAGCCGTGACGGCAAACATGCAGGTGTTTGTCGATGAGTTCGTGACCCGCCTGGCGGAACTACATCGCGAGGCCGATCAGAGCACGCTGGACAACAAAAGCGTGATCGGCCCCGCTCGCTAAGGAGAACGCGACATGCAAGTCAATGATGAAGACAAACCGTATGACGACATCAACATCACGCCGATGCTCGATCTGGCCTATGTGCTGCTGGTGATTTTCATCATCATGACCACGGCCTCGGTGCAGGGCGTCAAGGTGAACCTGCCCAAGGCCAGTGCCTCGGTCAGCCTGGCCAAGCCGCAGACCAAGGCGATTACCGTGTCCGATAGCGGGCAGATCTTTCTGGACGCGTTTCCGGTGACGATCGGCGAGCTTGAGCAGCGTCTGCGCACCTTGAAAGCCACCACGCCGGAGTTCCCGATCATCGTCAAGGGCGATGCCAACGTGCAGTACCAGAAAGTCGTCGACATTCTGGACCTGCTGCGCCGGCTGGATCTGTCGCAGGTAGGCCTGGTCACCGGCAAGTCACCGAGCTGATGTCCATGGATGCCGCTGATCTGAGAGAACGAAGGCGACGTTGGCGCAACCGGCTGATGACCGCTGCGCTGTTGCTGATAGCGGCGCTGGCCATATGGAAATTCGCTGGCCATGAAGTCGGTGTGCGTCGTTCTGCGCCGCGCATTGCCACCATTACGCCGTTGCCGCCACCGCCGCCGCCACCGAAAGAAAAACCACCTGAGCCGAAAAAGGTGGAAGAGGTAAAGCAGGAAGTTCCCAAGCCGAACGAACCACTGAAGCCACTCGAAGCACCCAAGCAGGCGCCGGATCTAGCCAAGCAGGTCACCATCAATGGCCCGGCCCAGGCAGGCAATGACTCGTTCAACATCGGCGCCGGTTCCGGTGGCGGCGTGGTCGGCAGCGGTGGCGGCAACGGTGTCGGCGGCGCTTCTTATGAGCAGTACCTGGGTTATGCCTTGCAGCAGGCGATTCAGCGCGATGAGCGCACCCGCCGCCTGGTGTTCGACGTGCGCGCCAGTATCTGGCTAGGCGCGGACGGTGCGATTACCCGTGTGGAGTTATTGGGCAGCAGTGGCACCGAGAGTACGGACCAGGCGTTGCGCGACGTACTGCTTGGCGTACATGTCGATACACCACCACCCGCCAATCTCAGCATGCCGGTACGCGCCGCCATCCGTGGCAAGCGACCGTCATGAATATGAATGTTTCATCTTTCTATCTAGCCATCTTGCTCACGTTGCCCGCTGGCAATGCACTGTTTTGGAGAAACTCATGAATGCCCTGATCGCCTCGAAAACGCCACCACTGCGACGGCGTGCGCTATGCCTGGCGGTTGCCGTGCTGCTCGGCGGTACCAGCATCAGTGCGGCCGCGCAGGACGCCGCGGCACCTTCACCGAATGCGACCATCAACTTGATTCGCCTGATGGTGAAAAAGGGCTTGCTGACCCAGGCCGATGCCGATGGCTTGATCGCGCAGGCGAACAGCGAAGCGGTGCAGGCGCGCAAGGCGGAAGTGGCCAGCAATGACGGCGCGCAGCCCGGCGATGTGCGGGTGCCGTATGTGCCGCAAAGCGTACGCAATGCGATTCGCGACGATGTCAAACAGGAAGTCATCGCGCAGGCCAAAAGCGAGCATTGGGCACAGCCCGATGCGTTGCCGGAGTGGCTGGATCGCATCAGCTGGTCGGGCGACATCCATGTGCGTGACGAGTCGTGGTACTACAGCCGCAACAATTCGCCGTACTTGATCGACTATGCCGCAATCAATCGCACCGGCCCGGTCGATATCAACAAAATCAGCCAGGGTGTGCTGCCGCCGCTGACTAATACGCGGCAGAACCGCCTCAACATGTTGCGCATGCAAGCACATCTCGGTGTGTCGGTGAAGCTGGGCGATACCGTCACCGCCGGCGTACGTATTGGCTCGGGTAACGACAACAATCCGGTGTCCACCACGCAGACCCTGGGCGGCGGCCTGGACAAGAAAAACCTGTGGCTGGATCGCGCGTGGATTCGTTGGCAGCCGATCAAGGAGGCCTCGTTGATCGCCGGCCGCATGGCCAACCCCTTCATGGCCACCGACCTGCTTTATTCGCAAGAGCTGAACTTCGATGGTGTGGCCGGTCAGGGCAATCTGAGCTTGGCCGATGGCCTGAACGGCTTTGCCACCTTGGGCATGTTCCCGATCGAGTACACCTCGCCGGACTCGCCGACGCAGGGGCTGGGCAACCAGAAATATCGCAGCGACAGCAAATGGCTGTCGGCCGCGCAGGTCGGCGCTAGCTGGAAGTTCGACGAGGATACCGAATGGAAGGTCGCCTTGGCCTATTACCATTTCGGCAGCATGCGCGGGCAGCTTTCCAGCCCATGCGCGATTTATACCGGCATCAACTACTGCAGTACCGACGCTACCGCGCCGCAGTACATGCAGAAGGGCAATAGCGTTTTCCAGATACGTGACATCATCCCGGACCCGACTTCGCCGGGTAACTATGCGCAGCCGCAATTGTTCGGTTTGTCTTACGACTATCACGTCGCCAACCTGACACAGCAGCTCGACTTCAAGATCGGCGATACCAGTGCGCGGATCCAGGCGGACTACGCGCGCAATATGGCTTATCACGCGCGTGACGCCTTCCGTTATCCGAACGGCCTGGGCCAGCCGGTGAATAACTATCAAACCGGCAGTGCTCCCGGCGTGCAGGGGCCTTATAAGAGCGGCCCGGTCGGCTGGCTGGTACGCGGCATTCTCGGCACGCCTAACCCGATGGCGGCCAACGAATGGAATGTCTCCTTTGGCTACAAATACCTGCAGCCCGATGCGATGCTCGATGGCCTGACCGATCAGAACTTCCATCTTGGCGGCACCAATGCCAAGGGCTTTATCGTCTCGGCTGACTACGGCATTGCCCAGCGTACGTGGATCTCGGCTCGTTACTTCAATGCACGGCAGGTCTATGGGCCGCCGTTGGCGATTGACGTGGTGCAGCTCGAAATCAGCAGCAAGTTCTGAGGTCACCCATGAAGCGCATCGCACTTAACATCGGCTTGCTCGGCTTGCTTGTTTTGACCACGCCGCTTCAGGCGCAAAGCCTGGAGGAGCAATTACGCACGCAACTGCGTGAGGCGCGCAGCCAGCTGCAGGATATGCAAAACGAGCAAGCTCAATGGCAGGCCCAGAAAGCATCCACCGAGAAGGAGCGTGACCAGGCGCGCAAGTCACTTGAGCAAGCCCAGGCCGAGCTAGCCAAGCTGCGCGGCAACAACCAGGCCGGCAGCGCATCGGCCTTGGCGGCTGAGCGCGCCACGCGGCAGCAAGCGCAGAATGATGTTCAACGCGGCCAGCAAAGCCTGGCCGATGTCTCCGCCAAAGCGCACGCGCAGGAAGCACGCGCGACCTCGGCGACGGCACAGTTGAATGAGGTGCAGGGTCGTTTGACGACATGCACCGCGAAAAATCAGGAGCTGTACAAGGTCGGTCACGAGATCCTCGACGCTTACTCGAATGTCGGGCTTGGCACGGTATTGGCGTCACGGCAACCCTTCGCCGCGGCATCACGCGTCAAGCTGGAGAATGCGGCGCAGGGTTACGGTGATCGGCTTTATGAGCAGAAACTGCCCGCCGCGACGAGTTCTAGCGGGCATCCGTAGTCGGTACTGCATGTGTGACCGCAGTTACTTCAGTCGCAGCAATGGTGAGTCATTCAGATAACTGCTGCGACCGAGGCCTGTTCCACCGAGTATTCGTTCACCAGGTGGTTGAGGACATGTCGACATCTTTCGCAAAGTACCTCGGTGGCGGCCTGCTGCTTGTTTCGCTCGGCCTGAGTGGGCTGCATGCCGCCGAATCGCCACAGACCGCGAGCCCATCGCCCAGCTGCGTCGAAGTGAGTGTCAATGACCGGCCGACGCTGGCCTACGACTGCCTCGGCCAAGCTTTGTTGTCGCCCAAGGCGGCAACGCCGCCCAGCTTGCTGATGGATGGCGTCGTTAACGAGCCTTCCAATCGGCAAGTGGGGCAATACAACTTTTCGGCCTTTAGCCATCGCATGGGCGCCAACCTGGACAAGTCGGTGGTTCCGCAACGGCCGCCCGCTGCGCCGCCGCCACCGCTGTTCGCACCGGTCACCGGTGGACATTGAGCGATGTGAGTCGCCACGTCATGACAGTCTGGTGTCATGCCGCGGCGGCAGATGAATTTTTAGTGACATGGTTCAGTCATCACATGAATTAGACGTCTCTCCATTGACGGCTTGCGCTGAGAACGTTCAGCCGGCCAACGCGAACTGTGCACAAGCTCAAGCGTCATCGAGCCGGTCCGCAAGAGGCCAGTGCGCAGTTCGTCATGGGTTTGTTGTTGACGCGAAGCATGCTTGGCATGCGTATGACAGGGGTAGGGGTTCTCGTGATTAAGCCAGTACGGTTCGGTGGTGATTCCGGTGCGACGATCAACAGGCGCCCCTTGGCGCAATGGATTGCCGCAGCACTGGCGATGGGCGCGATGCAAGCACACGCGGGCAACCCTGCTCAGCTCAGCCAGGCCTGGCTGGCGCAGCAGCAACAAATCGGCGTTCAGGCCGCGCAGAGTGGTGCGCCATCGGCGTTACCGCCCGGGCTTACCCCGCAGACTTCAGGTCAATTGCTGCAGCAGCGGGTGGTGCAGCAGTCGATCGCCAATCTGAACAATGCCGCCCAGGCCGTCGCTGCGCAGATCAGTGCCCAACAGGCAGCGCAACAAGCCGCGCAACAACTGAGCTCAACGATACCCAATGGCCTGACGGTAGGCGGCTTGCAGGTAGCCGCTGCGGCGGCCAATAACCCCAGCCTGTGGCAAAACGCCAATCAGCCGACCCAGTCGGTGGCGAATGGGCAAAGCACGGTACAGATCAAGCAAACCGATCAGAAAGCGATTCTGACCTGGGATAGCTTCAATGTCGGCCGCAATACCACGGTTTACTTCAACCAGTCGGGCGGCACGCAAAGCGATGGCAGCAACAACTGGGTCGCGCTGAACCGCATTCAAGACCCTAGCGGTTCGCCAAGCCAGATCTTCGGCCAGATCAAGGCGGAAGGCTCGGTCTACCTGCTCAATCGCAACGGCATTCTGTTCGGCGCCGGCAGCCAGGTGAATACGCATTCGCTGTTGGCTTCGTCGCTGAACTTTTTCAGCAGCGATGTCGGTATCAGCAACAGCAATTTCTTGAAGGGCGGTATTGGTTCGCAGGCGGCAGTATCGGGCTTTTTGACGGATGGCGCGTTTACCGATGGGCGCAATCACGATGTAGTGATCCAGAAAGGTGCTTCGATCACCACCGGGCCACAAGGTTTTGCCTTGATCGCCGCGCCTAATGTGTCCAATGCGGGTTCCATCGTTGCTGACGATGGGCAGGCGATACTTGCCGCTGGTATCCAGTTCAATAATCTTGCCGGCACCATTAATGGCGGTGGGCTCAACGTACTCAACGCGCAAGGGCCTTTCGATGCGCAGAATTATCCGGTGGGCGGCCTGGCCAGCAATAGCGGCCTGATCCAGTCTCGCCGTGGTCAAGTGCACATGCTTGGTTTCAATGTCGATCAATCGGGTGTGGCACTGGCCTCGACCAGCATCAGCCACCCGGGCAGCATTGAGTTGAATGCACGTGACGATGGCAACGCTGCCAATAACTATGTGCGCCATGGTGCATTGAACTTGAATGCAGGTTCAGTCACCGCGGTTTTGCCCGAGAAAGACGGTACGACAACGTCGTCCACTCCGGCCGCCAATAGCGCCTTCACTACCGGCAATCTTACTCTTGCCGGTGGCACGGTAAGTTTCAATGCAGGGTCGTTGCTTGAGGCTCCAGGCGCTGCCCTGTCGATCACCGCGCAACTCAATGGCAATCTTACCGATGGCCCGACCGCGGGGCGCATCTATGTCGATGGAGGGTCGATTCTGGATGTCTCGGGTCTGACCAATGTCAGTCTGCCGATGTCGGCGCTGCTGGTGAGTATTTCCCGCATTGGCCAGAACGAACTGGCGGATTCCCCATTGCTGCGTAACAGTTTTCTTTACACGCAGAAAAATGTCGTCATCGACAGCACGCAGAGCGGCACCCGCAGCGATGGGCTGAACTGGGTCGGCAGCCCGATTCTGAATGTCGGCGGTTACGTGCAAAACGTGCCGCGCGATATCAGCCAGATGCTTACCAAGGGCGGCAGTATCAGCCTCGACGGCGTCGAGGTCATCGTGCGCAACGGCGCGCAATTGAATCTGGATGGTGGTTACCTGGCCTACCAGGCCGGCTGGGTCGATACGCCGAATCTGTTAGGAGCGAATGGCCGCATCTACAACATAGCCAATGCTGATCCGCAGATGAGCTATGTGGGTTTCGCCGGGCAGTACAGCGTCAGTCATAATCGCTGGGGAATCACCGAGAACTACAGCAATCCGCTGCTCGCCGGCGCAGTGCGCTGGGATCCGGGCTTTGTCGTGGGCAGCGATGCCGGCAGCTTGAAGATTGCAACGTCCCGTGCCTTGGTATTGGACGGTGATATTTCCGCGCAGGCATTTGCCGGGCGCAATCAGGTGGCCAACGGTAATCAACCGGCGGCCGGATCGTTTAGCCTCGTTGCGCAGCCGCGTTCGAGCGGTGCGAGCGACGTGCTACTGCAACAAGCGACGCTGTCGCTAAGCGACCGCGATCCCGCTTTTAATGCGGCTACGCCGTGGAGTGCGGTGCCTAATACGCCATCGGGCAATACCGACGACTTGCAGTTCTGGTTGCCACTGTCAGCCAATACGATTCAGCAAGCGGGTTTTGGCACGGTGAATATCGCTACCTCGCCGGATAGCGGCGGTCAGATCGTGCAACAAGCCGGTACCACGTTGGCGGTGCATCCTGGCGGCTCGATCAATCTCAGCGCAAACCGTATCAGCATCTTCGGCAATCTCGCCGCGCCGGCCGGATCCATCTCGCTGACTTCGATTGGACCCGCTGCCAGCAATATGCCTGGCCTGCAGGATGCCAATGGCCAGCCGTTGCGCGCTGACATCACCATCGGCAGTGGGGCGACGCTGGGCGCACGCGGTCAGTGGGTCAACGATAGCGGGCGCACCGCCGACAACATGGTGGGCAACCGTTATATCAATGGCGGCAGCATCAGCCTGACCACTCAGCAGGGCGCCCAGACAGGCAGTCAGTCCAGTGTGGACGGCACCGGCTCGATCATCTTGCAATCAGGCAGCCTGCTGGATGTTTCCGGTGGTGGTTATGTGGGTACCAATAGCCAGGTGGCTTTGAACCATGGCGTGCCCACCGGTAGCGGCGGTGATATCAACCTGATCACCTATTCTGCCCAAGGCGCCACGAAATTTGGCTTGACCCAGAATGCTCCTAATGACCTGAGCAGCGGCTCGATTCAGCTTGGCGGTCAATTGCGCGCTTATGGCTTTAGCGGTGGCGGCACGTTGACCATGCAGGCGGCTCAACTGCAGATCGGCGGCAAGCCAGGCAATCTGGCGATGGCCAATGGCTTGTATCTCGATCCGGGCTTTTTCGCCGGACAAGGCTTTGATGGCTATGCGCTCACTGCGATCACCGATGCCAATATCGCAGCAGGCAGCCAGGTCAAGGTAAGCCGGTCTAATCTGCTGCCGAATTATCAAGCTTTACTGACGGCACCCAGTGGCACTGATCTTTATGCCGCCAATGCAGCGGGGTCTTCGCTCAACTATGTGAGCGTGGGGCAACTCGATGCCTACCATCGCTACATCAGTGCGAGTCAGAGCGCAGGTCATGGCCCCGGTTTCTCGCTGAATGCCGGCGTTTATCTGGACTGGAATCAACAGTTCGGCATCCCGAACTCGGGTTCCCCGCAATATGCCGGGGTGAGTGGCTCGTTGTTGCTGGCTCCCGGGGCGGCGATTCTTGCGGATGCCGGTGCCACGGTTAGCTTGGCTGGTACGCAGAACACCATCGTGCAAGGCACGGTGAGTGCACCAGGCGGCCATATCAATATCGCCACGCAGAAGCTCACCAACCGGGCTGGCTTGCAAGCGGTGACGCCGCAAGTGTGGTTGGGAGCGCAATCGGTGCTCGATGCCAGCGGCGTCGCTTTACTTAATCCATGGGCCGCTGCCGTGGTGCAGGGTGGCACGACCGGCATGGGCCTGAGCGGGGCGGTTACACCGCGCTCGGGTATCGTGTTGGCAGGCGGCGCCGTGTCGCTCACCGGTAACGCAAGCTATGTCGTCGCGGAGCAAGGCAGCCAGATCAATGTTTCGGGCGCTGCCGCCACCTTCGATTTGCCCACCGCTGGCTCAAGCGTTCTAGGCCAAAGCGTGAGCTATATCGCTACGCCGGTCTGGAGCGATGCCGGAAGCATCACCATGGCGGCAGCGGCGGGGTTGTATGCCGATGCCACCCTGACTGCGCAAGGTGGCGCGGCGCAGGCCGAAGGAGGCACGCTCAACATCATTGGCATGGCGGTACCCCTGGGCAGGCAGGCCAAGGCCAGCGGCATCTTGTTGCAGTCGTCAGGCAGCCTGCTGGCGGCTGGGCTGCGACCCGGCTCGGCGATCGAGGCGGGAGCACCCTCCGGGCTGCTGCATTTCGCGGTCGACCGGCTTACGAACTCGGGCATCACCTCACTAAACCTGGGGCCAGATGTCAGCAGTGCGTCGTTGGGCAATCAGGTGGCTGTACCCATAGGTTTCGCTGGCAATATCAATCTGCAGCTGGGCCGCAGTTTTATCGCCAACGCACCCAGTTACCTCGCCTTGCCGCAGGGTAGCAGCGGGCTCGGCGCTACTGCCGCTGGGTACGCCACCGGCAATGGCACAGTGAGCATCACCGCGCCGTACGTCAACTTGTCCAGCAACACCTTGCTAAGCGCTACGCCTGTTGCGCGCGCCGGTGACGGTGTATTGCAGATCAACGCTAATGCCATCGATCTCGGTGGCGTGGTCAATCTCCAGCAATGGGCCAATGCGAGCTTTAATAGCGGCGGCGATATACGCTTCTATCTGCCCGCACTCTATGCTTATCAACAGGGTGCCAACGTGCCGGGTTTGTTGTTCAGCACCGGCAATCTCAGTTTCAAGGCAGCACAGCTTTATCCGGCCAGCGACTATCACTTCGTCATCGATGCCAATGCCTCGGGTATTGCCGATGCCTCCGGTCAGGCACGCACGACCACGGTAAGCATTCTGCCGAACGGTGCTTCCAGTACGCCGTTATCGGCGGGCGGTGCGTTGCTTATCAGTGCTAACCGTATTGAGCAGCAGGGCACGATTCGGGTGCCGTCCGGCAATCTTGTGCTGGGCGTCAGCGATCCATTGGCCGGGGCCACTGGATTCGGCCTGGATCCGGCCAAATTTCCGTTGGCGGTGACGGACTCCGTCCATCTGGCCAAGGGCAGCGTGACTTCAGTGTCACTTGATGGCGCAACGCTGCCTTACGGCACCACCATCGACGGCGTGGAATGGCGTTATAACGGCGACCCGAACGCCAGCTCGCCCGACCTTACCGCGCCACCGGCCAAGCAGCTCAGCCTGAATGGAAATCACTTGTCGCTGGATGCCGGTGCCGGGGTGGATTTATCCGGTGGTGGCCATCTGCAAGCGGCCGAGTGGACGGCTGGCACCGGTGGCAGCCGCGATGTGCTCGCGCAATACAGCACCAGCTATGCCACCAGTACCAGCGGCACCCAGGTGCCGCAGTACAGCGACGGCCGTGCGATCTACGCAATCATTCCTGGCTACAGCTCGGCGATGGGCGCGCACGATGCCGCGCTGGAGAAAGGTGCTGGCGCAGGCCCGGCGGTCGGGCAGAGTGTGTATCTCTCGGGTGCTGCCGGATTACCCGCTGGCTACTACACGTTACTGCCAGCCAGGTATGCGACCTTGCCGGGCGCTTATCGCGTCGTGCAAGACACCAGCGCGGTCGACAGTGTGCTGGGGCGAGCGGCGACACTTCCCGATGGCAGCTTGAACATCAGCGGTTATTTCGCCGATGCGCTCAGCGGTGCGCGCCAGGCGCGCAATACGTCGTTCCTGCTGCAGTCGGCGCCGGTCTGGCAGCAGTACTCGCAATATCGTCTAAGCGATGCCGACACCTTCTTCGGTGCGCAGGCCAGCAAGGCCGGCATCGTAGCGCCGTATATGCCGGCCGACGCTGGCCGCTTGGTACTGGCGGCGAGTCAATCGCTGGATCTGGGCGCCACGCTGACCGCCGCTGCCGCTACGGGCGGGCGTAGTTCGCAAGTTGATATTGCAGCGCAGGCGATTCAGATTCTTGGTACACAACAGACCGCCAATGCAGGCTATCTCGGCTTGTCCGCCGATGGCTTGACAGCCTTGGGCAGCGGCAGCCTGCTGATTGGCGGCACCCGCAGTTTGAACAGCAGTGGCTACACGATCAACAGCATTGCCGACAGCGTATTGCTCTCCAACGACAGTAATCACGCCTTGGCGGGCCCGGAGATTTTGCTGGTCGCCAACGGCAGTGGTCATGCCGGCGCACAAGGGGTGGTGCTGGCTGGCGGCAGCTATATCCAGGCCCGCGGCAACGGCAATGGCGCCGGCAGCTTACCGCTTTCGTTCGGTAGCGACGCCAGCAAAGATGCCAACGGCAATCTGATCGCTGCGGTCAGCGGCAATGGTGCCTTGTTGCGGGTGTCGCAAAACGGTACCGCCGCGGTGCTCCGTCATGCGGTTTCCAACCCCGCGGGCGGACAACTGCTGATCGGCGCCGGCGCCCGGGTGGATGGAGGCAGTGCGCTTACCCTGGATGCCACCGGCAATACCCAGGTCGATGCCAGTGCGGCGTTGTCCGGCAATGCCATCGATGCCAATAGCAACCACATCACCTTTACCAGCAGTAACAGCAACGTTGTCAGCGACGGTCTGGTCATCGGTCCCAACACACTCAACCTGTTGCGCGGCGCTCAGCAAGTCACCCTGCGCAGCCGCGGCAGCATCGATTTTCTCGGCAACGTAAATATCGACCTGGCCAACAGCCTCAATCTCAACGCGGGTGCCTTCACCAGCGATGGCGGGCAGGTCAGCATCGCCGCCAGCACGCTTGGCCTGGGTAATGCGCTGGGTGCGGTGGTGCCCGGGTTTGTGGCGGGTGCCGGGCAGCTTTCGCTGCATGCGGGCGAGCTGGACTTCAGCGCCGGTAACAGCACCTTGCGCGGCTTTGGCCAAGTGACGGCGACAGCCAGCCAAGGCATCGTCGGGCAGGGCAGCGGCGGCATGGATTTCGGCAATCTCGGCGTGACCCTGGTCGCACCGGTGCTGATGGCCGATAGCGGTGCGAATACCAGCCTGACCACCACCGGCGCGATGAATCTGCAAAACGCGGGCGGGCAGGCCTTGTTGCGTAGTTCCTTGGGCGGCGCACTCAGCCTGAGCGGTGGCAGCGTGTCGGTGGGCACCTCGCTTGCCGCATCCGCCGGCAATCTGAGCCTGCGCGCCACCAGCGGCGATCTCGAACTGGCGTCGGGCAGCCAGTTGAGCACGGCGGGTGTCAACAAGACCTTTCAAGACGTCACCACCTATGCGGCCGGCGGCAATCTGTCGCTGACCGCGGATCAGGGTTCGGTCAATATTCGTCCGGGCTCGGCCATAGGTTTTGCCGGCGCGGCTCAGGGGGGCGATGCCGGTAGCCTGACGATCAGTGCCAAGGGCAATGTGCTGCTTGGCGGACGTCTGGACGGCCATGCGCTAAGCGGCTATCGCAGTGGTTACTTCACGCTCAACAGCGGCAATGCAGTCGACCTCAACAGTATCGCCGGTATCGCGCAAGGCGCCGGGATCACCGGGATGATCCAGGTCGCCAGCGGTGCCGGCGACCTTTCGCTGGCCGCAGGCAATACCTTGCGCGCGCAAAAGGTCTTTCTCACCGCCACTGCGGTGGATGCCAGCCAGGGACATGTGCTGATCGCCGGCCGTATCGATGCTTCCGCCGATGCGGGTAGCCATATCGAGTTGTATGGCCGCAATGGCGTCGATGTCGAGGGCAGCCTGATTGCGACCAGCGGCATTCCCGCGCAGCGTGGTGGCGACGTAGTGCTGGGCACCGGCGGTACTAGCGACGGTAGTCTCAATACCGCATACGGTTACCAGAATGTGCAGGCGGCGAATGCCGGCTATATCCATCTTGGCTCGAATGCGCATATCGATGTTTCCGGTGGCTCAAGCGATGCCTCCGGTGGTTCGGTTAGTTTGCGTGCACCCTTGCTCAGCAATGGCGACGTGCCGATCACCATCGACGGTGGCAATCAAACCATCGTCGGTGCGCGTGTAGTGACCGTCGAGCCTTACGCGGTTTGGAGCACGGCCGACAAACAGACCGATTTGAGCAAGTATTTTGATGGGCTGATCGACCCGTCGGGCTGGTACAAGTACGATGCCAATGGCAAGCCGACCCTGGTGGCCGGTACTTGGGTCGATGCCACCGGCAAGATTCTTGCCGCACCTGCCGACGATGCCACGCTGCAAAGCTATCTCACCAATAACTATTTCATTCCTGGTGCGGCAGCAAATACGGATCATCAGAGCTTTTATGGCTACATCGGTGCAGACCCGTCCAAGGGTGCCGGCACCTTGATGAGCTACATACAGCAACCGGGTTTCAGTTTTGGCAATCGCTATACGGGCATCAGCAATGTGCAGGTACGCCCGGGCATTGAGCTGGATAACCCGGCAGCCGGTCCCCAGCAAGGCACAATCAGTCTACTCACCAACTGGAATCTCGGCGCGGGAACGACCCAGAAAGACGGCAGCATCGCACTGGCTTATCGCTATCAAGGCATGGCGCCGATTCTTACCGTACGTGCCGCGGGCGACCTGGATATCAAAGCCAGCCTTACCGACGGCTTCTATCAGCAGAACAATGGCGCGGTGCTTGCCGATCCGCCGGCACCGCCGCCGCCGCCTGTTTCAGACAATGGTTATGCGACGGCAGTTGCTGCGTATACCAAGTCGCTGAATTATATGGATGCCAATGGCATCTGGAACGGTACGATTAACCTGAAAGCCGGGTCGGCGGCACAAGGGCTTACTCCAGGCGGTGGCAAGGTCAGTATTACAGCGGATCCCTACTATCAGCCATTGCAAGCGCCGCTGAAAAAGCAGTCGGTTAATTACTACATTAATTACGAGGCGTATATCGGCGACGTCGGCGATGACGTAACTGGGACGTGGGCAGCTGTATTTGCGACACGTGACGCTAAGGGTTTTCTTGCTTACAAGCCCACCCCGCTGGTAGCGCCACAGCCGGCTAGCTATGCCAATTACGCGGATTACGTCAACGCCTATTACGATCCGACTCCAGGAAACACCTCTTGGCTTAGCAGTAACTTCAGGACGAATCCGGTCGCCAACAGGCTGCACACGCCATCACCGTTATTGGCGCCAGCCGACACCGATTACAGTCAGTACAGTAGTGACTATGCGATCTATATCGCAGGCCACACCGCTTACTACACCTACGTGTCAAGAAATGTCGGCAACACCTCTTTTGGCAGTCAGTTGTTCTATGCGCCATTTGCGCCTGCCGCAAATGCGGCGAGTGACCCGGGTGGTGGTAAGCCACCCTCCATTCCGGTTCCCGGCGCGGCCGCCAATAACAGCCCGAGCAATATGCCCAGCCTGGGCAATCCGGCCTCCTTGGCATCGGCCACCTTATTGGGTGGATCCAGCTCGTCCTACCGCTTGATTGCGGGTGCTCAACTTGATTCGACCAATCCGCTTTCTGTCGCCGGAACAGGTGTTGGAAATGTCAATTTGGATGGCCATTTTGCAGTGGTCGATACGCTGACCAATGCCAATGCTGGGGGGGGCAAGGATCTATACCCTGGAAAAACCTTATTGTTTCCGACCACGGTGCGTACCGGTACCGGCTCCATAGACATCGCGTCGAGCAATGACATCAGCTGGCTTGATAGCACAGCGCCAGCTGTAATTTATACCGCCGGTGCGCCGGCGTCAGGCACGACTGCGAACACCAATGTATCGGTGTTACGTCCATCACAGGTTTCGATGGCTCCCGCTACCGTGCCTGACATGCTGGTCAGCGGTCAGGTCAATCCTGATCATGGCGGCGATGTAAGCCTGAATGCTCACGGCAGCATTAATGCCATCGAGCAGGTCATCGATGTCGACGGCAGCGTCACGGGTGTCAAAGGCACCTCGATCGCGCAGTTCTGGTGGCCTTGGATGCAAACCGGTAATAGCGCAGACGGCTCAGCTTCGTCGATCAACTTCGCCAACTTTGCTCAAGGCATCATGAGTCTTGGCGGTAATGTGGCGATTACGGCTGGCCAGGATATTCATCAGCTATCGGTCTCTCTGCCCACCACGTGGTACGCACAGGCCAACGGCAGCAGCGTAACAACCGTGGGCGGCGGTAACCTCGATGTGCAAGCAGGCCGCGATATTCTCAGTGGCAGCTATTTCGTTGCCAAAGGCCAGGGTAGCCTCTTTGCAGGTGGTCGCATCGGCGCTGAGCTGAGTTATACCGTGCCTCGTACGGTCTATGCCTTTGGCAGCATCAGCACTCCAGTCTCAACCCTGTTGGCGGCGCAGGACACACAATGGCATGTAAGCGCTTTGCAAGGCGTTGATATCGGCGGTGTCTTTAACCCATCGTATGCAGCGTTGAACGGTCAGGTTAGCGCGCTGCTGCCGGCTGGGCACTTCGATGCGCAGAGTTTCAGTAGTGCGTCAGCCCTGAGCGTAAGCACTGCGGTGGGCGACATCACATTCGATAGCCTGAGCGTGCCTGGCTACTGGTTTGGCTATGGCAGTTCGACCGGCATGGGCAACCCGGGATCGATCCTACCGGCGAACCTTAACCTGACCGCGCTCAGCGGCAATATCAACCTGCTGGGGGCTGGCAGCCTGTATCCGTCGGTCAATGGCAATTTGAGTTTGCTGGCCAATGGTGCCATTGGCTTCTCAGAACAGGTTTACACCATGGGAAATCCCACTTTCGGGGGCTCCGTGGGCTCGTACAATTTTGGTTTGATCGATGCGCCGGCGGCATTCCTGCCATCGCCGCTGCAGCCTTACGGCGGCCTCAGTAGCAGCGATTACCTCGCTCAGATGACCTTCGGCTATATCAATGTCGACGGGACGAACCCGATTCCGACGCTACTGCATCAACCCGCACCGTTGCATGGTGGCGACTCGACGCCGGTGCGCATCTATGCCTTGCAAGGCGACATTTCTGATGGCTTGATCGCGCCAGGCGGCTTTCAATATCGCTCGCTGGTGATCTCGCCAGCCAAGCCAGCCCTGCTATATGCCGGTCGCGATATCGTCAACCTGTCGTTCGCCGGACAACACACGCACGATGCGGATATCACTCGCATCGTTGCAGGACGTGATATCTACGATACCGCGATCAATCGCAATTTTGCTCCGCCTTTGAATGACCCCGGCGCCTACATGCTGGCGCCTTCCTTACTGCTGGGTGGCCCCGGCAGCTTGCAGGTAGAAGCCGGTCGCAATATAGGTCCGTTGACCAGCCAGGCTGATATCGCCACAAACCACACAATCACTGGCAGCAATGCCACGGGTATCGACAGCATAGGCAATGCGCTCAACCCATATCTGCCGCATAAGAGCGCGGACATCGGCGTGTTGTTCGGCGTCAAGCCAGGCATCGCGACGGCCGATTTCATCGCGCGCTATGTGGATGATCCAGCGGGTGTCGAGGGCGTCGGCAGCTTGTTGCCGGACCTGGTTGATTTCATGAACCAACGCCTTGCCGGCCAAGTCGTGGATACCGGCTATGCCAAGGATCAGCAACAAGTACAGCTGTCAGCTGCGCAGGCCCGGGCGTTGTTTGCGGCACAACCCGACTATGTGCAACGCATGTTTGTGCAGCAGGAACTATTCAAGATACTTGCCATTGTGGGTGCCGATTACAACAAGCTGGGCAGCCCGTACTATCAGCAGTACGCCCGAGGTTACGCCGCTCTGGGCACCTTGTTCCCGGCAAGCCTGGGCTATACCGCCAACGGCAGCGGACAGGGTGGTATCAATGGCGCCGCGAAAACGGTAGATACCGGTGACTTGGATATCCGCAGTTCGACCATTCAAACCCAGCAGGGCGGCAACATCAGCATTCTTGGGCCGGGCGGCCAGGCCTTGCTGGGTAGCGCCTCGGCGCCACCGGTAATTACCGACGATCAGGGCAATGTACTGGCCGGGCCTAACAGCATGGGCGTGCTCACGCTAGAGCAAGGTCATGTGAATATGTTCACGGACCGTAGCGTACTGCTGGCACAAAGCCGCATCTTTACCGAGCAGGGCGGTGACTTGGTGATCTGGAGTTCCAACGGCGATATCAATGCCGGGCAGGGTGCCAAGACGACGGCAGAAATCCCCCCGCCGACCTATCTGTGCACCGTCGATGCATGGTGCCGCATCGATGCGCGCGGTCAAGTGAGTGGTGCCGGTATCGCCACCTTGCAAAGTGTGCCAGGGGCCGCGGTCGGCAGCGTTTATTTGGTTGCACCACGCGGCACGGTCGATGCAGGCGATGCAGGTATCCGGGTCTCGGGCAATCTGGTGGTCGCGGCGGCGCAGGTAGCCAATGCCGATAATATCCAGGTGCAGGGTGAAAAAATCGGTGTGCCGGTAGTGCAATCGGTGAACGTGAGCGCGTTGTCCGCGGCGAGTGCGGCGGCAAGTGCGATCAACCAGGCGGCCGACGATATGAGCCGAAAGCAGCAGGATGATGCGCGTAGCAAACAGCCATCCATCATCTCGGTACAGGTGCTTGGTTTTGGTGACAAAACCAGTAGCGTCGAGAGCCGGCCAAGCGGTGCCGATTACGATCCGCATAGCCCGATACAGGTACTGGGTGCTGGCCGCCTCAGTGATGCAAAAAGACAGGTGCTGACTGCAGCCGAACGTCAGCGACTCGCCGAATAAGGTCTCTCAGGATGCGGGATGCCAAGCGCATCCCGCTGACATTCAAGCTTGATCTATGCCGGATCGGTAGCCGTAAGGCTGTCCGCAAGATGGGCGATACATAATCAATGGTGGAGGTTGGATGAGCAGCCTGGATGCGCTTGCCGAAACATTACGCCAATTATTTGACGCGAGACAGGAGAGATTGGCCGAAAGGCTGATTGATCGATGCGCGAGAGAGGCATTAACCGACTTAATGGATTCACATTATCAGAGGCTGCCCACTCGCATCCCCTATCTTATAAAACAGAGGCTTAATCGCCGTAGCGATGAAAGCGAGAAAAAGACAGGTCTGTTTATTGCGACCCTGCCACCCGTGCTTAACACATGGTGTAACGAAGGGCGCAGGGCGGCGATTCGAAGTGTGCTGCGCGAGCTTGACGATGCTGACATGATTCAGCTGTCGGCGCAGCCAAAAATAGACGCGGAAGTAGCGTCTATCGTGCGTGAAGTGCTTGTGCACAAATTGCGTGATGGACAGCAAGTGCTGCCTTGATGAGTGATTCGGATCACGAGATTCGAACGTGATCAGGCGTTTGGTTTGGTGGCTGTCGCCATGCGCCACGCAGGATCAAATGTATGCCCATCGAGGCAAATATAAATTTTAATTTATTTAGAAATTCTAATTGTTCGGCGAAAAGGTTAAATAATCATACGGAATGTCACAGCCGATCCATATAACTCGTCTTATAAGTTTAATCATGGTGTAAGCGGAGTCGATCATATTTACCTCAGCCTCCAATTCGGAGGTATTTATGCAATGGGGTACATCATGGCTTACGGATATATGGGTAAGAACCGCATGAAAGCACTCGCGGGTGCAATGCTTCTTGGCATGGTAACGCTGGCTTCGGCAGCTCATGCCGGCACCACCCTGGTCGGTGGCGGCGCGACCTTGCCGGCACTCGGCTACGGTGGCGATGTTACGCATCGTCAGATCACCCCCGTGGCGGGCTCGCTGCTCGCTGTGTACTCGGCGCAGACCGGCAACCCGCAGACTTCGTACTGCCAGACGGGCAGCGGCGCTGGTAAAAACATCCTGGCTGGCGCGACTGTCGGCACCGTGGTTTATAACGTACAGAATGCCTGCCCGGATGGCGCCGCGACGCCGACCGGTTTCGGCGCTCCCGCGGTCAGCCGTACCGACCTGACCCAGCCAAATTTTGCTGGCGCGGATTCGCCGTTGTCGCTCACCGACTACAGCACCTACACGACCAATCGTCCGAGCAGCAAGCCGATTCAGTTCCCGGCTGTCGCTGGCGCGGTGGCGATCACCTTTAACAAGGCTAACGTGAATTCGTTGGCTCTGACCGATGCCCTGGTCTGCAAAATCTTCTCCGGCCAGATCAGCGACTGGAGCGACAGCCAATTGGTTGCCGCCGGTGTGCCGGCTGGCGTGTCCGGCCCGATCAATGTGGTTTACCGTTCGGATGGCAGCGGTACCTCGTTCGGATTCAGCAATCACTTGTCCTCGATATGCGGTGGCACGGCCAGCCTGCATTTCATCACCGACCAGTCTTTCGCCAAGGTGGTTTCGCTGTATAAGCCGACCATTCCGACCAACTGGAACGGTCAGAGTGGCAACGCCAATGTGGTGAATACCGTCGTGGGTCTTGATGGTGCGATCGGCTACGCCGAGGCCGCCAACGTCAACAACGCGGCAGCGCAGTTCGCCACGGTCAATGGTTTTGATCCCGTTGCCGATCTGAGCAACAAAATCACGATCAGCAGCAGCTCCGTGGTTTATAACAGCGCGATCAATGGTGCCGATCCGACCACTGGTAAAGCCGTGGTTTCGGCTATTTCGCCGGCCCCCAGCACCAGCTGCATCGCGCTGGTCCAGCCTTCGGCCTACGCGATCCAGAGCTCGGGTTACCCGATCGTTGCCGTGTCCTACTTGCTGGGTAACAGCAATGGCAACGGCACCGATGCCGCCAATGTCCGTACGCTGCTTGGTGCACCGTACAACTCGACGATCACCAATGCGGTGACCACGATTGGCAACACCTCTCTTAACCAGACGGGTCTGGCCTTCCTGAACGTCGATTTGACCTCCAGCACCTATGCGACCAACCAGGCTCGCGTCAACGCCTGCGTTGCTAACTAAGCATTACCTGGCAAGTCAGTAAGTAGTAAGTCAGTAAGCGCGAAAGGGAGGGGGCTATGCCTCCTCCCTTTCGCCTATCTGCGTTTTCAGAAGTATTTCTGCAATGGAGTACATCATGGCTTACGGATATATGGGTAAGAACTGTATGAAGGCACTCGCGGGTGCAATGCTTCTTGGCATGGTCACGCTGGCTTCGGCGGCTCATGCCGGCACCACCCTGGTCGGTGGCGGTTCAACATTGCCAGCACTCGGCTACGCTGGCGATGTTACGGATCGTCAGATCACCCCCGTCACTGGCTCGCTCCTCGCCGTCTACTCGTCGCAGACCGGTAACCCGCAGACTTCGTACTGTCAGACGGGCAGCGGCGCGGGTAAGAATATTCTCGCTGGTGTGACGGTACATACCGTTACTGGCCCCATTGTTTATAACGTACAGAGTGCCTGCCCGGATGGCGCGCCGACGCCAATCGGCTTCGGCGCCCCTGCGGTTAGCCGTACTGACCTGACTCAGCCCAACTTTGTCGGCACGGATTCACCGCTGTCGTTCACTGACTACAACAACTACACGACCAATCGCCCGAGCAGCAAGCCGATCCAGTTTCCGGTTCTTGCGGGCAGCATTGCTCTTCAGTTCAACAAGGCCAACGTGGACTCGTTGGCCCTTACCGATGCGCTGATTTGCAAAATCTTTTCCGGTCAAATCATCGACTGGGGCGACAGTCAATTGACCGCAGCCGGCGTACCAGTGGGCGTGTCGGGTCCGATCAATGTGGTTTACCGTTCGGATGACAGCGGCACTACATTCGGTTTCAGCAATCATTTGGCCGCAGTGTGCGGCGGTACCGCTAGCGTGCACTTCGTCACCGATCAGGCTTTCACCAAAGTCATCTCGCTGTATAAGTCAACCATTCCATCAAACTGGATAGGCCAAAGCGGCAACGCTAATGTCGTCAATATGGTTCTCGCCACCGATGGAACGATCGCTTATGCCGAGACTGCCAATGTGCTAAACGTGCTTGGTCAGTATGCGACGGTGAACGGTTTTGATCCGGCAGCCGACCTGAGCAACACGGTCACGATCAGCAACAGCTCCATGGTTTATAACAGTGTGATCAATGGCGCCGATGCAACCACTGGTAAGGCCATCGTTACGGCCATTTCACCGACTCCCAGCACCAGCTGCATTGTGCTGGTCCAGCCTTCGGCCTACGCGATCCAGAGCTCGGGTTACCCGATCGTTGCCGTCTCCTATTTGCTGGGTAACAGCAATGGCAACGGCACGGATGCTGCCAATATCCGTAAGCTGCTTGGTGCGCCGTACAACTCGACGATCACCAATGCGGTGACCACGATTGGTAATAACTCGATTGCGACCACGGGTCTGGCCTTCCTGAACGTCGATTTGACTTCCAGCACCTATGCGACCAACCAGGCTCGCATCAACGCCTGCGTTGCTAACTAAGCACTGCCCAGTAAGTCAGTGAGCGCGAAAGGGAGAGGGCTATGCCTCCTCCCTTTCGCCTATCTGCGTCAAGCGGATGTCACGTTGTTAGTGTTGAATTTGCGGTTATGGTTTGCGAGGTGCTGGGATGAGGCTGGGAAGCAATGAGGCCAATGGCACATGTCCGCGCCATGCCGGGTTTCGCTGTGCTTCCCGTTTGCGGGTGGTTGTCCCGCGCTTTCATCGCGTTCGCGGTTTCAGCTTGCTTGAGGTGATTGCCGCGATCCTGCTGCTGGCGATTGCATTTACCGCCTTGATGCAAGTTGCCGGGGGTTCTATGGCGCTTTCGGGACATGCGGCGGAGGCCAGCAAGGCGGCCTTGTGGGCGCAATCCAAACTGGATGGCATGACGGTGATCGAGCCATTGCGCGAGGGTTCGAGTGAGGGGCAATTTGATGCGCAATATCGCTGGCGCTTGAAGGTTAGCCCGTGGGTGTCTGAGTCCGCGGTTGCCGATGTGGGCTCGACGCCTATGCAACTTTATCGGGTGGACCTCGATGTGTTGTGGGGTAATGGCCGGCGTGAGCGTTCGGCGCACTTCACCACGTTGAGGGTTAAGTGAAAGCGGGGAACGCGGAACGGGGAACGGGGAAATGGGCGCGTGTCGCTCGACCTTGCGGTGCGCGCTGTTGTTCCCCGTTCCCCGTTTCCCGTTGCCCTTTTAGCTCTTGCAACGGCTTCAGCTTGCTCGAAGTACTTGCGGCGCTGGCCTTGATGGCTTTGCTGTTGCTCGGCGTCTACGCGGGTATCAGCACGGCGACGCATAGTGTGCGATCGGGCACGGCGGTGATCGAGAAGCTGGATCAGGTTCGATCGGCACAGCAGTTTCTTCGCCACGAGCTGACCCAGACCTCGGCGATTCCGTGGGAAGCGAGCAAGCAGGGCGAGCCGATTGTCTTTAGCGGTGGCGCCAAGGAGATACGCTTTGTGGCGCCGTTGCCCGGCTATCTTGGCAAGCTGGGCCCGCAGCTGCAGACGTTGACTTTTGTCGACGCAGGTGAAAACAAGGCCCGCCTGGAACTGAGTTTTTCGATGCTGTCGGCAGACGGTATTGCGCCGGGTACGCGTAGTGATCCGGAGATTCTGGTGTCGCAAGTTCGCAGTGTTCATTTCAGCTATTACGGCAGCACCGAGGATCAGCGGCCAGAGCAGTGGTCGGAAACCTGGGGGCCTTCGATGCGACTGCCTAGCCTGGTGCGCATCGAGGTCACGCCCAATGACAGCAGTGTGTTCTGGCCGCGCATGGATATTCCGATCCGGCAAGGGCCTAACGCGATCAACGTGCGTGCGATAGCCATGCCGCTGCTGTATGGCAGGGGGCTGCATTGAACGTCTACGCCATGCGTTATCGCCAACAGCGTGGCGTTGCGCTGCTGGTAGTGTTGTGGGCGTGCACGCTGCTGGCGATTCTTCTGGGTGGCTACGCGACAGCGTCGCGACTTGAGGCTACACAGGTGCGTTATCAATTGGCGCAGACGCAGGTTCGATACTTAGCCGAGGCGGGCGTGATGCGGGCCATCTACGAGTCGGCGCAAAACGTCGGCGCCTTGGGCAAGCCTGCTACGGGTCCGTTCTGGATCGCCGATGGACGTCTTTATACCTTGCGCATCGACGACACCGATATACAAATTCGTGTCAGCGATGAAACCGGTAAAGTCGATCTGAACACTGCGACACCCGATGTGCTGCAAGGCCTTTTTCAGGCTGCCGGTGTAGATGCCGGGTCGGCGGCTGCTTTAGTGGCCAACCTGGTCGAGTCGCGCGACGCGCAACGCTTGAACAATCAGACTTACGGCAACCAGCGCTATAAGCAGGCCGGTCTGAACCATGGGCCGCGCTATGCGGAGTTTGCCAGCCTGGAAGATTTACAGGCTGTGCTCGGCATGACGCCGGCCATTTATCAGAAGGTGGAGCCCGCCATTACGCTGTGGTCGCGCCGCCCTCAGCCGACGCCCTTGCTGGCGCCTGCGCTGGCCTTGTCCGCGCTGCCGGGGATGGACATGAATAAAGCGCAGCGCTTCATTGCGGTGCGTGAGGCAACCCAGCCGCCTGCGCCGCCGCCGGTATTGCCCAATGGCATGCCGGCCGGCAACTGGCGTGGCGGTAACGTCAAAACCATTTATGCCACGGCCAGTACGGCCGACGGCATGCGGTCGGCGTTGCAGGTCACGGTGCGTTTCGACGCGTTGCGTCCTGGACAAAAGAAAGTCGGCACTCCCTACACCATCCTGCGCTGGCAGGATGATGTAGGGCGGTAGCTCGCTCAGGGGGCGGTGAACCGGCTACTGGCAAAGCTCAGCCGATGAAAGCGGCTATCCGATGCGCCGACGGCGACCACGTATGTATGCCCGCTTACCAGGCCGGCTTCGCTCAGGTTTGCCGTACCTTGCGGGCCCATGACCAGGGTCTGCCACACGGTGGCATTGCCATGACCGCTGCTGGCGACGGCCGGATCAAGCACGTAGACCAGAGTCATTATGGCGCCGCTGGGTGGGCTCCAGCTGACCGTGTTGCCGGTCATCGACACAGAGAAATTGCTGGGCACGTTCTTGCCGACGGCGAACAACTCAAAGGTGCCCTTGGGTGCAATGTAGTAGCTGATACAAGAGGGGATGTCGATGTACTGCTTGCCACCGTCAACGGTAAACGTGCCGGCATAGGCACTTTGCGCTGGTGCATAGGTGCCGGTAAATGTACCGGCTTGTTGGGTGCCGTCGATGCTGCCGTTCCACTTGCCTTTCAACGAGGCTCCGGCTTTGCTGCCTGAGATGGTACCCAGGTTATGGCTCTGGCAGCCAAGGTAAGTGAAGTACATGGTGCCGGAGAACTCACTGTCGGACGCCGGCAGGTTCAGGTACACCGAACCCATGGTCGGGTCTTCGGGATTGCTGGCCGGGTCTTCCTGGTAGTAACCGAGATAGACACTGTCTTGCGACGTCGAGGCATTCGCGACGGCGTGTGCCGCCGGGCTTGCTGCCCATCCGGCCAGCGGCAAAACAGTGGTCAAGGCAAGGGCAAGCAGGGTGCGCATAGGAGTCTTCATGGCGATCATCAAGAGAACTTGATCAGTGGCAGGCCGACCTGCTGCCGGCAGCTGTTACGCATCTCGCGCTCTTGCTTGACGGTATCCTGCAACGAGCTCGTATCGGGCTTGCCGCTATTCATATTCTGTATCGTGGCCGCCGCGCGCTGGGCAAATTTGCCGGCAAAACATTCGCAGTAAGACGCCAGTTTCGGGTTTCCTTTGAGGTCTCCCTCGCCGTAGGGCGGCGGCATATTGATCGACTGATTGGCGCACATGTCGACGTACTGGCTGGTCATGCGCGATGACATATCATCTGCATGCGCCGATGCGACGGTGGCCAGGCCGATGATGGTGCCCAACAAGGTGCGGGTCCATGCCTTGTTCAGGGCAGACGAAACATTACGTACTGACTTCATAGCTTATCCATGGCGATGGTTTTTGACGGAACGAAAAAAGAGCGAGACGCATCTTATATGGATTGTGGGTTTTGGCTAGCTTGATGACGCCAGGCAGTTTTACCCGCCGACCAAGCCTGCGCAGGCAGACGCAAAAACGCTACGGACAAGCTGGGACGAACAGCATGGGTATACCCCGTGTGGCGATGAGTTGAAGCCCGGATCTACCAAGTCTTCAGACTGGCGACATCGATGATGTCTACTGCGCTACTCCGGACGCCTGCTGGGAGGCCGGCATGTGGGTTGTGGTGGAGATGGCGTTGTGGTCACTACATTGCCGTCAGGATGTCCATACTCATGCCTCGATTTACTGGGTCGCAGGCCATGATCGACACCGGATAAAAAGTTTTGTTTGAAGCCGCCATTACCATCGAAAGCATAGCGATCACATTCGCCCGTCGCTTGATTTGAAAGGTAATTGTCAAGGCGACTGTTATTTGAAGCGCATCCAGTAATAAGGCATGTTGATAAAACAATCAGGCGCAAGATGGGTGCATAATTATTATTTTCATCATCCATAATAATCTCGACTTACGGAGTGTTGCCTACATAATTTTCATCAAACATGCCGTCCCGCTGGGCGCGAAAGATCACCGCACGTTGCATTTCATTCTGCGCCATCGATTGGCTGACGGCAGACAATTGACGCTCGATGCCGTTGCGCTGGGTGGCCGCATCCAGTGGTAGCTGTGCCAATGCCTGCTGGGTGGCTTGCCCTTGCTGACGCAGCTCTAGCTGCTGTCGCATCAGCGTCTTGTACTGGGCCTGGGCCTGCAAGGCGGCGGCTTCTTGTTGTTTCACCTGCAGGATCGAGACATACCCCTGGGCGGTGAGTGGTCTGATGCGATCCAGGAGATCCTGCGCGCTGGTGACTTGATGCTGCTGGATGCGCAATTGGTCGTTGATCTGAGCGAGCTGGGCACGTAACGAGGTCGCCTTGTTGCGTAGGGCAGCAGTCTGTTGTCGCATG